>CALMKJ010000201.1 GCA_937867305.1 uncultured Ectothiorhodospiraceae bacterium | reverse complement strand
TCCTCGTGGGGGGGTGCCCCCCAACCGGTCACTCCCCGGAACCACCCTCTCTCCGGTAGTACCCGAGTCCGTTCGGGGTCCAGGGACGGCCCCCTCGGGGCAGGAGTCCGGCTCGCCGCCCCACTCAGCGGCGACGAACCTCGGGTGTATCCTCTCCCGCACCGGACGCTATCCATGCGGATGGGGTCGGCTTCCGCCGACCGCCGAGTCACGTCCGTGGGGATCCCGTCGGCGTCTGCCGGCGTCCCCCCGCACAGCGAGAGAGACCGATGCCGCGCACCCCGAGCCTACGCCAGAGCCTCGCCCTCCCCGTCCTGTTCGCCCTCGCCCTGCCCGCCTGTGACGCGGGGCCCACGGCTGCCGAGCACGTCGACCGCGCCCGGGCCTTCGTGGACAAGCGGGACCTCAGTGCCTCGGTCATCGAGTTGAAGAACGCCCTGCAGAAGGAGCCCGAGAACCCCCAGGCGCGCCTGCTGCTCGGCAAGGTCTACCTCGACCTCGGCGACGGCGCCGGGGCCGAGAAGGAGCTGGCGCGCGCGGGGCGCCTCGGGGCCTCCGACCCCGACCTGCCCGTCACGCTCGCCCGCGCCCTGCTGCTGGAACGCAAGTACCAGGAGGCCCTGGACCAGCTGGCGAGGGCACCGGCCGACCCGCCCTCGGCGCGGGTGCTGGTCCTGCAGGGCGAGGCCCACCTCGGCCTCGGGCGGCGCGAGGAGTCCCGCGCCGCCTTCAACCGGGCCTTGGAGACCGAGCCCGGCCTGGCCGCCGCGCGTCTGGGTCTCGCCAGCCTCGCCCTCGCCGAGGGTCGCACGGAGGATGCGGAAAAGCAGGTGACTCTGGCCCTGGAGAAGAACCCCGACGACCTCCGGGCCCTGCTGCTGCGCGGCGAGCTGCTGCTGGCCCGCCGGGATCTGGAGGGTGCCGAGGCGGCCTTCGCGAAGGCCCTCGAAGTGGGCGGAGAGCGCAACACGACCGCCCGTCTCGCGCTTGCCCGCGCCAGGCTCGCCCGCGGGGACCTGGACGGGGCCTCGGCGCAGGTGGAGCAGGTGCGCAAGCACTCGCCCCAGGAGCCGCTCGCCAACTACCTGCGGGGGGCGGTCGCCTACCAGCGCAAGGACATGGGCGGGGCCCAGGAAGCCTTGCGTGACGTACTGCGGGTCGTCCCCGACCACCTGCCGAGCCTCCTGCTGCTCGGGACGGTGGACTACGCCGAGGGCCGGCTCGAGCAGGCCGAGGAGCACCTCTCCCGCTACAGCGCCGCGGTCCCGGACCACATGGCCTCGCGCAAGCTCCTGGCGGCGGTGCGGCTCGCCCGCAACGAGCCCGACCGGGCCCTCGAGGCGCTCGCCCCGGCCGCGAAGGAGGCCGCCGGGGATCCGCAGCTCCTCGCACTCCTCGGCACGGCCCACCTGCGCAAGGGCGACGCCGCCCGAGCGGAGGAGTACCTGACCCAGGCGAGCCAGCTGGCGCCCGACGTCGCGGCCATCCGCACGCAGCTCGCCCTGACTCACCTGGCCGCCGGCGAGGCCAAAGAGGCCGTGGCCGAACTGCAGTCGGCGGTCGACCTCGGCGTCGGCACGGGGCAGGCCGAGGTCCTGCTGGTGCTGACCCACCTGCGCCAGGGCCAGACCGACGAGGCCCTGGCCGCGGCGCGCAGGCTTGCCGAGCGCCAGCCCGAGAACCCCCTGACCCACAATCTCGTCGGCGCGGCCTACCTGGCGAAGCAGGACACAGCCAGCGCCCGGTCCGCCTTCGAGCAGGCCCTGAGGGTCTCGGCGAGCTTCGCGCCGGCCGCCCTCAACCTGGCTCAGCTGGACGTGCGGGAGGGCAAGCGCGACGCCGCCCGCGCCCGTTACGAGTCCGTACTCTCCCGCGACGAGCACAACGTGCAGGCGTTGGTCGGCCTCGCCCGGCTGGCCGGCGAGGCGAACGAAGGGGCGCGCGCGGTGGAGCTCCTGGAGCGGGCGCGCCAGCACCACCCGAGCGCCCTGGAGCCTCGGCTGATGCTCGCCGCCTACTATCTCGACAACGGCCCTCTCGCGAAGGCGGTCGAGGTGACGCAGGAGGCGATCAAGCTCGCCCCCGAGAACACCGTCGCGCTGGGGCTGCAGGGCCAGACCGAGCTGCTGTCGGGCCATCCGGCCGATGCGGCGCGCACCTTCGGGGCCCTGGTAGCGAAGGGCGTGAAGACCCCCGACCTGCACGCCCGCCTCGCTGCCGCGCAGCTCGGGACCGGCAAGCGGGACGAGGCCCGCGCCTCGTTCTCCCGCGCCCTGGAACTCTCCGAGGGCAAGCACGCGGGGGCGCTTCTGGGGCTCGGGCGCCTGGACATCGCCGCAGGGAAGCCCGAGGCGGCCCGCGAGCGGGTCGAGCGGCTGAAGACCCTCTACCCCGCGTCCCCCGCGGGCCCGGGTCTCGAGGGGGACATGCTGTTTGCCTCCCGACAACCGGCCGAGGCCGTGGCGGCCTACCAGGACGCCCTGGCCAAGGGGGGCGGCGCGGACCTGGTGCTGAAGCTGTCCCAGGCCCGCCGGGCCGCGGGCGACGAGACCGGCGGCCTGCAGGCGATGCGCGACTGGCTGGCCCAGCACCCCCAGGACGGCGCGGTGCGCCTGGGGCTCGCGAGCTCGCTCCAGGCCTCGGGCGCGCGGGACGCGGCGGTGAAGGAATACGAGCTCCTGGTCACGCAGCAGCCCAAGAACGCCGTAGCGCTCAACAACCTGGCCTGGCTCTATTTCGAATCGAAGGACCCGCGGGCGGCGGACCTCGCGCAGCGCGCCCTGGCCGAGGCCCCGGAGAACCCCGCCATCCTGGACACCGTCGGCTGGATCCGGGTGCAGCAGGGGCAGGTGGAACAGGGTGTACAGCTCCTGCGCCAGGCGGCGGAGAAGGCTCCGCGGGAGGCGGAGATCCGGTACCACCTGGGGGCTGCCCTGGCCCGCTCGGGAGACATGGCCCGCGCGCGCCAGGAGCTGGAGGCGGCGATCGCGGGGGCCGGCGAGGCAGCCTGGAAGGCGGAGGCGAAGCGGTTGCTGGACCTCCTGCCCTAGCCGCGCGTACGCAGGCGCGCCGGCCCGGGGCGGGGGCCTCTCGCCGTCACTCCTCGCGCAGCGCCCGTGCCGGTGACGTGCCGGCCATCCGGCGGGCCGGGTAGAGGCCCGCCGCGATCGCGGCCACCACCGCGAGGGCGACCGCCTGGACCAGAAGCCAGGGGTCCAGGTGCACGTCGAGCGTCCAGCCGAAGGAGCGGCAGTTGATCACCCGGATCAGGATGAGCGCGAGGGTGAGGCCGAGAGGAACGGCGAAGAGCCCCGCGAGCGTGCCCAGCAGCCCGGTCTGGGACAGCACCAGGCCCCAGACCTGGCCGCGGGTCGCGCCGATGGCCCGCAGGATGGCGACCTCCCGGCCCCGCTCCAGCTCGAGGGCCATCAGAGCGCTCAGGACACCCACGAAGGCCACCAGGGTGACCAGTCCCCGCAGCGCGTAGGTGATCGCGAAGGTGCGGTCGAATACCGCGAGCGAAGCCTGGCGCAGGTCGCGGTTGGACTGGACGACCACCGCGTCGTCCACCCCCACCACGGCGCGGACCTCGGACAGGAGCGCGGCCAGGTCGGCGTTCCTTCCGGCGTACAGCCCGATGGCCGCCACGCCGGGGTCGTCCCAGTACCGGTCGTAGGTCCGGCGGCTCACTGCCACCACCCCCCGGTCCGATCCGTAGTCCCGGTACACCCCGGCCACGGTGAGCTCACGCTCGCCCCGGTCCGTGGTGAGCGTGATCCGCGAGCCCCGCCCCACTCCGTGGCGGTAACCGAAGGACTCGGAGACGATGGCCCGCTCCTGCTCCTCGAGCTCGGGCCACACCGTGGCCGGCTCACCCTCGAGAAAACGGAAGCCCCGCCGGCTGGACGGGTTCAGGGAGTAGGCGCTCAGCTTGATCGGCCCGAGCGACGAGAGCGCCTCGCGCGTGCGTGCGGTGCTGGTGCCCTCGACCCCGGGAACCGCGGCGAGGCGCGGCAGCAGGCGCGGGTCGAGACTGCCGCCGCCGCGGGCGGACATGGCGGTGGGCGCCGACACGTAGATGTCCGCCCGAAGCGTCTGCTCGAGCCACACGGCCACGCTGCGCCGGAAGCTGTCGACCATGACCCCGACGCCCACGGTCGTAGCCACGGCGACCATGAGCGCCGCGACCGCCACGCCGGTGCGGCTCAGCCCCGCGGAGACACCCCGGACCGCGAGCGGGCCGAGCACGCTGCCGGCGCGCCCGAGCCACGCCGGCAGGGGGCGCAGCACCAGGACCAGGGCGCCGGGAGTGAGAAGCGTGAAGCCCAGGATCACCCCGAAGAGCGAGAGGAAGCCCACGGCGAGGCTGCGACCCGGCAGGGCCAGCAGGGCGGCGCTCGCACCCAGCATCCCCGCTCCCGCGAGCGCGGCGGCCGGCAGTCGGCGCCGTACGCCGGATTCGAGGGTGGATCGCGCCAGCGTCGCCCGGGGCGGGATGCGGGTCGCCTCGCGGGCCGGCAGGGCCGCCGCGGCCGCGGTCGCCAGGACCCCCAGCGCCACCCCCTTGGCCAGCGACAGCCACTCCACGTGCACGGCGCGCACGTGGAGGGTGAAGTAGAGGTCGTTGATCGTGCGCGTGACGAGGGCGAGGAAGGCGTCCGCGAGGACCACCCCGAGCATGAGCCCGAGAGCGGTGCCCACGGCGCCCACGAGCAGCGCCTCGCCCTGCACGGCGGCGAAGACCTCGCCCCGGGTGGCGCCGAGCGCACGGAGCGTTCCGAACAGGGCCCGGCGCTGGACCACGGAGAAGGTCATGGTGTTGTAGATGAGGAAGACCCCGACCAGCAGGGCCAACAGGCTCAGCATGGTCAGGTTCAGGCGAAAGGCGCGCGTCATCTGGTCGAGCACGGTGGCCCGGGACCCGGCCGGCCCCAGGCTCACCCCGGGCGGAAGCAGGGCCCGCACCCGTTCCAGGTCACCCGGGCCATCGGGGCCCAGGGCGAGGTCGATCCGGGACAGGCGCCCCACCAGCCCCAGCACCTCCTGGGCGGTGGACACATCGGCGACCATGACGCCCTCCAGGGTCTGGCGCGCCAGCTCGTCCGCCGGCTCCAGGAGCCCCACCACGGTGACCGCCACCCGCAGCCCCGCGGCTCTCAGGGCCAGCCGGTCGCCCTTGCCGACGCCGAGAGCCCGCGCCAGGGGGACCGACAGCAGGACCGCCCCCGGCTGCGTGAGCAGGGCCGGCAGGTGCCCCGCTCGGGCCTCCCCGGGTCCGGCCACGAACGAGCGCACCAGGTGGTCCGCGAAGGGATCCACGCCCAGCAGGAGGAGCGCACGGCCCGGGTGGTCGAGCAGCGCCACGTGCCCCTGGACCACCGGTGCGGCGGGCACGCGGGCGCCCAGGCGCAGGTCCACGTAGACCTGCTCGGGGAACCCGGCGGGGCCCGCCTCGATGGCGTGGGTCGCCCGCCCGGCGAGCCCCTCGGCGGAGAGCTCGAAGGCCCGCAGGGCGCTCCCGTTGGCAAGGTCGATGGACACGACCACGGCCACCCCGAGCGCGATGCCGAGCACCGCCAGGGCGAGCTGCACGGGGTGTCGCAGGGCGTGGCGCCAGACGGCGACACCGAGCAACGGGCTCACACCGCCCCCCGCTCCCGCTCCTGCAGGCGTCCGTCCACCAGGACCAGGCAGCGGTCCGCGTAGGCCTCCGCCTCGCTGCTGTGGGTCACCATGACCAGCGTGCGGCCGGTTCCATGGACGAGGCGCGCCAGTAATTCCAGCACCCCCCGCCCCGTCTCCCCGTCCAGATTCCCGGTCGGCTCGTCGGCGAGGAGCAGCAGCGGGTCGTGCACCAGCGCCCGCGCGATGGCAACCCGCTGCTGCTCCCCCCCGGAGAGCTGATCGGGGAAACTCTCCCCCCGGTCGGCCAGCCCCACCTGCTCCAGACGGGCCGTGACGGCGGACTCCGCCTGGGCCCCGCGCACCCCGTTCAACTCCAGGGGCAGGCGCAGGTTCTCGCGCACGGTCAGGGTCTGGACCAGATTGAAGAACTGGAAGACGAAGCCGATGTGGCGCCGGCGGTACAGGGTGCGCTCCCGCTCCCCGAGCGCGGTCAGGCTCCGGCCGTCCACGAGGACCTCTCCGGCGTCCGGCAGGTCGATGCCGCTCACCAGGTTGAGGAGTGTCGACTTGCCGGTGCCGCTGCGCCCCAGGAGGACCGTCACCCGCCCCCGCTCGATCTCGGCGTCCAGGCCGGCGAAGACCACCCGCTCCCGGTCGCCCTCCCGGTAGCCCTTGTGCACACCCCGCAGCGACACCAGGACGTCGCGGCGCTCAGGGGTCGTGTCGGACACGCTCTCCCTCCTCGGCCGGGTCCCCGGGAACGGGCTCGGCCGGTCGTCTGTCTCCCGCCGGTCACACCCCTCAGCGGGCGGGCCGACCCACCCCGAGCCAGGCGCCGCGGCGCTCGCGCGTCGCCTCGTCCACATCCTCCCGCAGGGTGAGGACGCAGGTGTCGAGGGGGGCCTGCGCGAGCGTCACGGACCGCTCGACGAGCTCGTCCCGGCGAAAGGCGTGGACCTGGACCCGGCTTCCGACCGGGTATCGGGCCACCGCCCGGTCCAGGGTCCCGTGGCTCACCCGCAACCCGTCCAGGGCCACCACCAGGTCGCCGGCGGAGAGGCCTGCAGCCTGGGCGGCGCCTCCATCGTACACGTGTGTCAGGCGCGCTCCACCCTCCGCAGCCTCCGTACGGACCCCCAGTGCGGGGCGCTCGGCACGCACCGGGCCGCTCGCCGGTCTCCCACCCCGGTCCTCCGCCGACTCGGCAGCCCGCAGGCGGAAATCGACACCCACCCAGGCGAGCAGCTCGGCCAACGGCGGGTCTTGCGTGCCGCGCACGAACCGCTCGAAGAACTCCCCGAGCGGCGCCCCGGCCACCGTCTCGGCCTCGCGCTCCACACCGTCCTCGGGCACTCCGACACCGGCGCGACCGTAACGCTCCCAGAGTGCCCGCAGGACGTCGTCCAGGCTCCGCGCGCTCCCCGTGCGCTGGCGCAGGGTCAGGTCCAGCGCGAGGGCCACGAGGGCCCCCTTCGCGTAGTAGCTGACCACCGCGTTGGGGGTGTTCTCGTCGGGGCGGTAGAACTTGATCCAGGCGTCGAGGCTCGACTCCGCGAGCGTCTGGCGAAATCGCCCCGGGGTGCGCCACACACGGGTGGCAGTCTCCCCGAGGAGCTGCAGGTAGTCCGACGCCTCGATGACCCCTGCCCGCGCGAGCGCCAGGTCGTCGTAGTAGGAGGTGACGCCCTCGAAGGCCCAGAGCAGCGTGGTGTACTGCTCCCGGGTCAGGTCGTAGGGGGTGAAGGCCGCGGGACGGATCCGCTTGACCAACCAGGCGTGGAAATATTCGTGGCTCGCGAGCCCGAGAAAGGTCCGGTATCCCTCTCCGACGGACTCCTCCCCGGGCTGCGGGAGGTCGTCCCGCCGGCAGAGCAGGCTCGCGCTGGCGCGGTGCTCGAGGCCGCCGTAACCCTCGCCGACCGCCGTGACCAGGAACAGAAAGCGCGCGAACGGCGGGGCGCCGCCGAAGAGACCGAGGTGGCACTCACAGACCCGGCGAAGGTCCCGGGCGAGACGCTCGGAATCCGCGCGGTGCACGCCCGAGATCGCGACCTCGTGGGGGACCCCGCCGGCCTCGAATTCCACGAGTGTGAACCGGCCCACCTCGACCGGGTGGTCGATCAACTCGTCGTAGTCGGCCGCCGCGTAGGTCCCGAGCCCCCGGGGCGCGGCCCCTGCGCGCGGCATCGTCGTCGCCACACGGCAGTCCGCCGCCCCTTCGGCTCCGGGCCAGACCAGGTCCATGCGGCAAGGACGGTGCTCGCGCCCCACGGCGTGGACCAGGAGGCTCGCGCCGTTGAAGTAGGCCCGGTCGGGGTCCAGGTAGGCGCCGCGGACCGACAGGTCGTGCGCGTAGACCTCGTAGACGAGGGACAGCGGCCCCGCCACCGGGGCGCAGCGCCAGCTCTGCTTGTCGACCTTCCGGACGGCAACGGGCCTGCCCCCGGCCTCGGCGCGGCAGCCGATCACGTGGCGCGAGAATTCCCGGACGAGATAGCTACCCGGGATCCAGGCGGGTAGACGGAAGAGCTGGCCCGCGGGGTCCGGGTCGGCGACGGTGCAGGTAACCTGGAATCGGTGGGCGGCCGGCTCCTCGGCGGCGACCCGGTAAACGACGGGCTCCGGAGCGGTCATCGGCTCGACCCCGGCGGGCAGGCGGGCTGCCCCGCCCCTCTCACCCCATCTCCTTCACCCAATCCAGGGCCCGCGCCGCGTGGCCCTTCGGGGAGACCCCGTACTCGGCGATGCGGACCTTCCCATCCGGGTCGACGACGAAGGTCGACCGCACGATGGCCATGGCCTTGAGCCCGTTCTTCTCCCTCTCCTGGTACACCCCGTAGCTTGCGCACGCCTCCCGGTCCACGTCCGCGAGGAGAGTGACCTTCAGGCCGTACTTGTCCCGGAAGGCCTGGTGGCTGAAACAGTCGTCGGGGCTCACTCCGGCCACGGCCGCGCCCGCGGCCTCGAACTCGTCGAGCAGCTCGCTGAAATCCGTGGCCATCAGGGTACACCCCGGGGTGTCGTCCTTGGGGTAGAAGTACAGCACCAGCTTGCGCCCCGCGAACTCGCCGAGGGTGCGCAGGCGCATCTCGGTGTCCGGCAATGAGAAATCGGGAGCCTTGTCGCCTGGGCCCAGCATGCCGTCCCCTCCGATCCAGTCCGCGCCTGTGCTCGAATGCGCCGCAGGACAGGCTCGGGCGGATGCCGGACCGGGACTGCGGGCGGCGGCATGATGTTGGGAAAAAACGGCCGCCGCAAGGGGCTGGCGGCGGCCGTTCGGCCGGAGAGGCGTAACGGATCAGGACGCGGGTGGCGGCGATTCCGTCGCCGGGGTTGGCAGGGGCAACGGGGTCTGCGCCGGGGCCTCCGCGGGCGTCGGGCTCTGCCGCGGCAACGCATCTTCGAGCGTCTCTCCGAGCGTCACGCCGAGACCCGATTCCCCCCGGCGGCGGGCCTCCCGGGCGGCGGACTCGATCTCCTCGGCGAAGGGTGTGCCCTCGGGGAGGACGCGCAGCAGGCGCGTCCAGTAGAAGCCCGCCTGCTTGTAGTTGCCCTTGCTGAAGTGGTACAGCCCGGCAAGCTCCAGCGCCTTCGGGTCCTTCACGTCCAGTTCCAGCGCCTTGTACACGGTCGCCATCGGCTCGCCGTCGAGGTCGGTGCCCCGCTCCATGGCCATGGCCTCGGCGTACGCCGACCAGGCGCCCGCCTTCTCGGGCAGGAGCTCGGTCGCGCGCTTCAGGGCCTCCACGGCCTCCCCGGCGCGCTCGAGCTGCACGTAGCGCTGGCCGAGCAGCAACCAGCCCTCGCCGTCGTCGGGCCGTTCCTGGACCCGCGCCTCCAGCTGCGTCAGGGTGGGCTCGGCCGCCTGGGCCGCGCCCTCCCCCCCGGGAGCGGCTGGGGTCCCCTCCGCAGGGGCAACCGGGGCGCCCTCCAGCGTCGCGGTGGGAGCACCGGGCAGGGGGGCGGCCACCGTCGCCTCGCTCGGGGAAACCGCGGGAGTCGCCTCGGCGCTGGCGCCCGGGACCGGCTCCGCCGCGGGCCGGGGCGGCTCCATCCGCGACAGGAAGACGTAGAGACCGATCGCAGCGGCGGGGACCAGGGCGGTCAGCAGGAGCGCGAGGGGCCGCCGGGCCTTGCCGCCGGTGTCTTCCGCGTCGCGCCGGCGCAGGAGAGGCGCCAGGATGAAGGCCAGTCCGACCGCCACCAGGGCGGCCGCCAGGACCCAGAACAGGATGGTCTCTCGAGGCATGGTCATGAGTGGTGTGACTCCGGGTCGAGGGGAAGGGATTCCTGCTGCGCCGGCGAGGTCTCCCCCTCTGCGGGAGGGACGCCCGTGGCCCTGGCGCGACGCAGGTACGCGAGCAGACCGGTGATTGCCGCAGCGGCAATCACCGCCGGTCCGAACCACAACAGCCACGTCTCCGGCCTGACCCGGGGACGGTACAGCACGAACTCACCGTAGCGCTGGACCAGGAACTCGACGATCTCCTCGTCCGGGTGCCCGGCGCGCATGAGGTCGCGGATCTCGCGGCGCAGGTCCTCGGCGAGGTCGGCCCGCGAGCCGGCGAGGGATTCGTTCTGGCACACCACGCAGCGCAGTTCCTGGGCGAGCCGCACGAGGCGCGCCTCGATCACCGGGTCGTCGGCGAGGGGCTCGGCCTCTCGCGCCCCAGCGTCCGGCGCAAAGGACGCCCCCACCGCAAGCCAGGCGACCAGGAGCACCCCCATGACGGGCCGGACCCCGGCCGACCGGCCTGCCAGGGCCACCAGCCCGCCCAGGACGGCGAGCAGGGCACCGCCCCAGATCCAGGACACGAACGGCTTCAGGTACACGCTGACGCTCCACGCCCCGTTGCCGAGCGACTGTCCGAGGGAGACGTAGAGGTCGTGGGTGAGGTGCGAGTCGATGGCGGCCTCGGTCATGGTCATCTCCGAGGCGCTGTAGACCCTCTTCTCGGGACGCAGGAGGTAGGTCTCCCGCGCCCCGCCCGTCACCTCGACCGCGGCCTGAGCCGCCACGTAATTCGGTCCGTCCACGCGGGCCACGCCGTAGAAGAGCAGCGTGTAGCCGCCGAGGCTGACGGTGTCCCCGGGGGCCATCCGGACGTGGCGCTCGGAGGCGAGGCCACCGACGAGACTGACGCCGACCACGGCCACGGCGACGCCCAGGTGGGCGAGCGTCATGCCGTAGAAGCCCGCGGGCGGGGCGGCGGCCCGTCCGAACGCCCCCCCGGGGGTGGCGCGCCAGCGCGCCACCACGTTGCCGAGGGCCGTCACCGCAATCCAGGCGGCGAGCAAGAGACCGACCCCGACCAGGGGACGCCAGAGGTGGAGCGCAAGGCCCGCTCCGAGTGCGATGGCTGCGCTCAGGAACACCGCGCCCCGGACCCTCCGCCCCAGCGCACCCGGGCGGTCCTCTCCCCAGAGGGTCAGGGGGCCCAGTCCCAGCAGCAGGAGGAACGGCAGCGCCACCGGCACGAACACCGCCTCGAAGTACGGGGGGCCCACCGAGACCTTGCCGAAGCCGAGGGCGTCGAGGACCAGGGGGTAGACCGTCCCGAGCAGCACGAAGGCGGTAGCGGTGAGCAGCAGCACGTTGCCCGCGAGCAGGAGGGACTCCCGGGAGAGGGGCGCGAAGCCCCGGGCCCCGGCCAGGCGGTGCGCGCGCAGGGCGAAGAGCAGCAGAGGGCCGCCGACCACGAGAGTCAGCAGGGTCAGGATGAACACCCCCCGCGCGGGGTCGATGGCAAAGGCGTGCACCGAGGACAGCACGCCCGAGCGCACCAGGAAGGTGCCGAGGAGGCTCAGGGCGAACGTGGTGATCGAGAGCAGCAGGGTCCAGACCCGAAGCGCCCCCCGCCGGTGCACTACCGCCAGCGAGTGCACGAGCGCGGTCCCCGACAACCAGGGCATCAGGGCCGCGTTCTCCGTGGGGTCCCAGAACCACCACCCCCCCCAGCCGAGCTCGTAGTAGGCCCACCAGCTGCCGAGGGCGAGTCCGGCGGTGAGGAAGACCCAGGCCGCGGTGGTCCAGGGCCGTGCCCAGCGCGCCCAGGGCGCGTCGATGCGGCCCGCGATCAGTGCCGCCACCGCAAAGGCGAAGGCCACCGAGAAACCGACGTAACCCAGGTAGAGCATCGGCGGGTGCACCACCATGCCGAAATCCTGGAGCAGCGGGTGCAGGTCGGCACCCTCCGTGGGCGCCGGGGAGAGGCGGCGGAAGGGGCTCGAGGTGGTCAGCAGGAAAAGCAGGAAGCCGGTGCTGACGAGCCCCAGGACCCCGATCACCCGTGCCAGCAGGTCGCGGGGGAGTTGCCGCCCGACGAGGCCCACCGCGGCCGTCCAACCCGCGAGGAGCAGGGTCCAGAGCAGCAGAGAGCCCTCGTGGGACCCCCAGAGGGCCGTGAAGCGGTAAAGGGTCGGGAGTCTGGTGTAAGAGTTGTGGGCGACGTTCTCCACCGAGAAGTCGTTCACCAGGAACGCGTAGGCGAGCGCGCCGAAGGCGAGTGCCACGAAGGCGAACTGCCCCACGGCGACCCGCGGGGCCATCCCCATCCAGATCTCGTCGCGCCGGGCAGCACCGGCCAGCGGCACGAGCCCCTGGACCACCGCCAGGACGAGGGCCAGAACCAGGGCGAAGTGGCCAAGCTCGGGAATCATCTCGGGACCGCTCGACGAAGGGGAATCCGGGAAGCCCGGAGGATACGACAAAAAAAGGGGGGGCACGGCATCCGCCGGCCCCCCCGTCCTTCAGGGGTACGAGCCTAGATTACTTCGCGGCCACGGCGCACTTCGTCGCCTTCGCAGCGGCCTCGTTCAGCATCTTCATGCCGTCCTGGGCCAGCGTGATCGCCTTCGTCAGGGACTCACGCGCGATCGCCGGGTTGTGGAAGCCCACCGAGTTCTCGGCAGTCCACCACTCCCAGAGCGGATGCATGGTCTCGTGCATGTCGCGAGCCTTCTTCAGGGTCTCCTCGTCCACGCACGCGGCCTTGGCCTTCGCGAAGGCATCGATGAACTGCGAGATCCAGAACTCCGCCTTGATGATCTTTCCGTTGATCATGTTCTGGATGTTGTCGATCTGATACTCGGCCTCTTCCTCGGTCCAGGCATGGCACTTGGAGCAGGTGTCGTGGAGCTGGTACTTCGCGCTCCGCTGACCGTGCCAAGTGTAGGTCTTGCCCTGCAGGCCCGATTTCACCTTCGGCATGTGGCAGTCCTTGCACTCCACACCCGCACGCTCGTGCTTGCTGCCCCAGTTGGTCTCGGCCTCCGGGTGCTGCATCTTGGTGATCAGGGCGCCGGTCACCGCATGCTTGAAGTCGCGGAAGAAGACCTTGTCCATGGTCGCCTTGTAGTCCAGCACGTTGACCCACGGGAAGAAGTTGGTCAGCTGGCTGTCCATCTTCACGGAGTACTCGCCGGTCCGGGTGTCGAAGCCCGGGTTGCAGTTGTACTCCACGTGGCACTGGGCGCACATGACGTTGGAGTCGGGCCGGCTCAGGAGGCCGATGGCCCGGAAGTCCCGGAACATGACCTTCTTGATCTGGCTCTTCTCGCTCTTCGCCTTGTCGTAGGGGTAGGTCCCGAGGCCGCGGTCCACCACCGCCTGGATCAGGCCGTCGCGAACGACGCGCGGCGCGGTCGAGTGCGGGTCGTGGCAGTAGAAGCAGTTCAGGCCGTGCTTCAGGTCACGCGCGAAGGCCACCGTCTTGGACGTGCGATCCCACTTGGCGCGAGGATCGGGGTCGCCCATGTACTTCCACTTCAGGATGTGGTCCTGGGTCTTGCAGTTCAAGCAGACCGGGTTCGCCGCCGTCGCCGAGTACGGGAGGAACTTCTTCTGCTCGTCGGTGGAGGGCTCCACGTCCACCAGGATCGACCACAGGTCCTTGGAGGCCGCGTTCGTGTTGGTGACCTCGGTCCAGTTCTTCAGCTGGAACCGGCCGCCGTAGGCGCGGTCTACGATCAGGTGATCCATCAACATGAACACGTGCTGGCGCGGCTCGCAGTGCTCGAACGCGAAGCCGTGGCCCTGGATCAGCTTGTCGAACATCGGCGACCGGCTTCCGAAGGAAGCCTTCTCGATGCGCGCCGCGGACTTCAGCTGCATCTCGAGGAAGGAGCCGTACTGGTCCGCGTGGCAGGTGCCGCACACGGAGTGACCCGTGAGGGTGACCGGCTTGGACATCGGCCCCTTGGCGATGTGCTCCTCACTTCCCGTGTGGCAGAACGCGCAGTTGATGCTGGCGTGCTTGCCGGCAACGTGCATCTCTTTGATCTGGACGTGACACCCGTAGCAAACCTCTTCCTGCACGGGCTTGACGGCCCCGGAACTCGCCGCGGGAACCGTCTGTGTCGGTGCCGGCTTATCCGCCGCCCAGGCGCTCCCTGCGCCGCCGGCGAGGAAAAGCAGGCCCGTCGCCACGTGCACCCACTTCTTTTGTAGCATGGCTCGACCCCTCGTGAACCCAACCGGCAGCGCCCGTCCAAACCGCCCGAACCGCTGCCTTCCTCTGTGCAAGGGCCTGAGCGGGGACTCACCCCGATCAGGCACTCGCCACACCCTGCAAGCCCGCAGACCTCCCGCGCCACCCGGGCCGACGCCCTTCGACAAAGCAGACACCGCCGAAGTTCCCGGCAGAGGCAAAAAAAGTACACAAATCGGGCTGCGTTCGAAGGATGACCCAC
This sequence comes from uncultured Ectothiorhodospiraceae bacterium, assembly GCA_937867305.1. Taxonomy (GTDB): domain Bacteria; phylum Pseudomonadota; class Gammaproteobacteria; order JAABTG01; family JAABTG01; genus JAGNLM01. The sequence continues at coordinate 28,933 of CALMKJ010000201.1, read as the reverse complement.
CGCTCGTGGGGTCGACAATGGACCGATTGATCCGCATCAAAGGCCAGTCGAGGTACCATTCAGGCCCATGAGGATGAGGGCTCCCAACGGCTCCGGGACGACCACACCGATACCCCTGGTGACGGAGACCCTGCGCGCCACCACCCTCTTCTCGGCGTTTCCCGACGCCCACCTGGAGGCCGTGGCGCGCTTCTCCCGGCTGGCCTCTTTCAGCCCCGAGGAGGAACTCTTCCGCGAGGGGGAGCCCTGCAGCGCCGTGTACTGCTGCATCAGCGGCCTCGTCAAGCTCTATCTCCTCGGCTCCGACCAGCACGAGAAGGCGCTCGAGTTCGTCGGGGCAGGCCAGACCTTCGCGGAGGCGGCGATGTTCTCGGGCCAGGGTTACCCTGTGAACGCCGTGGCCCTGGACGTCACCCGTCTCGTCGCCATCGACGCCTTCTCGCTGATGCGCCACCTCCGCCAGCACCCGGAGCTCACCTGGCAGATGCTGGCGGTCATCAGCCGGAGCCTGCACGCCCTGGTGGGCCAGATCCGCAGCGTCTCCCTGCACAGCGCCGAGCAGCGGGTGGCCTCCTACCTTCTGGCGAACCACGACCCGGAGGAGCCGGCGCTCCCCATCGGCGGGAACCCCTCCCGGCGCTCGGAGCTGGCGTCGATGCTCGGCCTCACGACCGAGACCCTGTGCCGGGTGATCGCCAGCTTCCGGCGCCGGGGCTGGATCGAGACCGCAGACCACCAGATCGTGGTCTCCGAGCCCGACGCGCTGCAGGACACCCTGAAGCGCCCGCGCCGCTGACCCCCCGGGGCCCGCGCCCCCGGCCCTGCGGGGCCCCGTGCTCCCACGTCTCGCCCCCCCGCGCCTAGAGATAGCGCAGGTAGATGTATACGGTGCTGATCACGATGGAGAGCAGCATCAGGGGAAAAGCGGCGAGCAGGAACGGAACGAAGCGGATCGGTTGCCCGGCCCGTTCCGCGAGGCCCGCCACGATCAGGTTCGCGCTGGCCCCCACCAGGGTCCCGTTGCCTCCCAGGCAGGCCCCGAGCGAGAGCGACCACCAGAGCGGCATCAACCCCTCCGGCCCCCCGAAGGTCGGCGCCATCGACTTGATGAGCGGAATCATGGTCGCGACGAACGGGATGTTGTCGACCACGGCCGAGGCGATGGCCGAGACCCAGAGGATGGACAGCGCGGTCACGGTCAGGTCCCCCCCGGTCGCCGCGGCGAGCCACTCGGCCAGCATCCGCAGCAGCCCGGTGGAGTCGAGCCCGTGCACCACGATGAACAGCCCCACGAAGAAGAAGATCGTCACCCACTCCACCTCGGTGAAGGCGTGGTGGACGTTGCGGGCCTGCTCGTCGGCGCCGTGAGGCCAGTTGGCAAGGAGCAGCAGGAGCGCCCCGCCGAACATGGCGATGGTCGCCGGCTCCAGGTGGAGCGGGTGGGCCAGCACGAAGGCAGTGAGCACCAGCCCCAGCACGGAGAGCGACTGCTTCAGGAGCCGCGGGTCGGTGATCGCCTCGCGCTCGTCGAACCTCATCACCCGCTCCCGATACTGGGGCTCGGCGTGCATCTTCCGGCCCCAGATGAGGTAGATGGGCACCAGCGTCACCAGGAGGACCACCAAGACCACCGGGCTCAGGTTCATCACGAAGTCGTTGAACGTGAGGTCGACCGCCGACCCGATCATGATGTTCGGGGGGTCGCCGATGAGCGTCGCGGTGCCGCCGATGTTGGAGGCGAAGATCTCGCTGAACAGGAAGGGGTAGGGGCTCACCCGCAGCTCCTCGGCGATGAGGAGGGTGACGGGGGCGATCAGAAGGACGGTCGTGACGTTGTCGAGGAACGCGGACAGCAGTGCGGTCACGAGCGTGAGCATCACCAGGATGCCCCAGGGTCGGGCCTGGACCTTCTTGGCCGACCAGATCGCCAGGTACTGGAACACCCCCGAGCGCTTGGTGACCGCCACGATGACCATCATCCCCGTCAGCAGGCCCAGGGTGTTGAAGTCCACCCCGTCGATCGCGGCGTCCTGGGTCAGGATGCCCGCGAAGATCATCAGGCCGGCGGCCAGCAGCGCGACGATGGCGCGGTTCACGCGCTCGCTCATGACGACCGCGTAGGTGACGACGAACAGCCCCCCCGCGACCCAGCGCGGATCCAGGCCGAAGACGACGGACTGTACGGAGTGGACGGTATCCGGACTCATGGCGACCCCTCCCCTACCATCGCAGCGCCCGCGCTCCAGTGCGAAACGATCCCGACGAGCCGCATCGTCGTGGCGTCCACCACGGGCAAGCTGGTGCGATTGTGGTACAGCGAGAGCAGGGTCTCCGCAATCGAGGTCTCCGGGGTCACGGTCTCCAGGTCCGTGTCGAGGCACTCCAGGACCGGGGTGGAGGCGACCTCCCGCCACCGCTCCCGGAAATCCGCGAGCGTGTCCTTGACGAAGGGCAGGCTGTCGATGCCCGACCGCTCCATGAAGGCAGCCTTCGGCAGGACCATCTGGAGCAAGCGGTTCGCGCTCACCACCCCGAGGTACCTGCCGGACTCGTCCACCACCGGGACGTTGCGGAAGCGGTGCTCCAGGATGAGCCGTGCGGCGTCCCGCAGGCGCGCCGTGTGCGGGAGAACCATGGGTCTTTCCTTCATCAACTGCCGTGCCGTCATGCGCGCTATCTCCCTGTCAGAAAGGGCACTCGGCCGCGAGGCCATCGGGCTCGCGGCCCGTGAAGGCGGGCCTCCGCAGGCGGGTCATCGCCGCCAGAAGCCCGGGTAGAACAGCATCAGGAGAGGAAAGACCTCGAGGCGACCGAGCAGCATGGAGAAGCTGAGCAGCCACTTGGCGATGTCGTTCAGTCCGCCGAAGCCGGCCGCCGTGCCCCCATACCCGACGCCCATGTTGTTCAGCCCCGCGGCGACGGAGGCGAGTGCCGTCGCACCGTCGACCCCCGTGGCCACCAGGGCGAGCGAGAGCGCGCAGAAGGAGAGGATGTACAGGAAATAGAAGGCCCACACCGCCGTCATCACCCGCTCGTCGATGACGCGGTTGCCGAGCTTGATGGCAAAGCTCCCGCGCGGGTGGATGAGCAGCTTCAATTCCCGGCCGCTCTGGCGGTACAGGAGCAGGAAGCGGATGGACTTGATGCCACCGCAGGTCGACCCCGCGCACCCCCCGAAGAAGCTCCCGAGCACCAGAAGGATCACCACGAAGACCGGCCAGCTGCCCGGGAACCCCGCGGTCGCCAGGCCGTTGGTGGCCACGATCGAAGGGACCTGAAAGAAACCGTGATACAGGGATTCCCAGAAGGGGAACGTGCCACTGGCGTAGAGGACAGCCACCGTCACGACGATGAGCCCGCCCATCACCGCGGCATAGAGCCGGAACTCCGGGTCGCTCGTGTACACCCGTGCGCTCAGGGAGCGCCACGAGAGGAAGTGCAGCGCGAAGTTCACCCCCGCGATCAGCGTGAACAGGCCGGCCACGACCTCGATGGCCGCGTTGTCGAAGAACCCGATGCTCGCGTCGTGGGTCGAGAAACCGCCGAGCGAAACGGTCGCGAAGGCGTGGGTGACCGCGTCGAAGGGGTCCATCCCCGCGATCCAGAAGGCCACGGCACAGGCCGCGTTCACACCGACGTAGACGACCCAGAGGCTCTTGGCGGTCTCGGTGATGCGAGGCGTCAGCTTGTCCTCCTTCATCGGCCCCGGGGTCTCCGCGCGGTAGAGCTGCATGCCGCCGATCCCCAGCATGGGCAACAGGGCCACGGCGAGGACCACCACGCCCATGCCGCCCATGAACTGCAGCTGCATGCGGTAGAAATTGATGCTGTGGGGGAGGTTCTCGACGCTCGCGAGGACCGTTCCTCCGGTGGTCGTGAGGCCGGAGACCGCCTCGAAGAACGCATCGACCAGCTCCATGTGCGGCCGGTCCGAGAGCATGAGGGGGAGAGCGCCCAGGAGCGAGAGCGCCACCCAGAACAGGGTGACCACCAGGAACCCGTCGGAGCCCCGGATCTCGGGCCGGCGGCCACGCGTGACCACCCAGAAGACAAAGCCGATGACCAGCATGAGCCCGAAGGCGACCCCGAAGGGGGCGGTCTCGCCGTCCCCGTACCACCAGCCGATCGCCATCGGTGGGAGCATGGAGACGCTGAACATCATCGTCAGCAGCCCCAGCAGGTAGAGGACGGTGCGCAGGCGCATGGTGGCGGCTATTCTAGCCGCTGTCCCACCTCGCCAGGCCAGCCCGGCCGACCGCCGATGCCCATCCCCACTCCCCCGTCCTCACCGCCCGCCCCCGGCCCCCAGGCCGGGCGCTTCGTCCTCGAGCACCGCGTGCTGCCCGGGGAAGAGGCGGCGGCGAGCGAGCTCCTCGCCCGCCTGTGCGGGCTGTCCCGGAGCGCGGTGAAGGACGCCATGGTGAAGGGGGCGGTCTGGCTCCGGCGTCCCGGGACCCCGGGCGGAGAACGGCGCCTGCGCCGCGCGACCACCGAGCTCAAGCCGGGCGACCACATCACCCTCTGCCACGACCCCGCGATACTCGGCGTCGTCCCCCCGGACGCGACGCTCCTGGAGGACCGCGGCGACTACACCGTGTGGCTCAAGCCGGCCGGGCTGCTCGCCCAGGGTACCCGCTTCGGCGACCACGCGAGCCTGCTGCGTCAGGCAGAGAAGGCGGGCGGGCGACCGCGGCCGGTGTTCCCGGTGCATCGGCTGGACCGGGAGGTCACGGGCATCATGGTGGTAGCGCACACGCCCGCTGCCGCCCGCCGGCTGGCGGCGACCCTGCAGGCCGAAGACACGGAAAAGACCTACCGGGCGGAGGTCCGGGGCGACCTCGCGGCACGCCACGGTACGATCGGCCGGATCGACCTGCCGCTCGACGGACGAACGGCCCTGACCGAGTACCGCGTCGAGCGCTACGACCGGGCGCGTGACGCGAGCGTGGTGCAGATCCGGATCCGGACCGGCCGCACCCACCAGATCCGCCGCCACCTCGCCGCCCTCGGGCACCCGGTCCTCGGCGACCCCCGCTACGGGCGGGGCAACGCCGACCCGCGGGGGCTGCAGCTCGTGGCCGCGGGGCTCACCTTCCGCTGCCCGCTGCGCGGAGACCGGATGGCCTTCGCGACCGATTGAGGAGACCTTCAGGCGCTTGCGGGCCAACTGCGCCGGAACACCCAGTACTTGTTCACCACGAAGTTGAAGGCGAGGCCGGCGACCGAGCCGGCGGCCACCCCCAGGACCGGCCAGGTCCGGACCGCCCCGGAGAGCCAGAGCGCGAGCACGTAGGTCCCGTAGTTCACGAGCCCGCCGATGGCGTTCGCGGCCAGATAGGCGAGCCATTCGCCGGCGAGCCCCTCTCGCCCCGGGACCCGGAAGGTGTATCGGCGGTTCATCGCCCAGGCGGCGGTCGCCGCGCAGAGATAGGAGGCGACGCGTCCGCTGTAGGGGTCGAGCCCCAGCGCGAGCGCTGCCTGCAGGACGCTCGCGTCCACGAGGAAGGCCAGCACGCCCACCACCGCAAAGCGCAGGAACTGGCCCGTGGACTCCCGCAAGGAGGACTCGCCGACGGGAGGCTTCTCGGACACGTACCCCCGCAACGCGGACTCTCCCCTCGAACCGGGCACGGGAGCGGGCTAGCGCGGGCCCGGGATGGTCAGGTAGGCGAGCCGCTTCAACTCCTTGCGCCCCCGCGTCACCGTCTCCAGCACCAGCCCGGACGTGAAACTGAGAAAGGCCAGGATCATCAGACCGGTCGCCAGGATCGCGGTCGGAAACCGCGGCACCAGACCGGTCCTCAGGTACTCGGTCAGCACGGGGTAGCCGAGGCCGAGCGCGAGCACCGCCAGGGCGAGGCCGGCGAGCCCGAAGAAGGCGAGCGGTCGCTCCTCCTTGAACAGCACCAGGATCGCCGTGAGGATCCGCACCCCGTCCCGGTAGGTCCTCAGCTTGCTCACCGACCCCGCGGGTCGGTCCTTGTACGGGGTGTCGACCTCGGCGATCGGCATGTCGAGCTCGAGGGCGTGCACGGTCAGCTCGGTCTCGATCTCGAACTCCTTGGTCAGCGCGGGGAACGACTTCACGAACCGGCGCGAGAACACCCGATACCCCGAGAGGATGTCCTTGAAGCGGTCGCCGAAGACCCTGGCCACCACGCCCGTCAGCAGCCGGTTGCCCAGGCGGTGGCCCGGGCGGTACGCCTGCTCGATCTCCGTGACCCTGCGCCCCACCACCATGTCCAGCTGCTCGGCCAGCAGGCGCTCCACCAGCAGCGGGGCCGACGGGGCGTGGTAGGTGTCGTCGCCGTCCACGAGCACGTACACGTCGGCCTCCACGTCGGCGAACATCCGCCGCACCACGAAGCCCTTGCCCTGCTGGGTCTCACTGCGCACCACCGCCCCGGCGGCCGCGGCCCGGGCGCGGGTCTCGTCCCGGGAGTTGTTGTCGTAGACGTAGACGATGGCCTCGGGCAGGGCCTGGCGGAAGTCCCGCACCACCTTGCCGATGGCCTCCTGCTCGTTGTAACAGGGCAGGAGGACGGCCACACGCAGGCCGGCCCGGCTCGTCGTCAGCAGGAGCTGCTCGGCAACCTCGCTCATCGAGTCTCGACTCCCTCCAGAGGTCAGGCCCCCGGGCGGCTCCCGGGGGCCTGACCGGCCGTGCAGCGCCCGGCCCCTCGCCGGGGCCCTGGCCCGTCAGTGACGAATGCCTGGAACGTTCAGGGGGATACCCTGGTTCTGGGCCGCGATGAACAGCGTCAGCTCACCGTACTCGGGCGCGTCGGGCATCAGCTCGTTGGCCCGCACCGCGACGTTGCACCACTGCAGCCGGCGCGGAAAGTCCCACACCCCCCCCTGGCTCGTGCGGAAGGTCGGGAAGTGGGCGTACGCCCCCTTGTAGGCCGCCAGATACTGGCCCCGCACCCAGCGGTTGGCACCCGTCTCGTGGCAGTCGTTGCAGGTGAAGTTCTGCTGCCCCACCTTCACCGTGGTCAGCTTCTTTCCCCGCTCGATGGCGGCCTTCGCCTCCGGGCTCGCCAGGTCGACGTTTATCGGCGTGCCGTTCGCCAGATGCCGCAGGTAGACCGCCATGTCGATGTTGGGCTGCGTCTCCATCAGGAGGTCCGCCCCGGTGGTCGCCTTGGCGTGCCGGGCCACGAATTCCTCGATGACCATGACCTTGTTCATCCGCGGCTCCCACTTCGGCATGGACGCCGCCCAGGTCTTGAAGGCCTGCTCGGGCTTCTCGTGGCAGGAAGCGCAGGACTTCCCGCTCGGACCCACCTTCGCGAACAGGGCCTTGCCCTCGTCGACGCTGAACATGCCGGGGTTCTCGGTCGGGTCCAGGTTGTCCCGGGTCTCCACCGGCACCGGCCGCAGGTTCGGATCGTCCAGAGTCGGATTCCGCAAGACCGCGGGCGCCTTCAGCGTCTTCATGAACGCCACGATGTCCTTCATCTCCGCCTCGTTCAGGAGCTTGTTCGTGCCCCAGGGCGGCATCGCGCTCAGCGGGTTGTAGACACGCGGGTCGCTCAGATAGTTATAGAGCCAGGTATCGTCGCGGTAGGTCGCGATCTGGGAGATGTCCGGGCCGAGATTGCCCGCCTGGTCGCTCTTGTCGCCCATGACGTGGCAGGTCATGCAGTGCCCGCGGCGCTTCGAGATCTCGAGTCCCTTGGCGGCGTCACCCTCCACGTTCTCCATCTTGGTCGGCTCCTTCTGCGGAGGCGGGGCCACGTCCAGCCTGGGCAGGCTGTTGTAGTCCTTCCAATCCGTCTGGGGCCAGCCACCGTAGCGTTTCCAGGGCTCCTTGAATGCCACCATCTTCGTGTCGATGGCCGGAGACTCCTTCTTCACTTCGGCGGCGCTTGCCAGACCGACCGAGGCCAGGGCACACCCAGCGACGACTAGGGCGACGGACCGTCTCGCCCGTGAAAGGATCGACGTCTCGCTCATGGGGGACTCCTCCACTCCATCACGTTATTCGTGCTTGTGTTCGGCGCCGCCGACGCGAGCGGCAGGCCGTGAGGACTGCACCCGAAAGCTAGCACCCCGGGAGGGGGATGTCACACCTCGCCCGGTCGCTTCGGGGCCGGGCCTGCGCGCCACACCCTGGTTGACCCATGCGCGCCGGCGGGGCTAGCCTGTCCCCGGCTCAAGGCCGCACCCGGCGGTGTCGATAGACTTTACAGCCCTGCGTGGAGGCCTGCCGGCGGCCGCGGGAGGCCCGCGGAGCGCCAGCAACCCGGGCTCACTGGCACGCAGGATGCTTTCGTTCACGGCGGTCCTGGTCCGCCCCCCTGCCGTGAGGAGTATCGTGGCCTCTCATCGGATCTCCGCCCTCCTGCTCGGTCTCACCGCCGCCCTCGCGGCCCACGCGGCGGTGGGCGCAGGCGCCAGCCCCTCGGTCCAGCGCATCCTGCGCTTCGACGCCGTCACCCAGACCGCCTGGGGCGAGCGCTACGAGCACGGGGAAGGGGTCGCCCGGGACTACGGCAAGGCGGTCCAGCTCTACTGCGCGGCGGCGCGCCAGGGCAACCCGCGCGCCCAGTACCGCCTCGGGTGGATGTACGCGAACGGCAGAGGGGTCACCCGGGACGACGGGCTCGCCGCGGCCTGGTTCCAGCTCGCGGCGAAGCAGGGCGACGAGCACGCGGGGCGCATGCTTGCGCACGTGGCGAAGCCGGCGAAGCCGGTGAAGGCCCGCTGCGTCGGGCCGCGGGTGCCCCTGCCCCGCCCCCTGATGGCCGCGCGGCTCGACCTGAAGTCCCCCCAGCGCAAGACCGTCGTGGACACGGTCCAGCGTCTGGCCGACCGCTACGGGCTCGACCCGCATCTGGTCTTCGCCGTCATCCAGGCCGAGTCGGCCTTCGACCCGAGGGCGGTGTCGCCGAAGGGTGCCATGGGGGTCATGCAGTTGATGCCGGACACCGCCGAGCGTTTCGGCGTTCGCGACCCCTTCGACGTGGAGGACAACCTGAAGGGCGGGATGGCCTACCTGCGCTGGCTGCTCGGGCAGTTCGACGGCAGCGTGGTGCACGCGGTGGCCGCCTACAACGCGGGCGAGCAGGCAGTCAGCCGCTACGGCGGGGTCCCGCCGTACGAGGAGACACAGACGTACGTGCAGCGCGTCACCTCCTACTACCCGCACCCGAATCACCCGGTCGGCGAGGGGGCCCGGGTCGCGCGCCGGACCGCGGCCGCGCGCCAGGGAGACTCCTGAGGAGCCGGCTCCCGGGCATCCGTGCCCCGGCATCCGTGGGATAATCGCCCTTCGAACGGTCGCCGCCGCGTTCAGGCGGGGCGCGCATTCCTCGAGGTGAGTACGATGCGGACAGTGCTCCAGGGTTCGTCCCGCCACTCTCTCTCCGCCGCGGTAACGGATCTGACCCCGTTGGCCGGCCTGCGGGCCGAGGTCCGGTCCCCTCCCCGGCGCCGCCTGCGGTTCTCGACGGTTCTCCTCGGCGCCCTTTTGCTGACGCTCGCCGTGGGATTCGGCCGGGGGATCTGGGACAGCGTCCTCGACCGGCTGGAGTGGCTGAGCGCCGTGCACCCCGACCGGTCGAGCGCCGACTCCGGCGTGCGCCGCGAGGCCCGGCCGCTCGCGTGGCTCACCTACCGGGCCGCGGATGGCCGCGAGGTCCGCGCCCTGGTCGACGAGGAGCGCCTGGGGGCGTTTCTGGCCGGACAGGTGTACCAGCTCGAGTCGGCCCGCGCGGAACTGCGCCGGACGGCACGGGCGGGCACGGAGGAGGCGGTCGCTCCCCTGTTCGAGACGATGGCAGGCCGTGTGTCGGCCTTCACCGACTGGTACCTCGCGTGGGGCACCGGCTACGAGCTGCTGCGGGTGGCGCTGGTCTCGGCCGCCGGCCACGCGCTGACCCCGGGAGTCATGGGCCTGCGGGACGCGGTCGCCCAGGACGTGGAGCGCCACGTGGAGGGCCGGTACCGGGACCTGGTGCTCAAGCCCGAGGAGTCCGACCCCCTGGTGCGCGCCGCCTACGAGCAGGCCCTGGTGGACGCCCACCGGCGGACCCTGGCCCTGGCGGCCCAGACCGACGCCGACTTCCTGCGATTCCTGGACCGGGAGTCCCGCGTGCTGGAGAGCCCTTCGGCCCAGGCAGCCCCGCGCCTCACCCTCGACTGGGCGGCCTGGACCCGCAAGCTGGTCGTCCCCGACCTGGGGCAGACCGGCTTCGAGTCCCTGCGCGGACTCACCCTCGCCGCGGCCGGGGCCATGGCGGGACGCGCCGTGGGCACGGCCGCAGGGCGAGCCCTCGCCCAGGGCGTCTCCGGCCGGGCGCTCGCGCCCTCGGCCGCCCGCGTGGGCTCAAGGCTCGCCGCGCCCGCCCTCTCTCGCCTGGCAGGGAGCGTCGCCGGGGCCAGCGTCGGTGCCGGGGGTGGGCCCGTGGGCCTTGCCCTGGGCGGCGCAGCGGGCCTCGGGGTCGACTACCTGGTCCACGCGGCGACCGCCGCCGTGCGCCGCAGCGACGTCGAGGCAGCGGCCCACGGAACGCTGACGGCGCACAGGAGCGCCTGGCAGCGCCTCCTCGGCGATTCGGTCGCGGGCACCGTAGACCTCTGGGTCGACGACCTCCAGGCGTTCCTGGTCGAGCACGCGGGCCGGGACTGATGCGGCTGGACGGCTACCGGCTCGGCGAGACGCTCGCCCCCCTCGAGGTGACGACGCTCGAGGAGGCCGCGGCGGTCGCCCTCGCCCTCGCCCGCCAGGCCGGGCGGACCCTGGACATCGTGAGCCGGCAGATGGACCCACGGCTCTTCGACACGGCCGAGTTTGCCGAGGCCGTGACGCAGCTGGTCCTGCGATCACGGCGGGCGCAGGTGCGCGTCCTGGTGCAGGACGTGGAGCCGGTGCTGCGGGATGGACACCGCCTGGTGGTGCTCTCCCAGCGCCTGCCGAGCTTCCTGCAGATCCGGGTGCCGGCGGAGGAGTACCGCACCTTCAACCAGGCCTTCGTCGTGGCCGACGGTACCGGCTATCTGCACCGCAGTCTGGCCGACCGCTTCGAAGGCACGGCGTCGTTCCACGCCCCCGCGAGGGCCCGGGAATTGCTCCGGGCCTTCCAACCCATCTGGGACACGGCCGAGCCCGACCCCAGTTTCCGCACCCTCGGCGTATGAGAGAACTGCGCTGCGCCCTCGGCCGCGCCCTCGTCGGCCTCGTCCTCGTCGCCAGCGCGCTCGGCGCCGCCGCCGAGGAGCTCGTCATCCAGGTGTACGCCCTGCAGTACCGCACCGTGGAGGAGGTCGCCCCCGTGCTGCGCCCGCTCGTGCCCGAGCCCGGCGCGGTGACCGGCCTCGGCGACCGTCTGGTGGTGAAGACCTCGCCGGGGAATCTCTCCACCGTCGAGGAGGTCCTGAGCCAGCTGGACCGGGAGCCCCGGCGCCTGATGATCAGCGTGCGCCAGGAGCGGGAAGAGGACCTGGACGCCCTCGGGGCCTCCGTCGGCGCCCGGGTCCGCGTGGGGGACGCGACGGTCACGGCCGGGCGCCCCGGCCCCGGTGCGGGAAACCGCGCCCGCGTCGAGGTCTACGGCACCGACTCCCGCGACGAAGGGGTGACGACCCAGAAGGTGCAGACCCTGGAGGGCCGGGCCGCGCTGGTGCGTGCCGGGACCTCGGTGCCCGTCGGCGAGCAGTACGTCTTCGTCGGCCCCGGCGGCCCCGGGGTTGCGGGCACCGTGCGCTATCTCGACCTCGCGACCGGCTTCTACGCCCTCCCCCGGCTGAGCGGCGACCGCGTGACCCTGGAGCTCTCCCCCTTCGCCGCCCGCCCCGCGGGTGGGGGTGGCGGGGTCGTGGACACCCAGGCGGCGAGTACCGTGGTGTCCACCCGGCTCGGCGAGTGGGTCGTCATCGCCAGCTCCGTGGAGTCCGCCCAGGACCGCGGCACCGGTACCGTCTACTCGACCCGGCGCCGGGGGGAGACGAACCGCGTCATCCTCCTGCGGGTCGACGAGGTGCCGTAAGGCCCGCGGCGTCGGGACCAGAAAGCGTCAGAACTGGCCCCAGAGGTACTGGTTCGTCACCTCGTGGTGGAACTGGATCTCGCCGCGCTTGACGCGCGAGCCGAGCGCCTTGGGGCAACGCTCGGCAGAGGCGAGCTTCAGCTCGGCGTACTTCGCGTGCACCTCGCGCCCCAGCAGCTCCCGCAGGTATCGGCTCGACCCGAAGGAACGGACCGCGTCGTAGATGTTGCCGGGGAGCAGGCGCACCCGCTGGGACTTCGCGCCGTCGCCCCCGGGCCCCTCGAGCCCGGTCTTCAACAGGACGAAGATCACCAGATAGGGATTCGCGTCCGGCGCGATCGAGCGTACTTCGATGCGGGCCGTGCGCTCGTTGCCGATGGGGATCCGGACCATCGACCCCCGGTCGGAGGCGGAGACCTTGATCTGGTTGGGGGCCTCGAAGTGGGGGTCGAGACGCCGGTAGGCGTTCACGCTGGAGTTGAAGACGAGGCAGGTCTCGCCCGCGGTCGCCAGCACCCGGTTCACGAAGCCCCAGGCCAGGGAGCTCAGCCCGTACGGTCCCTTGCCGTCGTGGAAGAGGTTCCTGCCGTTGCGGGCGATGGACACGTTGGTGTGGCAGCCGCTGCCGTTCACGTTGGCGACCGGCTTCGGCAGGAACGAAGCGGTGAGGTCCATCTGGGCCGCGACCTGCCGGGCGATCAGCTTGTAGAGCTGCACCTGGTCGGCGGCCACGGTGGCCTCCGTGTAGGCGTAGTTCATCTCGAACTGCGAGGGAGCGACCTCCGGGTGGTCCTTCTCGTTGCCGAACCCGAGCGCCCGCTGGACCTCGGCCGAGGTGTCGATGAACCGGCGCAGCGCGTCGCCGGGCAGCGAGTGGTAGTAACCGCCGGTGGACACGTACTCGAACTGGCCGGTCTCGAAGTAGCGGCGCTCGGCGTCGCGGCCCCGGAAGAGGAATCCCTCGACCTCGCTCGCCACGTGGGCCACCATCCCCTTCTGGCGCAACTCCTCGCCGAAGGCCTTCAGCCGCGAGCGGAAATCACCGGGATAGGGGGTCCCCTCCTGGTCCCGGACGTCGCCGAAGACCAGCACCTTGCCGGGTCCGAAGACGTCCGAGGGCAACCAGTACAGCGCTGCCCAGTCGACCCCGAGGCGCAGGTCCGACTCCGCCTGACGCGAGAAGCCGCGGATGGACGAGCCGTCGAAGGTGAGGCTGTCCGGGGACTTCAAGAGGAACTTCTTGTCGTAGTCCAGCATGTGGAGGCGGCCCTCGAGGTCCGTGAAACAGACGGTCACGGCCTTGATGCCCTTCTCGTCGGTCAGCCGCTTGACGCGCGCCTCGCGGATCTCTCCCGGGTCCTCTCCGGCCACGCGCTCGGCCTTGGCCTGAAGATTCACTTCCTCGAGCTGCTCGTACGGGATCTCCAGAAAACGACGGAGCGGCGTGTCCATTCCTGTCCTCGCTGCGCGCAACGTGATCCGAGCCGCGCGGTGGCGACCGCCGGCAACGGGCCAATGGGGCCGTGGGAACCTCGCACGCCCCCGGCTCCAATGCAAGCGACTGCCGGCCCCGGGGCACGCCGCCCGCGCCCTCGACCGCCACACCCGGGACCGCTATGCTGGACGTGGGCCTCGGGGAGTGCCGTGATGCCTGGACGTGACCCTCGGAACTGGATGTGGGCGGAGGCCTGCGAGATGCTCGAGCAGGCCGAGCGGATGCGCCGCGAGTTCTTCCGCCCCGCGCCCCGCGGGGGGCGGACGGCCTGGCACCCGCCGGTGGACGTCTTCGAGACGGAGCGCGACCTCTGGCTCGTGGTCGCGCTCCCCGGGGTGCCGGTCGACCGGGTCCAGGTGCGGGTCGAGGGTGGCACGGTCATCGTCTCCGGGGAGCGGCCCCTGCCCGCCGCGGTCCGCGAGGCCCAGGTCCACCGTCTCGAGATCCCCCAGGGCCGCTTCGAGCGCCGCCTGGAACTACCTGCCGGGCGCTTTCGCGTGGACCGCCACGAAATGGTCGACGGCTGCCTGGTCCTGAGCCTTGCCCGGGTGCCCTGAGGACGCCATGAGCGAAGAAGAGAAGGAAGGCGGCGCCGCGCCGACCTCCGTCCCCGAGATCCCCGACGACGCCGTGATCGTGCTGCCCGTGCGCAGCACGGTGCTGTTCCCCGGTGTGGTGATCCCCCTCTCCGTGGGGCGCAAGCGCTCGGTCGCTGCGGCCCAGGAGGCGGTCAAGTCCGAGCGGCCCATCGCGGTGCTTCAGCAGCTGGACCCCGCACTGGACCAGCTCGCGCCGTCGGACCTCTCCACCGTCGGCACCGTGGCGACCGTGCTCCGGTACGTCACCGCCCCCGACGGCTCTCATCACCTGATCGTGCACGGTGACAACCGCTTCCGCGTGCTCGAGTTCCTGGACGGCTACCCGTTCTTCGTGGCGCGGGTGGAACGGGTCGAGGACCCGGACACGCTCACGCCCGACCTCGAGGCGCGCATGGACCACCTCCGGCGCGAGGCGCTCGAGGCGGTGGAGCTGCTGCCCCAGGTCCCCACCGAGCTCTCCGGCACCATCAAGGCCATCCCCGCGCCGGGGGCACTCGCCGACCTCGTGGCCCACTTCCTCGACATCAAGCCGGAGGAGAAGCAGGGGCTGCTGGAGACCTTCGACGTGCAGCAGCGCGTCACCCGGGTGGCGGACCTCCTCGCCCACCGGTTGGCCGTGCTCCGCCTGTCGCACGAGATCGACCGCCAGACCAAGGAGTCGGTGGACAAGCGCCAGCGGGAATTCCTGCTGCGCGAGCAGCTGAAGACGATCCAGCGCGAGCTGGGCGACATCGAGCCGAAGGCGGCCGAGCTCGAGGAGATCGCGAGCGCGATCGCCGGGGCGAAGATGCCTGCGGAGGTGGAAGAGCAGGCCCGGCGCGAGCTGGCGCGCCTGGAGCGCATGTCGGAGGCCTCCGGCGAGTACTCCATGGTGCGGAGCTATCTGGACTGGCTGACGGCGCTGCCCTGGGCAGAGCCGGCGGAGGCGCCCATCGACATCGCCGAGGCCCGCCGGATCCTGGACGAGGACCACTACGGGCTCGAGAAGGTCAAGCGGCGCATCCTCGAGTTCCTCGCGGTGCGCAAGCTCAATCCCGGTGCCCGCGGCGCCATCCTGTGCCTGGTCGGCCCACCCGGCGTCGGCAAGACCTCGCTCGGGCAGAGCATCGCCCGGGCCACGGGGCGCAAGTTCGTGCGGGTGGCCCTCGGGGGCGTGCACGACGAGTCCGAGGTCCGCGGGCACCGGCGCACCTATCTGGGGGCGCTGCCCGGCAACGTGATCCAGGCGATCCGCAAGGCGGGCGCCCGCAACCCGGTGTTCATGCTCGACGAGCTCGACAAGCTCGGCATGGGGGGCTTCCACGGCGACCCCTCCTCGGCGCTGCTGGAGGTGCTCGACCCGGAGCAGAACTCCACTTTCCGGGACAACTACCTGGCCGTGCCCTTCGACCTCTCCCGGGTCATGTTCCTCGGCACCGCGAACATGATGGACACGGTGCCCCGCCCCCTGCGCGACCGCATGGAGGTCATCGAGCTACCCGGCTACACCGAGGAGGAGAAGGTCGAGATCGGCCGGCGCTATCTGGTCAGGCGCCAGCTCGAGGCCAACGGACTCACTCCCGGGCAGGCCTCGCTCACCGACGAGGCCCTGCGCGCGATCGTCCGCGATTACACCCGCGAGGCGGGGGTACGAAACCTCGAGCGCGAGATCGGCAAGGTCTTCCGCCGCGTGGCGATGCAGGTCGCCGAGGGTACCGCTGCAGCCGTCCACCTGGATGTCGACGACCTGGCGCCGGTCCTCGGACCACGCCGCTTCGAGGGGGAGGTCGCCATGCGCCTGTCCGTCCCCGGGGTGGCCACGGGGCTCGCCTGGACGCCGGTGGGCGGCGACATCCTCTTCATCGAGGCGAGCCGGGTCGAGGGAAGCGGCCGGCTCATCCTCACCGGACAGCTGGGCGACGTCATGAAGGAGAGCGCGCAGGCCGCGCTGACCCTCGTCAAGGGCCGCTCGGCCGCGCTCGGCATCGACGGCGAGGCCTTCCAGAAGAGCGACGTCCACGTGCACGTGCCGGCCGGCGCGACCCCGAAGGACGGCCCGAGCGCAGGCGTGGCGATGTTCACCGCGCTGGTCTCGCTCTTCACCGGCCGCACGGTGCGCAGCGACACCGCGATGACCGGTGAGATCAGCCTGCGCGGGTTGGTGCTGCCGGTCGGCGGGATCAAGGAGAAGACGCTCGCGGCAGCCCGGGCAGGCCTGAAGCGCGTGCTCCTCCCGGCGCGCAACCGCAAGGACCTCGAGGAGATCCCGGCCGCCGCCCGCGGACAGCTCGACCTCATCTGGCTGGAGACGGTCGACGACGCCATCGCCGACGCGTTCTCGGACACCCAGCCGTTGCCGGCCCCCATCTCCTCCGCGGATCCCGTCCCCACTCCGGACCTCGTCCCGCCCCACGGCTGAGGCCCGTCGCCCGGCTGAGGCCCGCCGGCTCCGCAGCGCCGGCTGTTGTCCCGTTACGGACTGCGGGCCGGCGCCCCGTAGGGGTAGTAGGGCTGAGGGGCCCAGCCGTAGGGGGAGGAATACCCCGGGTACGCCGGGTAGGAGGGATAGGACGGCGCCGGTGCGGACGCGGGCACCGCTGCCGGAGCGGGCTCGGACGCAGGCCTGGGTGCAGGGGCGGGTGCAGGCGTGGGCACGGGCGCAGGGGCGGGTGCAGGCGTGGGCACGGGCCCAGGGGCAGGAGCGGGTGTCGTCGAGGGCGCGGGGGCGCTCGCCTTCCCCGATGCCACCTCCGCTGCTTGCCGGGAAGCCCTTTGCGGCTCCGGCCCCGGAGCGGGCCAGACAGGCTCCGGGAGCGCCGCCGCCAATGGCCGCTCCGCCGTCGGCGCCGCGCCCGGCCGGGTGGGTGTCCCGGGGGAAGACGCCGTACGGACCCCCGTCGCCTCGGGTGTCTGTTCCGACGGGCCGCTCACGAGCCAGACCAGGGCCAGGGCCACCGCACCTCCGGCCACCCCCACGAGCAGCCCCCTGCGCCCGCGCCGGCCGGCGGGGCGCCGCGAGAGCGAGTCCCGGGACAGCCCCAACTCGTCCATCCGCGCCCGGATGGCCGCCTCACGCTCCGGGGAGACCGCGGGGAGTTGGCCCGGTGGCGCGGTCCGCGGCGAGGGGCCGGCGGAGACCGGTGGAACCGGGGGCTCCATGTCTCGCTGGGGGGTGGTTTCGGAACGGGCCATCGTGGCGCCCTCCTGACGGTCTGGTCCGGCGTGGAGCCGAGAGGGTAGCACAGTGACGCGCCCGGCCCGCGCGCCCGGGGCGACCCTGCCCTATCATTGGGGCTCGCTCCCACCCCGAGGCCCGGCCATGTACCTGCGCGGCTCCCCCGCCCTCTCCCGATTTCGCCTGGACAAGACCCTCGACCAGGCCCGAGCCGCGGGAGCCGGGGCGCTCACCGGCGCCTTCGCCGAGTACGTCCACTTCGTGGAGTTGCGCGAGCCCCTCGCCCCACAGGACCTCGCCGTCTTGCGCCAGCTGCTGGACTACGGGCCGGCAGCCGCCCCGTTGCCGCCCCCGGGGCAACTCCAGCTCGTGGTCCCCCGCCCCGGCACCATCTCGCCCTGGTCCACCAAGGCCACCGACATCGCCCACGTCTGCGGGCTGGCGGCGGTGTCGCGCATCGAGCGGGGCGTCGCCTGGTATCTCGAGAGCGAAGGGGGCACGGGGCTCGACCCGCGGTCACTGGCGGTCATCCAGGGGCTCTTCCACGACCGCATGACCGAGGTCGTGACGGCCGACTTCGCCGAGGCCGAACACCGGCTCTTCCAGCACGCCGAGCCGGCCCGCCTGCAGTCCGTGGACCTGCTGGAGGGTGGACGGGGAGCCCTCGAGCGGGCCAACCGCGAGCTCGGCCTCGCCCTCTCGGACGACGAGGTGGACTACCTCCTCGCCAGCTTCCGGGCGCTGGGGCGCAACCCCCACGACGTCGAGCTGATGATGTTTGCCCAGGCGAACTCGGAGCACTGCCGGCACAAAATCTTCAACGCCACCTGGACCCTGGACGGCGCCCCGGGCGAGGGGACCCTCTTCGGGATGGTCAAGGAGACCCACCGGCGCAGCCCGGGGGACGTCCTCTCCGCCTACCGGGACAACGCGGCCGTGGTGCGCGGCTTCCCCGCCGCCCGCTTCGCCCCCGACCCCGGCGACGGGCGCTACCGCTACGTCGAGGAGCCTGTCCACATCCTGATGAAGGTGGAGACCCACAACCACCCCACCGCGATCTCCCCCGGCCCCGGCGCCGCCACCGGCACGGGGGGTGAGATCCGCGACGAGGCCGCCACCGGCCGCGGGGCCCGGACCAAGGCCGGGCTGGTGGGCTTCTCGGTCTCGAACCTGCGGATCCCGGGCTTCGAGCAGACCTGGGAGGTGGACCACGGCAAGCCGGGCAGGATCGCCTCCGCGCTCGACATCATGATCGAGGGCCCGGTCGGGGCCGCCGGGTTCGGCAACGAGTTCGGGCGCCCGAACCTCGTGGGGTATTTCCGGACCTACGAGCAGAGCGTCCCCGGGGTCAAAGGACCCGAGGTCCGGGGCTACCACAAGCCCATCATGCTGGCCGGCGGGGTCGGCAACATCCGCGCACCCCACGTGGCCAAGGGGCGCATCCCCACGGGAGCCAGGGTGATCGTCCTCGGGGGACCGGCGATGCTGATCGGACTCGGCGGCGGCGCGGCCTCCTCGATGGCCTCCGGGGCGAGCGAGGAGGCGCTCGACTTCGCCTCGGTGCAGAGGGCCAACCCCGAGATGCAGCGCCGGGCCCAGGAGGTCATCGACCGCTGCCGGGAGCTGGGCCAGGCCAACCCCATCGTGGCCATCCACGACGTGGGTGCCGGCGGCCTGTCCAACGCGGTCCCCGAGCTGCTGCACGAGAGTGGCCGCGGCGGACAGCTGGAGCTGCGCGCCGTGCCGAGCGACGACCCCGGGATGTCGCCGCTGGAGATCTGGTGCAACGAGTCCCAGGAGCGTTACGTGCTGTCCGTGCGCCCCGAGGACCTGGCGCGCTTCTCGGCCCTGTGCGAGCGCGAGCGCTGCCCGTACGCCGTGCTCGGGGAGGCGACGGACGACGGGCGCCTGGTGATGCACGACCGCCACTTCGCCAACACCCCCATCGACCTGCCGCTCGAGGTCCTGCTCGGCAAGCCGCCCCGGATGCACCGGGAGGTGGTCCACGCGCGCCCACCCCGCCCGCCCCTCGATCTCTCGGGCGTCGACCTGCGCGACGCGGCCCTGAGGGTGCTCCGGCTGCCGGCCGTCGCGGACAAGACCTTCCTCGTGACCATCGGCGACCGCAGCGTGACCGGCCTGGTGGCGAGAGACCCCATGGTCGGCCCGTGGCAGGTCCCGGTGGCGGATTGCGCCGTCACCGCGACCGGCTACCGGTCCCGCACGGGCGAGGCGATGGCCATCGGCGAGCGCACCCCCCTCGCGCTCGTGGACGCGCCGGCATCCGGGCGCATGGCCGTGGCGGAGGCCCTCACGAACCTCGCCGCGGCCGCCGTGGAGGACCTCGGCCAGGTGGTCCTCTCGGCGAACTGGATGGCTGCCGTGGGGCACCCCGGTGAGGACGCGGCCCTCTTCGACACCGTGCGCGCGGTGGCGCTCGAGCTCTGCCCCACCCTCGGGATCGCGGTACCGGTAGGCAAGGACAGCCTGTCCATGAAGACCGTGTGGCACGAGGCCGGGGAAGAGCGCGCCGTCACCGCGCCCCTCTCGCTCATCGCCTCCGCGTTCGCGCCGGTCGCGGACGTCGCCCGCACCCTGACGCCGGTATTACGGACCGACCGGGGGGAGACCGACCTGCTGCTCGTGGACCTGGGCCGCGGCCGGAACCGCCTCGGGGCCTCGGCGCTCGCCCAGGTCTACGGCCAGCTGGGCGACCGGGTGCCCGACCTCGACCACCCCGGGGACCTGAAGGGCTTCTTCGCAGCCGTCCAGCGCCTGAACGCCGAAGGGCTCCTGCTCGCCTACCACGACCGCTCGGACGGCGGGCTCTGGGCGACGCTCTGCGAGATGGCCTTCGCGGGCCACACCGGAATCGAGGTGGACCTGACCCCGCTCTCGGGCGGGGCGCTGGAGACCCTGTTCAGCGAGGAGCTGGGCGCCGTGCTGCAGGTCCGGCGCGCGGACCGTGAGGCGGTGCTCGGCGCCTTCGAGGGCGCCGGGCTCGGCGGCCACGTGCACCGCATCGGAGCGCCGGCGACCCACGGGCGGGTGGTCGTGCGCCGGGGTCGCGAGACCCTGCTCGACCTCTCGCGGGTCGACCTGCACCGGGCCTGGTCGGAGACGACCTGTCGGATGCAGGCCCTGCGCGACCACCCGGACTGCGCCCGGGAGGAATACGACCGCCTGCTCGACGCGGACGACCCGGGGCTCTCGGTCACGCTCACCTTCGACCCCGCCGCACCCCCGGCCCCCCACCTCGCCGGCGCCCGCCCGCGGGTCGCCATCCTGCGCGAGCAGGGGGTGAACGGCCACGTGGAGATGGCGGCGGCCTTCGACCGGGCGGGCTTCGAAGCGGTGGACGTGCACATGAGCGACGTCCTGTCCGGACGCTCGGGGCTGGGGGGCTTCCGCGGCCTGGTGGCCTGCGGCGGCTTCTCCTACGGCGACGTCCTGGGGGCCGGCGGTGGCTGGGCCCGCTCGGTCCTCTTCAACCCGCGGGCCCGGGAGGCCTTCGCGGCGTTCTTCGCCCGCCCGGACACCTTCGCCCTGGGGGTTTGCAACGGCTGCCAGATGCTCTCGCTCCTGCACGACCTGATCCCGGGCGCCGAGGCCTGGCCGCGGTTCCTGCGCAACCGCTCGGAGCAGTTCGAGGCGCGCCTGGTGATGGTGGAGGTCACCGGGAGCCCCTCGCTCTTCTTCGCCGGGATGGCGGGGTCGCGCCTGCCGGTCGTGGTAGCCCACGGCGAGGGGCGGGTCGAGCATCGCGACCCCGCCCACGCGGCGGCTGTCGGGACCGGCGGCCTTCTGGCCCTGCGCTACGTGGACGGCCGCGGCCAGCCGGCGGAGCGCTACCCCGAGAACCCCAACGGCTCCCCGGGCGGCGCCACCGGCTTCACCACTCCGGATGGCCGCTTCACCATCCTGATGCCCCACCCGGAGCGACTCTTCCGCACACCCCAGTGGTCCTGGCACCCCGACGGCTGGGGCGAGGACTCACCCTGGATGCGGTTCTTCCGCAACGCCCGCCACTGGGTCGGCTGAGTCGTGAGCGGGCAGGGGCCGCGCGCCTCCTACTGGAGCGAGCAGGCTCGAGTGGTGATGGACCACCTCGGGAGCGGCCCGCAAGGACTGCCCGCCACGACCGCCGCGCAACGGCTCCGGCAATACGGAGCCAACTCGCTCGACGAGCAAACCCGGCGGACCTCCGCCAGGCTCCTGCTGAGCCAGTTCGAGAGTCCGCTGGTGCTGATCCTCGTCTTCGGCGCCGCCGTTTCCATCGTCGCCGGCGACTGGGTCGACGCCGCAATCATTCTCGCCATCGTGACCGGCAGCGCCCTGCTCGGGTTCGTCCAGGAACACCGGGCATCCTCCGCGATTTCCAGGCTGCGTCGCCGACTGGCCCTGACCGCACAGGTACGCCGCGACGGCCCGGCCCGAACGATCAGCGCCAGCGCCATCGTCCCGGGCGACGTGATCGAGCTTTCCGCGGGCAACCTGGTTCCCGCGGACGGGCTCATCCTCGAGGCGAGGGACTTCCTGGTGACCGAGGCGAGTCTCACCGGCGAATCCTTGCCGGTGGAGAAACGTCCCGGTGTCGTGCCAGCGCAGACACCCCTGGCCGCCCGGACGAACTGCGTATTCCTCGGCACGTCCGTGCGCAGTGGCACGGCGACGGTGCTGGTCGTGAAGACAGGTCTGGACACGGCCTTCGGCGCCGTCGCCAGGCAATTGAAGTCGCGGCCACCGGAAACCGAGTTCGCCCGAGGCGTGCGACAGTTCGGGCACCTTCTCGTCCGCGTCATGCTCCTGATGGTGGTGTTCGTGCTGGCCGTCAATCACTGGTTGGACCGGCCTGCCATCGAATCGCTGTTGTACGGGGTGGCCCTGGCCGTGGGGATTTCGCCGGAGCTGCTGCCCGCCATCGTGAGCGTGACCCTCTCCCACGGGGCGCGCGCCATGGCACGGCGCGGGGTGATCATCCGGCGGCTGGAAGCGATCGAGAATCTGGGCAGCATGGATGTCCTCTGCACGGACAAGACCGGCACCCTCACCGAGGGGAGCATCGCTCTGCAGGCCGCAGTCGACCTGGACTTCCGGGACTCGGACTCGGTTCTCCGCCTCGCCTACCTCAACGCGGCCTTCGAGACGGGCATCGAAAACCCCCTGGACGAGGCGCTGATGGCGGCCGGGGCGCGGGAAGGGCTCACCACCGACGGCTGGAAGAAGGTCGATGAGATCCCTTATGACTTCGTCCGCAAGCGCCTCACGATCGTGGCCGCCCCGGCCGAGGACAGCGGCCATCACTGGATGGTCACCAAGGGCGCCTTCGCGCAGATGCTCGCTGTCTGTTCCTCGCTCGACCAGGAAGGCAGCGAGGTCCCCATGGACGACGCCGCTCGCGAACGGCTGGACGCCTATTTCCGCGCGAGGAGCACGGAGGGTTTTCGGGTGCTGGCGCTCGCAACGAGGCGTGTCGCGGCGAGAGAAGAGTACGTTCGCAGCGACGAGACGGAGATGTGCCTGCGGGGCCTTCTGCTCTTCTTCGACCCGCCGAGGCCAGACGCCAGGAACACGATCGAAGACCTGGCCCAACTGGGCATTCGAATCAAGATCATCACCGGTGACAACCGCTACGTCTCGGCACACGTGGCCAGCAGCATCGGGCTCGACCCGCAGGCGATGATCACCGGCGAAGAGATCGCCGGACTGAAGGACGAGGCACTCTGGTATCGAGTCGGGCGAGCCGACCTGTTCGTGGAGGTCGACCCGCAGCAGAAAGAGCGCATCGTCAGGGCGCTGCAGCGAACCGGTTGCGCCGTCGGCTACATGGGCGACGGCATCAACGACGCTCCTGCCTTGCACGCCGCCGACGTCGGCATCTCGGTCGAAGGGGCGGTCGACGTCGCCAGAGACAGCGCGGACGTGATCCTGCTGCAGAGCGATCTCAAGGTGCTCGGCGCGGGCGTGCGAGAGGGCCGCCGTACCTTCGCCAACACCTTGAAGTACATCTGCATCACCACCAGCGCGAACTTCGGCAACATGGTGAGCATGGCCCTGGCGACCCCGGTCCTGCCCTTCCTGCCCCTGGCCGCCAAGCAGATCCTGCTGAACAATTTCCTGTCCGACCTGCCATCGCTCGCCATTTCGACCGACAACGTCGACGCTGCCAAGGTCGCCGTGCCCCAGCGCTGGCACGTCCAGGACGTCCGCCGGTTCATGCTCGTGTTCGGCCTGCTCAGCACCCTGTTCGACCTGCTGACGTTCGTCGTTCTCTTGAAGCTGTTCCGGGCCGACGAGCCCACCTTCCGGACCGCGTGGTTCGTGGTCTCCCTCATGACCGAGCTGGCGGTGGTGCTGGTCCTGCGGACAGAGCAGGCCGCGATACGGAGCCGGCCGAGCGGCCTGCTGCTGTGGACGACGGTCCTCGTCGGAGCCGTCGCACTGTTCAGTCCGTACCTCGGCCCGCTCTCCGCGAGCTTTGGCTTCGTTTCCCTGCCGTGGCAGGTCCTCGCGGTCACGGGCCTGGTCGTCGCGGGTTACCTCGTGGCGACGGAGGCGGCCAAGCGGCGATTCTTCCGGCCGGGCTGAGCGAGCTACCTCACGGATGCTCGTCGGTCGGCTCGCCCCGTGGCGCGCCCTGGTGGCTCCCCTCCCCGTGGTCGTCGGAGTGGGTGAGCCAGAGCGCCGAGCCGATGAGCGCGATCCCGCCCGCCAGGTAGAGCAGGTCGAGCGGCTGGTCGAAGTGCATGTCGATGACGTGCTCGAAGAACTTCACGATCAGGATCATCAGGATGACCTTCGCGAGCCGCGACTTCAGGTCGTCCAGGCTTCCGATCAGCAGCACGTTGTTCGAGGTCTCCGACCCCTTGGCCACGTCCAGCTTGCTGATGAAGAGCTCGTAGAGCCCCAGGGCGAAGATGAGCAGTACGGCCCCGAGCAGATAGCCGTCCACGATCTCCACCACGTGGGCGACCGCCTCGCCGTGCAGGTCGGCGCGGGCGACCGCGTCCAGCCCGGGCTCCCAGTAATGCGCCAGGTGCACGAACATGTAGACCGCGTCGACGGTGGCAAGGTAGAACATCGCGAACGCGGACAGCAGGCTGGCGATCACCGCGAACAGCACCACGACCCGGCTCTGCCAGAGCATGGACTCGAAGGTACTCTCAAGCCACTTCATGTGGGGTCCCCTCCCGATGGCAAGGGAGCATGATGTACCACAGAGTCCACGGCACTCCCAGCCCCGCAGGGGACGGGCGGAGGGCAACGGGTGAGGCGGAGGCGTTGCGGGGCGGAGCGAGGGCGTGAAGCGGCACACACCCAGCGAGGAGGAGGTCCGGCTCTTCCGTGAGGCGGTCGGACCGGTCCGGACCCTGGAGCACGACCGCCACGTCCCGCAGACGCCGGGGCCAGCGCCGGTGCCCTCCCAGCGCCTGCGCGACGAGAGGCAGGTGCTGCGTGACCTCCTCTCCGACGGCCTCGACCCGGCCGACCTGGAGACCGGCGAGGAGCTCGTCTACCTGAGGCCGGGCCTGCCCTACTCCCTGCTGCGGCGTCTGCGCCGGGGCCAGTTCAGCGTCGGCCCGCAACTCGACCTGCACGGTCTCACGGTGGACGAGGCGAGGACCGCGCTCGGCGCCTTCCTGCACGAGGTCCAGCGGGGCCACCGACGTTGCGTGCGCATCGTGCACGGCAAGGGCCTGCGCTCCCGCCAGGGTCAGCCGGTGCTCAAGGTGAAGGTCAACCACTGGCTGCGCCAGCGCGAGGAGGTGCTCGCGTTCTGCTCGGCCCGTCCCGTGGACGGCGGCACCGGCGCGGTCTACGTGCTCCTGAAGGCCTGACCGGGGGCTGCGACCTCTCGCAGGAGGGCGGTGGCGTAGGCCCCGCTCGCGAGCGTGAAGGCGAGCTCCAGGGCGTCCTCCCCGCGCCAGCGCCAGGCGAGATCGTGGGCCCGGGCGCGCAGCGCACGCCGGTCCGCCTCGAGCCCCGCCTCTTCGAGCCCCCGGCACCAGTCCCCGCAGCCGGCGAGGGCCTCCTCCTCGAACTGCCGGGCCCCCTCGCGGGGCTCCGGCTCGCCCCGGCCCCAGAGCGGCCCCGTGGGGTGCACCTCCCCCCGCGCGGCCCGTTCCATCAGTTCCGGCGTTGGCTCCTCGGCCAGGAAACGGCTGTGGCGGCCGTCCAGCATCAGCACCTCGCCCGCGAGGGGGCGATCCCACGTCCCGCCACCGACCCGGGCGGCGAGGACGCGGTTGAAGAGGACCGAGCGGGCGGCCGAGAGGTAGAGCCCGCGCTCGGCGCGGTCCCGGACCCGCAGGCGCCCCCCCAGCATCGCCAGCGCCCGCGCCGGGTTCGACCCGTCCCGGCCGAACCGCTGCTCGCCGAAATAGTTGGGGAAGCCCCGGTCACGCAGGACGCCGAGCCGCTCTTCCACCGCGGCCCGCGCCCCCGTGAGGTCCCGCAGCACCAGGACGAACCGGTTGGCGCGGTGGCTGCCCCGGCGCAGCTTGCGGTCGTGGCGCTGCGCGGCGAGCACCTCGACGGTGCCGGGTGCGACCTGCCCCCAGTCGGGCTCGGGACGGCCCGCCAGGTCGACGGAGAACCACTGGGTGGTCACGGCGTCGCGGTCCTTCAGCCCCGAGTAACCGACCGCCACCGGGGGCACGCCGGCGAGGCGTGCGAGCTGGCCGGCCACCCAGACGGTGTTCGCCCCGCGCTTGCGCAGTTGCAGGAGGACGTGCTGCCCGGTGCCGAGCGGATCGAAGCCCAGGACCTCGTCGACCGCGAAGTCCTCCGGCGCGACCCGCCAGCGTGCCCGGGCGGGCGGGTCCCCGTGGGCCCGGGGCAGATCCTCCCAGGGGATCGGCGGGCAGTGGTCCGGTCGGTCGCCGGTCACGCCGGCGCGACCGGCGAGGCTTTGCGCTCCACGAGCAGGACGACGGCGTGGGCGGCCATCCCCTCCCCGCGCCCGGTGAAGCCCATCCCCTCGGTCGTGGTGGCCTTCACGTTGACCCGCGACGGGTCGACGCCCAGGTCCGACGCCAGGGTGGCGCGGATGGCCGGCACGTGGGGTGCAAGCTTCGGCGCCTGGGCCACGACCGTGAGGTCGGCGTTGCCCACCTCGAGCCCCTGCTCCCCCAGGAGGGCGACCACGCGGCGCAGCAGGACCCGGCTGTCGACGCCCGCGTACTCGGCGCTCGAGTCCGGGAAGTGCCGGCCGATGTCGCCGAGACCCGCCGCCCCGAGCAGGGCGTCGCACAGGGCGTGCACCAGGACGTCCCCGTCGGAGTGCGCGAGGAGGCCCTGGGGGTGAGGCACCGTCACGCCTCCGATCACGAGGGGCCGGGCGGCACCGAAACGGTGTGCGTCGAAGCCGTGACCGATTCTCACTTCGCAGCCTCCTGGGCCCTCAGGAACACCTCGGCGAGCGCCAAGTCCCGGGGCGTCGTCACCTTCAGGTTGTCGGGACTGCCCTCGACCAGACGGGGAACGTGACCCGCAAGCTCCATGGCCTGGGCCTCGTCGGTCACCAGGAGCCCACCGCCGACGGCCACCCGGAGCGCCCGGCGCAGCAGCCCGAAGCGAAACATCTGGGGCGTCAGGGCGTGCCAGAGCCCGGCGCGGGCGACCGTCTCCCGCACGCTGCCGTCCGGGGCCGCCCGCTTCAGGGTGTCGCGCGCCGGCAGCCCCAGCAGGCCGCCGACCGGGTGCCCGGCGAGCTCGTCCATGAGCCGGTCGATGTCCTCGCGCCGCACGCAGGGGCGCGCGGCGTCGTGGACCAGGACCCAGTCGTCCTCGGCAGCCTCGCCGGCGAGGGTCTCGAGCCCGCTCAGCACCGAATGGCAGCGCTCGGCACCACCGGTCGCCCGGCGCGGCCGGGGCACGGGCCCCAGCTCGACCGCATCCCAGAGCACGTCGTCACGGGCCAGGACGACCACCGCCCCCGAGACCCTGGGATGACCCGCGACCCGCCCGACGGCGTGGGCGATGACCGGCCGACCGGCCACCACCAGGTACTGCTTCGGCAGGTCGGCGCCCATCCGCTTCCCGCCGCCCGCCGCGGCGATGACGGCCCAGTGGCGCGGGGGCCGCACGCTCGTCGGGCTCACTCTTCCACCAGGAGGTAGAACGTCTCGTCCTTGCGCGTCATGCCGAGCTCCCGACGGGCCCGCTCCTCGATGGCGTCCAGTCCGCCCTTGAGGTCCCGGACCTCCGCGTCGAGCGCCCGGTTGCGCTCCACGTATCCCTCGTTCTCACCCTGCTGGGCCCGGGTGCGGCGCTCCAGGTCACGGACCTCCTCGAGGCTGCCGTCACCGAGCCAGAGCCGCTGCTGGAGACCCACCAGCAGCACGAACAGCACCGACATGAGCAGCAGCCAGCGCACCTTGCGAGGTCAGCGACGCCAGCGGCGTCAGCGCGCCCCGGCGAGCGCCGCCCGCCCCGGGTACCGACACGCCCCGCCGAGCTCCTCCTCGATGCGGATGAGGCGGTTGTACTTGGCGATGCGGTCGGAGCGCGAGAGCGACCCGGTCTTGATCTGGCCGACGCCCGTCGCGACCGCCAGGTCGGCGATGAAGGCGTCCTCGGTCTCACCCGAGCGATGGGACATGACCGCCGTGTAACCCGCCGCGCGCGCCATCGCGATGGCCTCGAGGGTCTCGGTCAGGGTGCCGATCTGGTTCACCTTGATCAGGATGGAGTTGGCGACCCCTTGCGCGATCCCCTCGGAGAGGATGGCGGTATTGGTCACGAAGACGTCGTCGCCCACGAGCTGGATGCGCTTTCCAAGGCGCGCGGTGAGGGTCTTCCACCCGTCCCAGTCGCCCTCGGCCATGCCGTCCTCGATCGAGACGATGGGGTAGCGGTCCACCCAGGAGGCGAGGAACGCCGCGAACTCCCCGGACGAGAGCGCCTTGCCCTCGGAGGCGAGACGGTAGCGCCCGTCGCCGTAGAACTCGGAGCTCGCCGCGTCCACCGCGAGCGCCACCTCGTCCCCGGCCCGGAACCCCGCCTTCGCGATGGCCTCCAGGATGACCTCCACGGCCGACTCGTTGGACGGCAGGTCGGGGGCGAACCCGCCCTCGTCGCCCACGGCGGTGTTCAGGCCGCGACCCTTCAGGACCGACTTCAGGGCATGGAAGACCTCCGCCCCGTAGCGCACCGCCTCGGTCAGGCTGGGCGCCCCGAGGGGCATGACCATGAACTCCTGGATGTCCACGCTGTTGTCGGCGTGGGCACCCCCGTTCAGGATGTTCATCATGGGCACCGGCATCGTGTAGGGCGCGCCGCTGCCGAGGCAGGCGTAGAGCGGTCGGCCCTGCTCGGCCGCCGCCGCGCGCGCCGCCGCCATCGAGACCGCGAGGATCGCGTTGGCGCCGAGGCGGGCCTTGTTGGGGGTGCCGTCGAGCTCGATCATGCGGCGGTCGAGGGCCCGCTGGTCGAGCGCGTCCATCCCCAGGACGGTTGAGCGGATCTCGCCGTTGACGTTGCCGACGGCCCTGCGCACGCCCTTGCCGAGATACCGTCCCTTGTCCCCGTCGCGCAGTTCCACCGCCTCCCGGGTACCGGTCGAGGCCCCGGAGG
This sequence comes from uncultured Ectothiorhodospiraceae bacterium, assembly GCA_937867305.1. Taxonomy (GTDB): domain Bacteria; phylum Pseudomonadota; class Gammaproteobacteria; order JAABTG01; family JAABTG01; genus JAGNLM01. Next base: position 115 of record CALMKJ010000201.1, on the reverse strand, counting down.
GCACCGCCGCACTGCCCCTGGCGCCGGAAGCCAGCACCACGTCCGCCTCCACCGTGGGGTTGCCCCGCGAGTCGAGGATCTCCCGTGCCCGAACGTCCTGGATTGCCGACATGCC
>CALMKJ010000200.1 GCA_937867305.1 uncultured Ectothiorhodospiraceae bacterium | reverse complement strand
CCAGGCCCAGTTCGAGGCCCAGGTCCAGGTCCAGGTCCACCACGACCTGCGGGTCCAGGTCGACCCCCTGCGCGGCACGCTCGATGCCGAGGATACGCTGACGCTCCCCGCCGGGACGACTGCCCTCGAGCTCACCCTGCACGCGGGCCTCGAGCCCAGGACCGATACCCCCGGCGCGAGCCTGGAGCGGACCGGCACCGCCGCCGGGGCCGTCCCGCTCGAGCGGTTTCGAGCGCAGGTCCCGGCGCAGAGCCCGCGGCTCACCATCCGCTACGGGGGGCCCCTGCGCCACGCCGTGACCGACATCGCGACCGATGGCGGCAGACCGATGCCCAGCACCCCCGGGCTGATCGACCCTGCAGCCGTGTATCTGGACGGGGCGAGCGGCTGGTATCCCGACCCCGGCGGTCCCCTCACCTTCTCCCTCACGGTTGCACTCCCGTCGGGGTGGACGTCGGTGAGCCAGGGCGTCGAGGAGGGCGCCGGGACGGTGAGCGGGGCCGACGGGACCCGCTGGACCGAGCGCCAGCCCCAGGACGAGATCCATCTCGTGGCCGCCCCGTTCACCGTGTACCGGAAGGCCACACCCCACGGTGAGGCCCAGGTCTACCTTCGCGCCCCGGACCCGGAGCTGGCCCAGCGCTACCTGGAGGCCACCGGCCGCTACCTGGACCTCTTCAGCCGGCTCCTGGGGCCATACCCCTACGGGAAGTTCGCGCTCGTCGAGAACGCGTGGGACACCGGCTACGGGATGCCATCCTTCACCCTCATCGGCTCCCGGGTCCTCCGGCTGCCGTTCCTGCTCGAGAGCTCCTACCCCCACGAGATCCTCCACAACTGGTGGGGCAACGGGGTCTGGATCGATTACCGCGCCGGCAACTGGGCCGAGGGCCTGACCTCCTACCTGGCCGACCACCTCGTCCAGGAGCGGCAAGGGCGCGGCGCGGCCCATCGGCGGGCGGCGTTGCAGAAATACGCCGACTACGTCGACGAGGCGGAGGACTTTCCCCTCACGTCCTTCCGGGGACGCCACGGGGAGGTCACCCAGGCGGTGGGGTACCACAAGGCCCTGATGGTCTTCCACACCCTGCGCCAGGAGGTGGGCGACCGGACCTTCGTCGAAGGACTGCGCCGACTCTTCCGGGAGCACCTCTTCCGCAGGGCGGGCTGGCCGGACGTACAGCGGGCCTTCGCGGCCGAGGCCGGGCGCGACCTGGGGTGGTTCTTCGAGCAGTGGGTCGAGCGGGCGGGGGCACCGAGGCTCGGTCTGTCGGGGGTCACCGTGACCACTGGGGCCGGCGGGTACGCGGTGAGCGGACACATCGAGCAGACCGGCACGGCCCAACCCTATCGCCTGCAGGTGCCCGTGGCGGTTCAGTGCGAGGGAGACTCGCTGGCGGTGGTGAAGAACGTCGCCCTCGACGGGCGCTCCGCCCCGTTCGAGGTGCGCACGAGCACCCGACCGGTGCGCCTGCAGGTGGACCCTCGGTTCGACCTCTTCCGCCGGCTCGACCCCGCCGAGCTCCCCGCCTCCTTCGGCCGGCTCTTCGGGGCCCGTCAGCCCCTGCTCCTGCTACCCGGTGCCGCGCCGCCCGCCCTTCTCGAGGCCTACGGGTCGCTCGCCGCCGAGTGGGGCCGTGGCGGGGGAGAGGCCGTGCTGGACCGCGACGTCCAGGGCATTTCGGCCGATCGACCGGTGTGGGTCCTGGGGTGGGAAAACCGCTTCCTCGGTGAGGTGGCGAACGCCCTCGCCCGGCAGGGCGGCCGACTCGAGGCGCCGCAACTGCGCGGACCGGACGACACCGATTCGCCCGCCCCGCGGAGCCGCGGGCCGTCCGGCAGCCTGGTCACGCTCGCCGGCCGGGCGCTGCCGGGGGCCGGGCACGCCTTCGCCCTCGCGCTGCCCCGCCGGGGTACCCCCTCCGCGGTGCTGGGGTGGGTGGGGGCCGAGGACGAGGCGGCCGTGGCGGGCATCACCCGCAAGCTTCGCCACTACGGGCGTCAGGGCTACCTCGTCTTCGACACACCGGGCCTGCACGCCGCCCTCCAGGGCGAGTGGCCGGTGCTCGACTCTCCGCTCGGCGCAGTGCTGGACCCCGCGGGGGCCAACGCCCCCCTGCGGCTCCCACCGACGCCGTCCCTCGAGCCCTAGGGACTCGCCCGAGCCATCACCCGGGGGACAGCGGTCCGAGACCTCACGGTCCCGTCAAGCCTCGGCGCCGGCGTTCACCACCCGGAAGAGCCGCGGCGGGCGGCCGACCTTCGGCGGGGGAACCACGCGCTCGATCCGCCCCTGCTCCACCAGGATCTCGATGACCGGCTCGAGCTGAGCTGCCTTCCGGAAGCGCCCCCGCAGCCGCTGCTGACACTCCCGCAGGGTGAAGGACTTCAGAGAATTCGCGCGGATCCAGCGCAAAATCAGGGCCGCGTCGCCGATGCCCCGCGAACGTTCATCGCTTTCATTCATCGCCGGTACCTCCTCTACAGCTGTTCACAGAATAGAGGAGGTGCCTTAATCCAAGCTTAAAGGGGCCGTGCCCGGTCCGCCGGGAGGTGGACCTCGGCACGCAGGCCGCCGAGGACCTCCGAGCGGGAGAAGGCAAGGGAGCCGCCGTAGTGGTCCACGATCTCCCGCACGATGGGAAGTCCGATGCCGTGGCCGGGGACCGCCTCGTCGAGTCGGACCCCGCGCCCCGAGAGCTCTCCCAGACGTTCCGTGGGGATCCCCGGACCATCGTCCTCTACCGCAAAGGCGAGGCCCTCACCCTCCTCCACCCGCAGGACCACGCGCTGCCTGGCCCACTTCGCCGCGTTGTCGAGGAGATTGCCGAAGAGTTCGAGGAGGTCCTGCCGGTCGCCCGGGAACGCAATCCCTTCCGGCACCTGCAACTGGAAGTCGAGGGCGCGTCCGGCGTGAGCCCGGCGCATGACCTCCACCAGGTCGGGCAGCTCCCGGGCCGGCACGAACCTCTCGGTCGACGCCGAGCGCCCCGCCAGGCGGGCCCGCCCGAGCTCGTGGTCGACCACCTCCTGGATCCTCGCCACGCCCTGGCGCACATCGGGGCCGAGCCGCTCCCCTTCCCGCTCGTCCAGGGCGTGAGCCAGCAGGGTCAGGGGCGTCTTGATGGCATGGGCCAGATTGCCGAGGGCGTTCCGCGAACGTTCCAGGCGCTGATTCATCACGCCGAGCAGCCGGTTCACTTCCCTCACCAGCGGGCGGACCTCCAGCGGCACATCCTCGCGCAGCTGTGCCACCTCGCCCGACTCGAGCCGCAGGCAGTCCTCCCGCACGCGCTCGAGGGGAAGGAGCCCCCACCGGACGACTGCGCTCTGGATGAGGAGCAGCAAGCCCATGAGCACCAGCGTGCCGGCGGAGAACCAGAGATGCAGGCGGGCGAGGTGCTCCCTGACCGGCGTCAGGTCTTCGGCGAGCATCAGACCCACCGCCCTGCCGGACACCACGTAGGTCTCGGCCCGCACCAGCAGCGGCTGCCCCCGCGGGCCCCAGGCCTCCGAGACCCTCACCACGCCCGGTGTCTGCGGGGCACGCCCCGGGAGGTCCTCGCCGTACAACGATCGCGACCGGACCTCACCCCGCTCGCCGGAGACCACGAAATAGTGCCCGGAGAAAGGGCGGTCGTAGATTGGAGCCACGTGCGTCGCGTCGAGTCGTAGCCCCCCGTTCTCGTCCACGTGCAGACCTGCGAGGAGGGACTCCGTATCGTGCTCGAGCCGCGTGGCGACGAAGTCCTGGGCGATGAACCGGGGCGCCATTCCCGACACCAGCCAGTGCAGCGCCAGCAGGGCAACCAGCGTGGCCACCAGCCAGCCCGTGAGCCTCGCCCGCAGCGACACCACGTCAGTCCCTCTCGCCGAAGACGTAGCCCTGCCCGCGGCGCGTGCGGATCAGGTCCTTCCCGAGCTTCTGGCGCAGTCGGTTGACGTAGACCTCGATGACGTTGCTGTCCCGGTCTTCGTCGAGCTCATACACGTGCTCGCTCAGACGGCTCTTGGACAATACCCTGCCCGGGTGGTGCATGAGGTAGCGCAGGAGCCGGAACTCCGTCCCGGTCAGGGGGACCACCTGGCCGTCGGCCCGCACGGCCACCTGCCGGTCCTCGTCCAGGCGCAGACCCTGCCCCGCCAGGGAGGCCTCGGCCTCGGGGTGGCTCCGGCGCAGGAGCGCGTTCAGACGGGCCACCAGTTCCTCCAGGTGGAACGGCTTGCCCAGATAGTCGTCGGCCCCCGCCTTGAGCCCGTCCACCCGCTCGGACCAGGTATCCCGCGCCGTCAGCACCAGCACCGGGACCTGATTCCCCTCCGCCCGCCAGCCGCGAAGCACCTCGAGACCGCTCTTGCCGGGCAGCCCCAGGTCGAGCACGACCGCGTCGTAGGGCTCCGCCACCCCGCAGGACTCCGCCTCGAACCCGTCGGCGGCGACGTCGACCGCGAAGCCCGCCTGACGCAGCCCCGAGCGCAACCGCTCACGCAGCGGCGCGTCGTCCTCGACCAGTAAGAGCCTCATGGCGCCAGCGTCCCCCGGAACCCCACTCAAGGGAGCGCCGAGCCCTGCGGCCGAGGACCCCTCAGCTCAGCAGGTCGGCAAAACTGCGATAGCCCACGGGGTCGCCGGGTGCGACGACCTTGCCCTCGAGCAACTCGACCAGGCCATCGGCCCAGGCGATGGAGGAAAGGACCTCCGAGCCCTGGCGCGGGAAGAGCGTCGCCCGCGCCGTCCCGTCCGACCCGGCGATCAGGCGCGCCCGCAGAAACTCCCGGCGCTTTCCAGCCCGATCGTGCCGGAAATCCGCAGGCACCGAGAAACGAGGGACCTCGGGCCTCAGCACGCCCATGCGCCGCAGCAGGAAGGGCCGCACGAAGAGCAGGAAGGTGACGAACGCCGAGACCGGGTTACCGGGCACACCCACGAAATCCGCCTCCCCCACCTGGCCGAAGGCCAACGGTTTGCCCGGCTTGACGCGGATCCGCCAGAGGTCGAGGCGGCCGAGCGAGCGCACCGCCCCCTTGACGTGGTCTTCCTCCCCGACCGACACCCCACCGGTCGTCAGCAGGACGTCGGTGGTCGCGGAGGCCTCCGCGAGGGCCCGACGCGTCGCATCGAAGTCGTCGGCAACGATGCCCAGGTCGCGGACCTCGCACCCGAGCATCCCGAGGAGGGACCGGAGGGTGTAGCGGTTGGAGTTGTAGATCTGCCCCTCCCCGAGCGGCAGACCCGGCTCGACCAGCTCGTCTCCGGTGGAGAACAGCGTGACGCGCAGGCGGCGGTAGACCTCGAGACGCGCGGCACCGACCGAGGCCGCCAGACCGAGGTGCTGGGGGCGCAGCCGCTCACCGCGGCCCACGACCTCGCTCCCGGCCCGGATGTCGTTGCCGCGGGGGCGAACGTTGTCCCCCGGGCGCACCCTGCCGGAGAGGATCACGTCCCCCGCCTCCTCCCGGCAATCCTCCTGGACGACCACCGCATCGGCGCCGTCGGGCACCGGGGCGCCGGTGAAGATGCGTGCGGCCGTTCCCGGGACGAGGGGCCCGCCCCGGTGTCCGGCCGGGATGCGCTGGCTCACCCGAAGCCGCGTCTCGCCCGCGTCCGAGACGTCCGCCACGCGCACGGCATAACCGTCCATGGCGCTGTTGTCCCAGGGCGGCACGTCGTGGGAAGAAACCACCGGTCCTGCCAGCACCCGGCCCAGCGCGGCCGGCAGGTCCGAGGTTTCGATGTCCTGTACGGGTCGGGCGCGCTCCAGCAGGAAGGCGAGCGCGTCATCGAAAGAAAGCGTGGAGGCTTCGCCGCTCATGGGGGCAATGGGATACCGACCTGGTGGGGCGCGGGGCGCGCCTGCGAACGGATATCACCGAGGCGGGGCCACACGCTGGCTGCCCCGCCTCGATAGACCCTCGACTCCGCCCCGGGGCGGGCGGGACCCCCTCTCGGGGAGCCCCGCGCAACACGGGCGGCTACTGCTTGTACGTGTTCTCGACGAGCGGCTTCGCATCCGCCTGTGCCTGATGGCACAGGGTGCACTTGTAGCGGGAGCCGTCCACTTCCTTGTCCACCTTGGTCGGGGAATTCCGCAGGTCCGTGTAGTGGCTGGCGGGCATCGGCGTCGGCATCCCCGCGGCGACCTTCTGGCCCATCTTGTCCGGCTGCTTGTGGCAGCTGACGCACATGTTCATGGTGGGCGTGATGTTCTCGTAGGCCGCAATTGAGTGCGGGATCATCGGCGGCGCATCCCCGAAGTAACGGGGCATCGTCCCCTGCGTGGTGACGTAATCCCACGCCGGCGGGACGGGCACGTCGAAGACGCTCGACTTGCTGAGCCCCATCTCCTTCTCTTCCATCGCGGTGCCAGCAGCCTGCACGATGCCCGCGGCCGCCAGCGCCACTGCGGAAGCGATCAGAACGGTTTTGATTTTCATGCGACCCTCCTTTGGGGTGGTACCTGCGACTTTTCGAGCCCCGGGTCCCCCGCGCGCCGCGCCGCCACGATCCGGTGGCGCCAGTCGAAACGCAGGGCATCCTCGGGGCAAACCGGAATACAGCTCCCGCAGTTGATGCATTCTCCTGAGGCAACCATGCCGGCCTCTGCGGCCTTCTTGAAATTCAGGACCTGCGGCTCCGGGCAGACCCGAACACACTCTCCACAGCGGCTGCAGCGCTCGTCCACGAACGCCACCCGCACCTGCGCCGTCCGCTCGCCCAGCACCGCGTAGAAGGCCCCCAGAGGACACAGGTGCCCACACCAGCCATCGCGCAGCACGAGGACGTCGAACAGGAACACGCCGAGCACCGCAGCCCACCCGATGCCCGCCCCGAACAGCAGCTCCCGGTGGAGCATCGAGATCGGGCTGACCCACTCGAACGCGGCCACGCCTGCGAGGGCGGAGAGCACGAGGGTGAGCGCGAGCACACCGTAACGCACGTTCCGGGTCACGTTGACGAGGTCCCGGACCTTGATGCGCTTGCGCAGCCAGGCCGCGGCATCGGTCACCAGGTTCATGGGACAGACCCACGCGCACCAGGTCCGCCCCCCGACGACACCGTAGAACAGCAGGATCAGGCCCGCGCCGACCAGCACCTCGGTGGTGGGAAAGTAACCGGTGAGCACGGTCTGCAGAACGGCAAACGGGTCGGCGAGCGGCACGAGCCCCAGCACCTCGGAGGCCGAGTAGTTGCCCACCAGGAGCGGTCGGCCGAACAGGTTCCAGCCCCAGTGCAACGAGCCGAAGAAGAGCAATAGCAGACCCGCCTGCACGGCGCGCCGGGCCATGAGGAACCGCCAGACCCGGAGCTTCCCTCCAAGGGTCGCCGGCATCACGAAGGGCCTCGCCGGCGGACGCCCGCCGCGCTGCGAACCCTCTCTGGTATCAGGTGCCGTTGCCATGATTCCGCTCAGTCGTTCAGATAATCGACGCCGGCCCCGGTCGTATCGACCCCCGGCCGGACCGGACCCGCCTCCTGGGCCGGCACGAACTCCTGGGTGATCGGGGTGTCGATGGTCCACCCGAGCCGGTAGTGCGCACCCATCTTGCCCTGCACGAGATCCGCCTGGACGATGCGGATGGCGGGCACGTCGGTCGGGCACACCTTCTCGCAAATCCCGCATCCGGTGCAGTGCTCACTGTGCACCAGCGGGACGAACACCGCGTGCTTGCTGGTCTTGCGCGGGTGGTGAACGACCGTGATCGCCTTGTTCGTCACCGGGCAATCCCGGTGGCAGACCTCGCAGCGCAGGCCCTGCCAGGACAGGCAGCTCTCGATGTCGATGACCGCCAGGCCCATGCTGGCCTGGTGGATATCCGTGAGCTCCGGATCCAGGGCCCCCGTGGGGCACGCCACCTTGCAGGGGATGTCCGGGCACATGTAGCACGGTACGTCCCGGGGCAAGAAGTACGGGGTACCGATGGGAATGGACTCACCCGCCGCCGCCAGCTTCAGGGTTCCATAGGGACATGCCGGCAGGCACAGTCCGCACTTGATGCAGAGCGCGTTGAACTCGGCCTCCGTGCCAGCACCGGGGGGACGGATCGCGAATGGCGTGGCCCGCGCCTGGTTCTGCAGCAGGAACCACCAGACCAAGCCGCCCGTCGCCGCCAGGGCCGTGCCCTGAGCAGCCTTCACCAAGAAATCACGCCGCGTCGATTCACTCACGACAGCCCAACGCCTTCCGGTCGATTTCCACAAAACACACAGAGGGCACCGGGGATGGAACGCCTTTCACTCAGGGTCCTCTGTGGGCTCTGTGGTGGGCCGCCGGAGGAACACACACCGACGGCGGCCACCACGCGAGGTGGCCGGCCAGAAACGGCCAGCCACCTCGCCCCTCACGGCTTACGCCTTGTAGACCTTCACCGCCGCCTTCTTGAAATCAGCCTCTTTCGACTGCGGGCAGGTCACGTCCAGACACACCTTGTTCACGAATACGCCCTCGTCGTGGAACACGATGAAGGTGTAGCCCTTGGGCATGGTGTTGCGGCCCTGGGTTTCGACCGTTGCCTGGACCTTCCCGCGCCGGGACTCGACCCAGACCAGGTCGTTGCGCTTCAGGCCCCGCGCCTCGGCATCCTTCGGGTTCATCCAGAGCTGGGCCGACGGGTACGCCCGGTGGAGCTCCTCCACGCGCCGGGTCATGGTCCCCGTGTGCCAGTGCTCGAGCACGCGGCCGGTGCAGAACCAGAGGTCGTAGTTCTTGTCCGGCGCCTCGGGCGGAGCGGCGTACGGCCGGAAGAAGATCTTGGCCTTGTCGCCAAGCTTCACCTTCTCCTCGCCCACCACCTTGTCCAGGTCACCCTTGGGCAGTTCCTTGAACGCCTTGCCGTAGAACGAGAACCCCTTGCCCTTCTCGACGTACGGGTCGTGCTCCTCGCTGTACCGCCACACGGTCTCCTTGCCCTTCACCACCGGCCAACGCAGACCGCGCACCTTGTCGTCGTAGTAGAGGTCAAAGTCCGCCAGGTCGTGGGCGTGGCCACGGCCGAACTGGGCGTACTCCTCGAACAGCGCCTTCTCCACGAACCAGTCGACGCCCAGATACTTGACCGTCTGGTTGTCGTGGCCCTTGGCGACCGGGTCAGGCCACTTGAACTTCTTGTTGGCCTCGGTCTCGAACAGCACCTTGTAGAGCGTGTCCTCGGGCGAGTAGCCCATCTTCTCGGCCTCGGCCAGCACGCTCGGCAGCTTGCCGTCCTCGAACCCCTCCGCCTTGAGGCCGGGGATCGACTTCTCGCCCCAGACCTCCTTCAGTTTGAAGCGCTTGGAGAACTCCAGCATCATCCAGACGTCACTGCGCGACTCGCCCATGGGCGGCACCTGCTGGCGCCAGACCTGGGTGCGGCGCTCGCCGTTTCCGTAGGCGCCCCACTTCTCGAAGATCATCGAGGCCGGCAGGATCAGGTCGGCGACCTTGCCCGAGACTGTCGGGTAGGGGTCCGAGACCACGATGAAGTTGTCCATGTCGCGCGCCGCCTTCAGCCAGTGGTTGGCGTTCGGCGATGCCTGGAACGGGTTGTTCACCTGCACCCAGCAGAACTTGACCGACCCGTCCTCCAGGTCGCGCAGGATCTTCATGATGTGGCTGCCGACCTTCGGATTGAGCGTCTTCGCCGGCAGCTTCCAGATGCCTTCGGTGGTCTCCCGGTGCTTCGGGTTCGCGACCACCATGTCGGCGGGCAGGCGATGGGCGAAGGTTCCGACCTCGCGCGCCGTGCCGCAAGCCGAAGGCTGACCGGTTAACGAGAACGGCCCGTTGCCGGGCTGGGCAATCTTGCCGAGCAGCAGGTGGATCATGTAGAGCTGCTCGTTGACCCAGCTGCCGCGATAGTGCTGGTTGAACCCCATGGTCCACCAGGCGGCCACCTTGCGCTTCGGGTCGATGTAGTAGTCGGCGAGCTGCTGGAGCTTCTTCTTGTATGCGTCCAGCGGTTCGTCGGCGTCGCCCTTGGAGAGCTCGGCGACGAAGTCCAGCGTGTAGGGCTCGACCGCCTTCTTGAAGTCCTCGAAGCTGATGACCCAGTGGGCGTCGGGGTTGGCCGCGCTCTTCTGCTCCACCACCTCCCCTTCCTTGCGTCGCTGGCCAATGGCCTCGTACTTGTCCAGCGCGACCTTCAACTCCTTCGCCTGGATGTCCTTCTCGGCCGGGAACGCGAACTTGTCGGTCGGGCGCATGCCGTAGCCGATGTCGTACGGACCGGTGACGAAGGCGCAGTGCTTCTCGACGAAGGCCTTGTTCCAGGCGTCGCGGGCGATGATCTCGCGGGCGATGTAGTTCGTGATCGCGAGGTCGGTGCCGGGCCGGAAGATGATCTCGACGTCCGCGATACCGGAGGTCTGGTTGCGGAAGGTCGTCAGGTTGACCACCTTGACGTTGGGGTTGCCAATCTTGCGGTCGGTGACGCGCGACCAGAGGATCGGGTGATCCTCGGCCATGTTGGCGCCCCAGGTCACGATCGTGTCGGTGTGCTCGATGTCGTCGTAGCTGCCCGGCGGCTCGTCGATCCCGAAGGTCTGCATGAAGGCGACCACCGCCGAGGCCATGCAGTGGCGCGCGTTCGGGTCCAGGTTGTTGCTGCGGAACCCGCCCTTGATCAGCTTGGAGGCGGCGTAACCCTCCTGGATCGTGTACTGGCCCGACCCGATGACGGCGATACCCGTCGGCCCCTTCTCGTCGTAGGCCTTGCGGAACTGCTTCTCCATCTCGTCCAGGGCCTGCTGCCAGGTCACCGGAACGAACTTGCCTTTCTTGTCGAACTTGCCGTCGGTCATCCGCATCAGGGGCTGCGTGATGCGGTCCTTGCCGTACATGATCTTGCCGTTGAAGTAGCCCTTGATGCAGTTCAGGCCCTTGTTGACCGGCGCGTCGGGGTCACCCTTGGTGGCCACCACGCGACCACCCTTCGTGGCGATCATGATGCCGCAGCCCGTGCCGCAGAACCGGCACGCGCCCTTGTCCCACTGCCAGCCCTCTTCGCCGCCACCCGCGGCGGCTGCGGCGGCCTCGCCAATGGGCAGCCCGACCGCCATGGCCGTGGATGCCGCAACACTGCTCTTCAGGAAATCACGACGGGTAACAGCCATAGCCAGCCTCCTCGAGTGTCGTGCTGTTATTCCAGCCTTGGGGTCCGGTCCTACTCATTTAAAAACGGCGGAACTCGCGCGAGACCGTCGTCCTCCTCCAACTCGGACGGTATCGCGTCGATGATCTCGGTGCTGTCCTCGAATCGGTGGTGCACCATCTCGGCCAGCACCACGTACGGAAGGGCCTTGATGCGCTTGAGGCCGTCCACCTCGGCGCCGATGGTCTCCCCCTCCTGGGTGATGACGATCCGCCCGGTCGCGGGGTCGGTGTGGTGCACATCGACGCCCGGGAGCGCGTTGAGCTCGAGGACCGCCTGCTCCAGGCGCTCGGGGGGAACGACGACCAGGATTCCGGATATGTTCATAGGCGGGGTGGGCGGCAGCCTCCGATGGGGACGCGTGACTCGAACTACTGTACACGCAACAGTCTAGTCGGCCTTAATTACAGCCGATACCCCAGAACCGCGAGCGCTGGATTGACAGGCATCAAAAGTTGATTGCGTGGATAGGATAAGCGGGGCTCTGAGCACCGGTGGGACAGGGTCCCCGGCCCCCTTCAGGGGTCCCGAAGCCCGGCGGGCGTCGGCACGTCTACTCCGCGGATGAGGTCGGGCTGAGGGGCTGCCCCGAATCCTCCGGCGGTACCTCGTCGGCGGTCTCGGACGCCTCGGCGAGGCCGCTCCTGCCGACCAGCGGGGCGAGCTCCTCCAGCGCGCGCCGGTAGACCCGGCGCTTGAAGAAGACCACCTCTCTCAGGGGGGTCCAGTAGTCCACCCAGCGCCAGTCGTCGAACTCCGGCCGCTCGCCCCGGGTGAGGCAGACGTCCGTCTCCTCCCCCACGAAGCGCAGGATGTACCAGCGCTGTTTCTGGCCCACGCACAGGGGCTGGCGGTGGCGGCGGATGAATCGCTCGGGCAGGCGATAGCGGAGCCAGCCGCGCGTGCAGCCGATCACCTCCACCTGCGCCGCGGTCAGGCCGACCTCTTCGTAGAGCTCGCGGAAGAGCGCCTCCTCGGGCCTCTCGTGGCGCCGGATGCCGCCCTGGGGAAACTGCCAGGCGTCCTGACCCACGCGCCGCGCCCACAACACCTCACCACCCCGATTGATCAGGATGATTCCGACGTTGGGCCTGAAACCGTCGGCGTCGATCACGGCTTGCTGGCTTCCAGTGCTCTGGTAGGATTCTTGCACAAGGACCTGTGCACGGCAAATACCGGCCGTAGCCGGGGAAGGACCCTGCGCAGTCCACGTACGCACTCCAAGGGGAGACGGTCGTGCAGCTTGCCATCTTCGATCTGGACAACACCCTGATTGCCGGCGACAGCGATTACCTCTGGGGCGAGTTCCTCGCCGAGCTCGGCAAGGTGGACGCCGAGGCCTTCCTGCGCGAGCACGAGCGCTATTACGCCGACTATCTCGCCGGCCGCCTCGACATCGGGGAGTTCCTGCGCTTCCAGCTCGCACCGCTCGCCCGCTTCCCCATGCCCGACCTGCTGGCGTGGAGAGAGCGTTTCATCGAAGAGAAGATCCGCCCGATCCTGCTGCCGGCGGCGCGAATGCTGCTGGAGCGCCACCGCCGCGCCGGTCACCGCTTGCTGATCATCACGGCGACCAACCGCTTCATCACCCGACCCATCGCGAGCCTCCTCGGGGTCGAGGACCTGATCGCCACGGAACCCGAAACCTCAGCCGGCCGATTCACCGGGGAGGTCGCCGGGGTTCCGGCGTACGCCGCGGGGAAGGTGACGCGATTCGATGCCTGGGTGGAGGAACAGGGGCAACCCCCGAGCGAGACGTGGTTCTACAGCGACTCGCACAACGACCTGCCCCTGCTCGAGCGTGTGGACCACGCCGTCGCGGTGGACCCGGACGAGACACTGGGCACCATCGCCCGGAGCCGTGCGTGGCCAATTGTCCACCTGCGGGAGGAGGTTCCCCGCGGGAACGGCTGATGCGGAACGAAACCGGGCTCCCGTGGGAGCCCGGTCAGGGGAAATATCGGTTTCGAACTCCCCGCCCCGGACCATACCGGGAGAACGGGGCCGGAAGTAGCGGCCTGTCAGGCAGCCGCGGGCGCCACCACGGCCTTCTTCGCCCGCGTACGCTCGCGCTTGCGGCGGATACGCGCCTTCTCCTTCATGCGCTCCTTGCGCCAGAACTCCTTCTCGAAGCGCTTGCCCTCGCGGGCGAGGAATTTCTCCTTCGCCTTTTCCAGGCGTGCCACCAGACGCGCCTCGCGGTCATCCACCGGGACGGCAGCCTTCTTCCGCGTGGCGGTGCGAGCCCGCGCGGATGCGGCGCGCCGACTCGTGGTCTTACGGGCGACCGCCGCCCTGGCGACGGTGCGGCGCGCAGCGACCACTCTCCGCGCGGCGACTGTCCGGGTCGACTTCTTCGCCTTCACCTTCGCCGCAGCCGGCTTGGCCGTCGCTTTGCGGCCTGCCACGGCCTTCCGGGCACCCGCCTTTCTGGTAGCAGCCATCAATCCATCCCCCAGTTGTCTGTCGATGTTCCGGTTCCGGAACGCGCGTCATCGAATCATCATCGTCGCGCCGGACCGTCATTGCGTACTGTAGTTCAAAAACACAATCGGTCAAGCAATCAGTGCGGGCTCAACCGAGGGCTGCAAAGATTGCGTCACGGACGGACTCGACCGACCCCACGCCATCGACGCGAACGTATTTCGGCGCGCGCGGGTCACCGGAACGCGCAAGCCCAGAGTAGAAACTCACGAGCTGTGAGGTCTGGCTGTGATAGACCGCCAGACGCTTGCGCACCGTCTCTTCCCGATCGTCCTCACGCTGGATGAGGTCCTCGCCCGTGACGTCGTCTTTTCCGGGGACCCTGGGAGGATTGAAGACGACGTGGTACGTGCGGCCCGACGGCAGGTGCACGCGCCGCCCGCTCATGCGCTTGATGATCTCATCGTCCTCGACCACGATCTCCACCACGTAATCCACGTCCACACCCTGCTCGCGCAGAGCCTCCGCCTGGGGGATCGTCCGAGGGAAGCCGTCGAAGAGGAATCCGCTCGTGCAGTCCGGCTGCCCGATCCGCTCCGACACCAGACCGAGAATGATCGAATCGGAGACGAGGCCTCCCTCGTCCATGACCTTTTTCGCCTGCAGACCGAGCGGTGTGCCGGCCTTCACGGCCGCGCGAAGCATGTCGCCAGTGGATATCTGGGGGATCCCGTAGCGCGCCTTCACGTAATTGGCCTGCGTTCCCTTGCCGGCGCCCGGTGGGCCCAAAAGGATGAGTCTCATCTCGCGTTCCCTCCTG
>CALMKJ010000199.1 GCA_937867305.1 uncultured Ectothiorhodospiraceae bacterium | reverse complement strand
ACGACGCTCCGCGGAAGTGGTTGTTGTTCGGGAAGGTGTTGCGGGCCTCGAGCGAAAGCGCCGATTCGATGACCTGGCCCTTGCTGGTGACCTCCACCTTTCCGGCCCGCAGCAGCGCAACGGCGAGCAGCCGCACCACGTCGAAGTCCCAGCCGAAGGGCTCCTTCCCGAGCTCCTCCTCCAGATATTTCCCGCTGGCGAGCTCGCCGTAGCTGGTGCGGTTGGTGATGCGTGCGAGCACCTCGGCGAGCGGTCCCGCATCGGTGTCGAACGCGGGCTTGCCGCCCTGCTCGTGCACCAGCTTCAGTGTTGTGAAGACGGGAGTGAGCCCCCGCAGGCTCTCGGTCGTGAGGAGCGCGTCCAAGTCCTTCTTGTCCACCCGCGCGGCGGCCTCGCGGAACCGGTCGAAGACGTCCGGCAGGGCCTGGCCGAGGGCGCGGGCGGCGGTCTTGCCCACGTCCACTGCCGTGTCCTCGGGGCTGCGGTCGTTGCCGCGGAAGAAGATCGCACCCGAGAGCAACGACTGTTTGAGGAGCCGCTTCAGCTCTTCCAGGTGCCGGCGCAGGCGCACCTTCTCCTCGGCGACGAGCGCCGTCTCGTCCCGAGTCTGGGCGCTGCGCTCCTTACGGGAAAGGATCTCGCGGGAGCGGAACGCCCCGACGGTCTCCCGATCGATGGCGCCGTCCAGCGCGGCGACCCAGAAGAGCGCGCGCCTCTCCCGCTGGCTCCGGGCCCGAGCCTCGGCGACCGCCCGCTCGTACTCGGTGCCGGCCTCGGCAAGCGTCAGGTGGAACGGGATGTCGCCCTCGCGCACCAGACGGTCGTTCAGGTAGAGGCCCGCTTTGAACGGCTTCACGTCCAGGAAGCTGTGGGACGGCTGCGGCGTCCAGAGCCCGTCCACCACCTCGGAGTGGAGCCGGCTCACATCCCCAGGCTTCGGTGCGAGCGCCGCCCGCTGGCGCTCCCAGTCGTCCTCGGCGGGGGTGGGGATGCGATAGCCGTCGTCCCCCAGCCGCACCATCTGCGCCTTCTCGAGCGCGGCGAGCGCGCTGCGCACCTCCGGCAGACGCGAGTCGGCGTCGACCGCGGGGTGCAGCGCGGCGGCGATGTTCTCGGGGCTGCGATGGATGCTGCGCACGTACTGGAGCAGGCAGATGGCCTTCGCCACCGCCTGGGCCAGGGGGTGCCCCACCTCCCGCCCGATGTCGTGGATCTTGCCCCGCACCTCGCTCGCGATGTTCCCGGACACCAGGTCGTACATCTGGTCGATGCGCGCGAGCGTGCCGACCGGCGCCGCGGCGAGCGCGACATCCGGGTGGACCAGGAGCTGCTGGGCGAGCTTGATGATGGTGCGGTTCGCCCCGCCCACGTGCCGGCTGGCCCCACCCTGGGTGCGAAGGCCCGAGACCACCTGGATGATCAGATCGATCTGGTAGGGGAGCAGCGGGTAGAGATCGATGAAGGCCTCGGTGGAGAGCTCAGGCAGCTTGATGTCCGCGGTGAGCCGCGTGTGGTCGGTGAGCCGCCCGCGGTGCTCGGTGAAGAGCCCGCGCAGGCGCTGCTCCGCCGCCGCGTTTTTCGAGAGCACGCGCTTGCTCGTAACCTCGGAGATGTCCGCGGGCTCGAGGTGGACCTGGGTCTCACTCGGAAAACGGTCCATCAGCCGGGCCAGCTCGACTCGCTTGTCGTCGAGCCCTCCCACCAGCTCGGTCAGCTTTTCCTGAGAGGTCACCACGACCCACAGCCGACCACGCCCGATCCGCCCCAGGTTCTGCACCACCGCCTGAAGGTCCAACATCTTCTGCACGTCACGGGCAACGAACTGACCCACCTCATCCACCACGAAGACGAGCGCCTTGCCAGGGCGTCGCCGCTGCATGAGCTCCAGGCAGCGCTTGGCCAGTTCCCCGGGGTTGATGTCGGCCCGCCGCATCGCCGACTCCCGCCAGCTATCCACAGTCGGGTAGGTGGCGGGCTCGAGCGCGTTCATCACCCGGCTCGCCTGCTGCACGGCGACGGCGATCTTGCCCTTCTCCCGGTCCCACTCTCGTTCGAAGAGCTCCTGGTACCTGGCCTTGAAGGCCTCGAGCCGCCCCTCGTCCTCGAGCGTGATCTCAAGCTCGGAGAGATCCAGGTCGCGCGCGTAGCCGAGGCTCTGCAGGAAGAGCCGGTACATGATCTCGGTGAGGGTCTGGTTGCCCGTCCGGATCCCCCGGTCCGTCGAAACGTCGAAGATCACCGCCTCGGTCGGGATCTGCTCGCTGATGTTCCGGAGCAGGACTTCCACCTTCTGGTCGCCCGCCCGCTGCGCGAGAAGCGCTGCCGCCCCTGCGCCGGCGATCCAGCGGTTTGCGAGCGCGAGACCAAGGTACTTCGCGAAGCTCGACTTGCCTGAGCCGAAGAAGCCCGAGACCCAGACACCCACCCCCTCGTGCGGTTTCTTCGGCGTCTCCCAGTACTTCTCGAAGACCTCGGTGAACTGGGTCCGAATGGAGTCGGTGACGACGTACTCGGAGAGCTCCTCGCGGATCACCTGCTCGTCCGTCTGGTCGACCTTGATCACCTCCTCGATGTGCCGGGAGATGTCCTTCGCAAACAGGTCGGCAATCGTCTCGTGAGGCATCACGCTCACCTTCGGGCGGATCGGTTCCGATCAGAAGATCCGGGGACGGTAGTTGTGCTCGGCGTCGAGCACGCCCATGAAGCGAAGCCCCGCCGCCCCGTCGGACTCGCCGGGGTAGAAGAGCACCGCGGGGACACGCACCTTGCCCTTCAGCTGCTCGAGGAGCGAGGAGGTGCGGTACACCGGGAAGAGCGCGCCGGCCCGGACGATGAAGGCCACGTCCCGGAGCGGATCGGCGTCCGCGGGGATGCGCGCCGCCACCAGATCGTCGAGCGGCTGATAGTCGCTCAGCACC
>CALMKJ010000198.1 GCA_937867305.1 uncultured Ectothiorhodospiraceae bacterium | reverse complement strand
GCTCTTCGGTCAAACGACCTAAGATCTCGAACTTCCCCCAGTAGCCGCCGTGCTCGCGGATCCAACTATCGACCACCTTCTGAAGTTCGTCCAGAGTCATGTAGTTACCTTTGTATCCGCCTACCCGATTAGAACGGCACTAGGCTGCGGGTCTTATTCCGCCGAGAAATCGCCGCGGGACATCATAGCCGGTCCCCTCACGGACGGACTCACCCTGTGCACGGTGGCCTTTCCGGGCCGACGCCGCCCACACAATATGTCCTAATCTATTGAAGTCACAGGAGGCGCAGACTGCCTTCCTCTGTGCCCGAGACTAGTTGCCGCCGATAAGCGAGCGTGGACATCGAGCCGACACCGACACGGCCTGACGGCGGCCCCGACGAGCCAGCGCTGGCACACGTCCTGGCCGAGATCTCGGACGCCATCGCCGACGAGGTCCGGGCAGGGCAGCACGACCCCTCCCGCAGCTTCGAGGTACGGGACGGCACCCTCCTCCACGAAGGGCTTGAGGGTTTCCTCTACCACTTCCGGGCCGAGGTCTCCCTGCCGCTTCAGCCGGACAGCCCGATAAAGCTCTTGGTGCCCGGACGGGAGCCCGCACCGGGCTTCCTCGTCGGACAGTCCGACTTCGAGGTTCTGCTCGAGATCCGCGAGGGGCTGGGCGAGACGATCGACGAGGGCCGGGTGACCTCGGACCCGGGGTTCATCTACGGACTCCTACGCGAGCGCCTCGGCGAATTCGCCAAGGACCTCGCGGGCGACCTCTCGTTGCCGAAGGCCCTTCTAGGGCTGGCGGAGCTCCCGAGCGAGCGTGACGAGGACGCAGCCCGGGTCGGGCGGATGCTCCTGGCCAAGCTCGATACCCCCTCGCTCATGCCCAACGAGAGCCAGGCGCGGGCCATGGCCTGCTGCGCCGGGAGCCGGCTCCACTTCGTCTGGGGCCCGCCGGGCACCGGCAAGACCGCCTGCCTGGCCCAGGTCGTGCGCACGCTTGTCGAGAAAGGCGAGCGGGTGCTCGTACTCGCCCACGCGAACGCCGCCGTAGACGTCGCGATGGTGCGGGTCGCCCAGGCCTTCGACCGGACTGTCACCCTGGAGGGCGGCCAGGTTCTGCGGATCGGCCCACCCCAGCTGCCGGAGGCCCGGGCGCGGGAGGATATCCTGCCGGAACGGGTCATCGAGCGGACCCAGCCAGAGCTTGTCCGGCAGCGGGACCGGCTCGAGGCCCAGCGCCGGGAGCTGACCGCACGACTCTCGCGCCGGCTCTCGGGCCAGGAGAAGCAGGATGTCCTCGCGGAGCTTCAGCACCTCCGCCGTCAGCTCAAGACGGTGCGCGAGCAGATCGAGCAGGCCCTCAAACGGCTCATCGCCGAGGCCCGGGTGCTGGGGGCGACCCTCTCCCGGTTCGTCATCGACGAGGACGTTTGGCGCTGGCCCGTCCAGGCGGTCGTCCTCGACGAGGCGAGCATGGCCCCGTTCCCGGCCGCGCTCGCGGCGGCCTTCCGCTGTCGCGAGCGGTTCCTCGTCTTCGGCGACTTTCGGCAGCTGCCGCCCATCGCGCTCTCCACGACAAAGGCCGCGCAAACCTGGTTCGGGCGCGACCCGTTCGAGATCGGGGGTGTGCGCCAGCGGGTCGACGCGGACGAGCCCGAGCCGAGGCTGACCCTCCTGGAGACCCAGTACCGCATGGCGCCGGCGATCGCGGAGTTGGTGAGCGGGCTCGCCTATGGGGGGCGGCTGCGGACACCGGCGAGTGTGGCTGAGGCGGTGCGGGCACTCGCCGACCGGGAGCCCGGTCCTGGGAATGCCGTCGTCGTGCTCGACTCGAGCCAGCTCGGCCCCGCCTGCTTCCGCGAGGACCGGCCCGGGTCCTACTCGCGGGTCAATCCTCTGCACGCGGCCCTCGCCGTTGCGACCGCGGCCGAGCTCGCGCACGCCGGCCTCGGCGTCGCGCTCGTCTCCCCCTACCGGGCCCAGGCGCGGATCCTCGCTGCCGCCTCTCTGCTGGTACCGCGCACCGCGGGGGTGACGGCCGCGACCGTACACCGCTTTCAGGGTTCGGAGCGCGACGCGGTGGTATTCGACCTGACCGACGCCCCCTACGCCAAGGGGGCAAGCCAGCTCACCGGTAACGACCCCGAGACCGCTACGCGGCTTCTGAACGTCGCGCTCTCCCGCGCCAAGGGCAAGCTCATTCTGGTGGCCGACCTCGCCTTCGTCCGCGTCGAACACCGGTATCGCTCGCCAGCCCGAGCGCTCCTCGCCCAACTGGAAGAGGCGACGCTGGTCGTCAGGCCAGAGGCCAGAAAGCTTGGACGGGACTTCGTGCATGGACCGGTCGAGTGGCTCGACGCGGGAGAAGCCTGGCAGGCGAGGCTCGCGACGGACCTTGGGGCGACCGCGGGAGCATTGCACCTGAACCTGCCACCGGGTGTGGCCTGCGCACCGTCGCTCGTCTACGCGCTCGCAGCGCGGGCTCGAGCAGGACAAGCCGTGGTGGTGTTCGGCTCTGCGGAGGTGGCCGCCGAACTCGAGGACAGCGAGGTCGACGTCCGCCTGCTGACTCGGCCAGCTGGGACATTTGCCGTGATCGGGCGGACCGTGGCCTACGTAGGCGGGCTGTACCCGGAGAGCCCAGTCGCCCGGCTCGAAGGCGCCGCCTTCGTGGAAGTCGTGCGGCCACTCTTAATCGGCCCCGTCCTCGCGGCACCGCCACCACGGGCAGAGGCGGAAGCGGCGCTCGCCAAGATTGGAGGGCGTTGCCCCGAGTGCGGCGAGCACCGCCAGCCACGTGCCACGGCGGCGGGTCTCTGGGCGCTGCGCTGTGAGTCAGGAAACCACCCCGCGACTTCCATTGACCGCGAAGTGCTCGGGCGGATCGCCCAGGCCCTGGGGCTACGCTGTCCGGAATGTGGTTCGCCGGCAGTCGCGCGCGAATCCGCGAACGGACCGTTTCTCGGCTGCAGCAACTACGCGGGCGGCTGCCAGGGCCGGCCGCCCCAGTTGAAGGACCTCTTCGGAGCCCACTGAGCCATGGCCTTCCTCATTCCAGAAAACGCGAAGAGCCGATCGGACATCCCCGCCGGCATCCGCCGCGTCATCAGCGCCTTCCAGGTCGGCCTCGATGGCGAGTGCACGGTCTGGTACGAGCCGCTCTACGACCCCAGCGGGGAAAAGCCTCACCTGGTGCTGCTGCTCCCGGACGCGGGCGTCGCGGTGCTCGAGGTGCTCGACACGCGACAGGACCGCATCCTGGGTCTCGTCCGGGGACGCCTGCGGCTCGTGCGTGATGAACGGGAGGTCGAGGTCGCAAACCCCCTGGAGCGCGCGGAGAGCCTGGCGAAGGTCCTGGGGGAGCGCATCACGGCAGAGCAGAGGCTGCGAGGAGTCGGCGTCCCTGTTGCCTCCGGTGCGGTGTTTCCGAACCTCGAGCTCACGAAGGGGCGGGAGGCCGGACTCGATCGGGTGCTTCCGCCGGATCGCTGTCTCTACAAGGACCACCTGGAAGCAGCGCTCGCCGGAACGGGGGAGACAGAGCTGCTACGCGCGTTTCGCAGGATGCTGGGCCAACCGCTGACCGAGCGGCTCGCGACTGATCACGAGACAGTCCTCCGCGGGCTCATCCAACCAGACACGGTCATCGGCGCCGTTGCAGCACACTCGCGTGGCGAGCAGCTCGTCATCTTCCGGCCACCGGACGACGGTGAAGACGCGATCCGGGTGATGGACCGCCAGCAAGAGGCGATGGCCAAGAGCCTCGGCGACGGTCACCGCGTGATTCGCGGCGTTGCGGGCAGCGGCAAGACGCTCGTGCTGGTCTATCGGGCCAAGCTCCTGGCCCGGCTGATGCCGCGCGAGAAATTCCTGCTGACCTGCTACACGCGCTCGCTCGCCGGGCAGCTGCGGGCCATGGTGTCCGACTATCCGAACCTGCGGGTCGTCCACCTCGACAGACTGATGGCGGAGTTCATTCGCGATGCGCGGATGAAGCATCCGGGCTACAAGGATGACGACCAGGGCGAAAAGGTGGCAGAGGCCGCTCTTCAGGCCCTCGGCCAGGTGACCCAGCCGCGCTATCGGGCCGTGCTCGTCGACGAGGCCCAGGACTTCGGAACCAACGCCCTGCGTTTTGCGCTGGGACTTCTGGATGGAGGCAGCGAGGACCTCATCATCGTCGCGGATGCGGCCCAGAACATCTTCCGGCGCAAGTTCAGCTGGAAGCAGGCCGGCATCAAGGCCCAGGGGCGAACCCAGATCCTGCGCAAGAACTACCGCAACACGCGCCAGATCCTGGAGTTCGCAAGCCGCTTTCTGCTGGCGAGCCGGGTGTTGCGACCGGATGAAGTGCCGGACCCCGAAGACGAGAATGCAGTCATCCCGCCCGAAGCGGCCGTGCGAGCTGGACCCGCACCCATTCTGATGGTTGGACACTCGGTCGACGAGGAGGTCAATCGCGCCGTGGAGCAGGTCCGATCATGGGCCCGGAACGGCGGATCGCCCCGCAGCGTTGCCGTCCTCTACGGCGCAACCATAGACACGGGCATCGACCGGGCTCGGAAACTGTACGAGGCCCTTCGTCAGAGGGGACTCGGCGTGTTCTGGCTGAACGACCCAGCCGACAAGAACGCCAAGGACCGCATTTCCGAGACTCGCGAGCCGGTGGTTCTCAGCACTATCCAGAGTGCGAAGGGCCTCGAGTTTCCGTTTGTCGTGCTCTGCGGGGTCTGGCGCGACGGCGACGACGCAGAGAGCAACCGCAAGCTCGCATACGTCGGCATGACGCGGGCCACGGCACAGCTCGCGGTGGTCACCCGGCAGGGTCACCCGCTGGTTGCCGACTTGCAGCAGGCGTGCGCATAGGGTGCTCTTGCTTCGGGGAAAACCGGGAAGCTCGTGGGAAGCAAGGCTGAGCGTTCCGAATGTTGAAGCGGCGGTCGGCCCGCGCACCTTCAGGTCGGCAGCGCCGGCCGCTGCTGGCCCCAGCTGAGCATCGCCCCGCAGCCGGGGGTGGCGTAAAGGTCGACCCGGTCGAGTTCGGAGAGGCTCGGCGCCAGCCGGTCCCGGATCCAGCGGGTCAGCGTACCCGGATCGGCGTCGGCGAGACCCGGCAGGTCGTTCAGGGTGTGGTGGTCAAGCGCCTTGTAGGTGGGCTTGAAGATCTCCTTCACGTCCCCGTAGTCCACCGTC
>CALMKJ010000197.1 GCA_937867305.1 uncultured Ectothiorhodospiraceae bacterium | reverse complement strand
CAGGATCGTAAGACTGGACGTCGCCTTATCTCGTAACACTGGGGATCGCTTGACACTTGGCGCCCGAGACCGCTGGTCGCGGGGTCGCGGGTCCGCCCTGTCGGTGAGCTTTACACCTGCCGAGGGGAGCCAGGTCACGGCTGACACCGGCCCCCCGGGGCCGAGGGTCGGCTATGCCGCACCTCGCTGCCGTTCAGGAGGCAGGGCGGCCAGGACGGCAGCAGCATATGGGACTGCGGACCTGCGGGGCGTGGCGGCTACCAGGTGGTCCCGACCCAGAGCGGTGCTGACCGCGTCGCTTACGGATCTACCACTGCGGGCTGCCGGCAACCGGCGCCAGACGGGGCTGGAAGGGGGCGGGCTTGTGCGGCTGAGGCGGTTTATGCGACCTATACTCTGGCCGACGAGGACGCCGTAGGAGGAAGCACCATGGGTTACCTTGCAACGAGCACGGCACGGAGCTTGGTGGTGCGGACAGCCGAGTTCCTGAACCATCAACCCTCCGAGCGGCCGCTGTCCGCCGACGCAGTCCGCCAAGCGCTCGGCGACATTCTCGGTGCCCTCGACTACGTCATCCTTTCGCTGGAGCAGGATGAGCGTGAGCTGAGGGAGCTTGCGCACCCTGCGGCAGCGAGGGGACCCGTGGGACGCGGGCGTTGAGTGTGTCGAGGGCATGTTCCCCGGCGGCGGCGGGGCCCGTGCTCGCGGCCCCGGCGCCAGCCCTCGTGTAGTGCCGACCTTTCCGGGTCGGTCTTCAGCCGATCAAAGGGTTAGGCTCGTCTGCCCGTCGAATCGCGGAAGTCGGGCTAGCCTGGGCGACCGCTTCTGGCCGTCCCCTTCCCTTGGCGCCCGGGACCCCTGATCGCGGGGACCCGGGTTCCCACTGTCGGTGGGCTTTACACCTGCCGGGCGGCGCCCCGACCCGGCGGCCACCACCGGCTCCCGGGGCCGAGGGTCGCCTATGCGGCACCTCGCCGCCGTTCACGAGGCCGCGCGGCCGGGGCGGCAGCAGGACCGCGTGCGATCGCACTTCGGAGCGGTCCGTCGGGGCAACCGGCAGGAGACTCACGGCGTTACGGTCTGCCCCGCGCCGAGAGTGGCGCCTGCCTTGTCCCAGGTCAGGAACCGCTGCGGCACCTCAGTGGTTTAATGGCGCCGTTTCAGGTGTCCCGAGGGCGTTCGCCCGAGGGGTGAAACGGGAAGCCGGTGCGTGCAGGCCCGATGCCCGCGCAATTCCGGCGCTGCCCCCGCAACGGTAGGCGGATCAAGGGAGCGGCTGGACGCCACTGTGCCCGACGCAGGGCACGGGAAGGCGCCGCCCCCGGGGCCGAGTTGCCCGTCCGCGAGCCCGGAGACCGGCCTGGAGCGCCAACCGGCGTTGCGGAGGGCGACGGCGGCCGGGTGCGCCGCCGGAGGCTCTCCCGCCGTCCGAATCCTCTCCCACGCCAGATACGGCCAACGCTCCGTGCGGGCGTGCACGGCAAGGAGAGGAATCGATGACGCACCAAGCCCTGACGGCAGCCCTGCTGCTATCCACCCTGTCCCCCGCCCTGGCGGCGGAGCCCGCCATCGAGCTCCCCCCAGTGGTGGTCACGGCCACCCGTACCGCCGAGACCGCCGACGAGACCCTGGCCTCGGTCACCGTCATCGACCGCGCCGAGATCGAGCGCAAGCAGGCCCGAACGGTCCCCGACGCCTTGCGCGGCACTCCAGGGCTCAACATCGCCAACACGGGGGGGCGCGGGCAACCCACCACGCTCTTCCTGCGCGGGACGGACTCGGACCACGTCCTGGTCCTCATCGACGGCGTGAAGGTGGGCTCCCCCACCCTGGGGCCGGCGCCGTTCCAGGACATCCCGATCGAGCAGGTGGACCGTATCGAGGTGGTGCGCGGGCCGCTCTCCAGCCTCTATGGGTCCGAGGCCATCGGCGGGGTGATCCAGATCTTCACCCGCAAGGGAGGCGGGCCGCTGCGGCCCCGGATGAGCGCGGGTGCAGGAAGCCGTCACAGTGTGGAAGGCTCCCTGGGGCTCTCCGGCGGCGGCGACCGGGGCTATTTCGACGCAGGCATCGCCTTCGAGCAGACCGGGGGGTTCGACGCCTGCGTCGGGTCCCTGACCGCGGGCTGCTTCACCATCGAGTCGGACGACGACAGCTTCGAGAACGCCTCCGGCAGCCTCCGAGCCGGCTGGCGCTTCAGCGATCAGGCTGCAGTGGACCTGCACTTCCTGCGCTCGGTGACGGACACCGAGTTCGACGGCAGTGCTTTCAGCGGCAACGAGCTGAGCACGGTACAGCAGGTGGTGGGCCTCAGCGCGACACTGGAACCGGTCGAGAACTGGAACGTAAGACTCGCCACGGGGCGCAGCTGGGACGAGCAAGACGTCTCGTACGATGGCACCTTTCTGGACACCTTCGACAGCCACCGCGACACCCTGACCTGGCAGAACGACCTGGGCCTCGGCAACGCCCAGCTCTTCACGGCCGGGGTCGACCACCACCGAGACGAGATCGACAGCACCGTCGACTACGACGAGGCCAACCGCACCAACACCGGGGTCTTCGGGCAGTGGCAGGGGGACTTCGGGGCCCATCGCGTGAAGCTCAGCGCCCGCTGGGACGACAACGAGCAGTTCGGGGACCACACCACCGGGAGCCTCGCCTGGGGCTGGGACCTGCGCGCCGACCTGCGGCTGACGGCCTCCTATGGCACCGCGTTCAAGGCCCCCACGTTCAACGACCTCTACTTCCCGTTCTTCGGCAACCCCGAGCTAGACCCCGAGACCTCCTGGAGCGCGGAGGTCGGGTTAAGTGGCCGGCATGGGGGGATCGACTGGTCATTGAACCTGTTCCAGACCGAGATCGACGACCTGATCGCCTTCGACGCTAGCCTCGGGCTCTACGGCCTCCCCAACAACATCGACAGCGCACGCATCCGCGGCCTCGAGGCTATCGCCAGCACCCGTCTCGACGGCTGGGACCTGAACGGCAACCTGACCCTGCTCGACCCCGTCAACCGCTCCGACGGCCCCAACCGGGGCAACCTGCTGCCCCGGCGCCCGGAGCAGACCTTCACCCTGGACACGGACCACACCTTCGACCGCGTGCGCCTGGGGGGCACGCTGCACGCCGTGGGCCGGCGCTTCGACGACCTCTCCAACCGGGTGCGCCTCGACCCCTACTTGCTCGTGGACCTGCGGGCCGAGTACCGCTTCAGCGACGCCCTGCGGGTGCAGGCCCGCATTGAGAACCTGTTCGACGAGGAGTACGAGACCGCCGCCTACTATAACCAGCCCGGCCGGGGGTTCTTCGTCACCCTGCGCTACGAGCCAGGCCCTTGAGCGGGCCCTTGCCTTACCACCAATCAGGAGCCCTCTCTGCTCGCGGGCCACGGGCGGGGGAGGCACAGGGCCGGGGGGCGCACCGCCGTCTTGGCCAGGCCCTGCCCGCACCGGGCATCCTGCGACCTTGCGACAGGAGGGACCAGAACGGTTTGGACATCCGCACGAAGCACGAGATCAAGACCTGCCCGCGCTGCGGGCGCGCCTTAGAGTGCAAGCTCAACAACCCAGTGCATTGTCAGTGCGCGGGAGCGACGCTAACCCCGGATCAGCTGCAGTACCTTCAGGAGCACTGGTCGGACTGTCTCTGCATCCAATGCCTAAGCCACATCGCCGCGGGCGGCACTTAGGGGTTCCATCTACTAGGCGGAGGGCATGTCCGGTCCTGGCGTGCGCCGTGCCAAGGCGGCGCTTCTCAGTGGGTGCAAGTCCCACCCGGCAACGTTCGCTCCGGCCGGTAGTCATCGGAGCAGTCATGGAGGTAACGAAGTGGCTGAAGCCTCTGAGTAAAGGGTCACCTTGGGTGACCTGGCGAGTGTGCAGGCCGTAACGTGAGTGAACGCTGAGCAAGCCTCGAAAAGGACGATGCGCAGGCCGACCCGAACGCCATTTCGGGGAAGGCTGGAACGGCTGGGGAAGCGAGCGAAACAGGCACCCAGCGGCTGCGCCGGGGTAGTGGCGACGGCATGTGCACAAGGGAAGCGTACGCAACACGGGAAGCCCCAGGACGTGGTGCAGGAATAGCCAACCGGACGCCCGTGAGGGACAGGCCGGACGTCCTGGGGTGGCGGAGGGGCCCGGAGTACCGGGGAAGCCGGGTAATGCCGGTGGAGGGAAGGGGCCCTGGTTCAAGACAGACGCCAGCAGTAGGAAGGGACCGGAGATTGGGCAACCTATCGACTCCGAGGAGTGTCCGGGGACTACAGACGGCGTTACACGCGAAAGCGAAGGCAGAGCCTGGCTTCCGCTTCTACGCGCTCTACGACAAGGTGTACCGGGAGGACATCCTGGCCCATGCCTACGCCCAGTGCCGCTCGAATCAGGGGGCGCCGGGGGTGGACGGCCAGGACTTCGCGGACGTCGAGGCGTACGGGGTGGGGCGGTGGCTGGGGGAACTGGCGCTTGCGCTCAGAGAGGAGAGCTACCGGCCGGACCCGGTCCGGCGCGTGTACATACCGAAGGCGAACGGCAAGCTCAGGCCGCTGGGGATACCCACCCTGCGGGATCGGGTCGCCATGACGGCAGCGATGCTGGTGCTGGAGCCGATCTTCGAGGCCGACCTGCCACCGGAGCAGTACGCCTACCGTCCGGGGTGCAGTGCCCAGGGGGCGGTGGTCGAGGTGGCGGGGCTGCTGTTCCGTGGCTACTCGGACGTGGTAGACGCCGACCTATCCGACTACTTCGGGAGCATTCCGCATGCCGAGCTCGTAAAGTCGGTGGCCCGCCGGGTGGTTGACCGGCGGGTGCTGCATCTCATCAAGATGTGGCTCGAGTGCCCGGTGGAGGAGACGGATGGGAGAGGGCGGAAGACTCGGACGACACAGGCACGGGACCAGCGGCGCGGCATTCCGCAAGGTTCTCCGCTCTCCCCCTTGCTGGCGAATCTGTATATGCGCCGGTTTGTGCTGGGGTGGAAGCGGCGGGGCCTGGATCGAAGCCTGGGCAGCCGGATCGTGACCTACGCGGATGACCTGGTGATTTGCTGCCGGCGCGGCCGGGCCGAGGAGGCGCGGGAGCGCATGCGCGAGCTGATGGGCCAGCTGAAGCTGACGGTCAATGAGGAAAAGACACGTGTCTGTCGGGTGCCGGAAGGGACGTTCGACTTTCTGGGCCACTCGTTCGGTCGGCGGTACTCGCCAAGCACGGGCGCGGCCTATCTGGGCATGTGGCCGTCGCGGAAGAGTATCCGCCATGTGGTCGAGGCGCTCCACGCGCTCACCGACCATACGACGACCTGGCAAGAGGCCACGGAGCTGGTAGGCAAGATGAACCGGACGCTGCGCGGATGGGCGAACTACTTTCGGGTGGGCACCGTCAGCAAAGCCTATCGGGCCATCGACACCTACACGGCTGCGCGGCTGCGCCGGTGGTTGCGCAAGAAGCACAAGGTTCGGCGTGCGGGCTACGCGGTCTATCCGCCCGCGTACCTCTACGAGACCCTGGGTCTCGTGCGCCTGACGGCGCTCGAGCGCGACCCGCCGAGGGCGAAGGCGTGAGGTCTTGTCCGAGAGCCGGATGCGGGAAATCTGCATGTCCGGTTCGATGAGAGGGATGTGGAAACGGAGCCATGCCCTGGCCACTGAGGCACCGCCAGACGAAAGGGGCGGCCAACACGCAGGCCCGACCTACCGCCACCGCGCCACATCCCGACTCTACCGCCATCCGGCCGGAACCCTGTCCGCCATGCCACCGGAAGGGTGTCCGCCATGGCTCCGGAATCCTGTCCGTCATGGGCCGGATTACGCACCCAACTGAACAAAGCGAACATCCCTTCCTGCATTGGCGACCGATGCCGGAGACGATGCGAGAGAGTCGCTGACGGGACGCAGGTAGAGCAATCCCCTCGACTTGCGAGCATGTTCAATAGTGATATCATTCGTCACGTGGATAAACGTACCCGTGAACTGGTTCGAAGGATGCGAGGCCAGACGGCAGCGGTACGGTTTACCGACCTTTGCAAGGTCTGCGACGCGTTCTTTGGCCCGCCGCGCCAGGCGGGAACGAGTCATCGTGTGTACCGGACGCCCTGGCCCGGTGACCCACGAGTGAACATCCAGGACTTTCGGGGCATGGCCAAGCCCTATCAGGTTCGCCAGGTCCTGAGGGCTATCGACAAGTTGGAGCGGGGTGATGATTGACCATTACACCTACCGAGTTACTTGGTCTGCGGAAGACGAGATGCATGTGGGGCTTTGTGCCGAGTTCCCGTCGCTGAGTTGGCTGGCTAACACGCCGGGAGGTGCTCTCGCAGGGATCCGCCAAGTTGTGGCCGATACGGTCGCCGACCTGGAGACAAGCGGCGAGGATGTGCCGGTGGCACTTGCCGAGCGAAGGTTCAGCGGCAGATTCGTTGTCCGCGTTCCACCCGAGGTACACCGTAACCTCGCTGTCGAAGCGGCGGAGGCCGGGGTAAGCCTGAACCGGCTGGTGAGTGCCCGTTTGGCGGGTTAGCGCCTGACCCACCGCCGGACACCTGCGTGTCGGACGGCGCTCACGTGCGGCGTCACCCAACGCTGCCGTTCCCGAGGCCCGGCGGCTCGGACGGCTGCAGTACGTGCGACTGAGGACCTTCAGGGGAAGGTCTACCCTCCCCGGCG
Organism: uncultured Ectothiorhodospiraceae bacterium; assembly: GCA_937867305.1. GTDB lineage: Bacteria > Pseudomonadota > Gammaproteobacteria > JAABTG01 > JAABTG01 > JAGNLM01. The sequence continues at coordinate 6,478 of CALMKJ010000197.1, read as the reverse complement.
CACCTTGCGGTGGTGCTCGAACGCCGGCGCGATGAGCCTGCCGGGGTTCGTGGCGTCCACCGTCACGGTGGGGTAGTCATCGTTCAGCGGCACGAGCTCGAAGACGGGGTGGCCGGCCGCGTCTTCGCCACGGGAGTGGTACTTCCTCAGGGTCGCCGCAGTCTCGCGGTCGAGCTAGGCGACCACGATGTCGCCCGGCTCCGCCGGCATGTCCGGATCGACCACGATGTAGTCCCCCGGTTTGAACTCCGGGGCCATGCTGTCGCCCTCGACGGGCAGCCCGAAGGCGTGGCTGGAGGTGAGCGGTGACCGGGGGCCCTCACGCCCCCGGCTCGGCCCGGTCCTCCCAGTCCACCCAGTTCACGGGGTGGGTCGCGAGGTAGGCGCAGACGGCCGCCCCGATGGTGGGGAAGAAGGCCCCCGCGCCGAGGCGGGCGAAGAGACCGAAGCGCTTGAGCTTGTCCTGGACCGGGTCCTTCATCTCCGCGAAGCAGAGTTCGACCCCTGCCGCGTGCAGGGTCTCCTCCAGCTCCGCCAGCATGTCCGCCGCGGTCACGTCCACGCTGGTGACCGGCTCCGCCGTGACCACGAGCCAGCGCGCCTCGGTGGGCGCCCGGGCGACCGCGTCGAGCGCCCGCCGCTGGAACAGATCGGCGTTGGCGAAGAACAGGGGCGCGTCCCAACGAAAGAGGACGAGACCGGGGATCTGCCGGGCGTCGGGGTAGCGCGTGACGTCGTGGTAGCCGCGCACACCGTCCACGCGCCCCAGCACCGCGGAGTGCGGGCGCCAGCCGTCCCACAGGAACTCGATGACGGCGGCCACGATCGCCAGCCCGATCCCGGGGATCGCGCCGAGGACGACCACCCCGGAGAAGCACCCGATGGACAGCCAGAACTCCCAGCGCTGGATGCGGTAGATCCGTCCCAGGTCCCGCACCTCGGCGACCCCCAGCGCGGAGGCGATCACCACCGCGGCGAGTGCGGCGTCGGGCAGGTGTCGCAGCAGGCCGGGCGCCACGACGACGACCAGCGCGACGCCCAGGGCGCCGACCACGCCCGCCACCTGCGTCCTGGCCCCGGCGGCCGCGGCGACCGGGGTCCGCGAGGAGCTGCTGTTGACGGGGAGCCCGTGGAAGAGCCCGGCCGCGAGGTTGGCCACGCCGAGCCCGATCATCTCCCGGTTGGGGTCGACGGGGCTGCGGCTGCGCGCCGCATAGGAGCGTGACAGCACGCTGGTGTCCGCGAAGGACACCAGGGCGATGGCGGCCCCGCCGACCAGCACCGGGCCCAGGTCCTCCTGGCTGAGCCACGGAACGGCGGGCCCCGGCAGGCCCTGGGGCAGGGCCCCGAGCACGGACAGGCCGGCCCGGGTGTCCAGGTCCAACACCGCCGCTGCCAGCGTGGCGCCCGCGACCGCGACCAGGACGCCCGGCACGCGGCGGCTGCCCCTCAGCATGCCGATGACGACGAGCGTGGCGGTTCCGACGGCGAGGGCGGCGCCGTTCGTCTCTCCCGCGAGCAGCGCCCCGGCGAATGCCCCCATGCGAGCGACCGGGCCGTCTCCCTCGCCGCCGAAACCGAACAGGGCGGGCAGCTGGCTCACGATGACGGTGACGGCGATGCCGTTCATGTAGCCATAGCGGATCGGCTTCGAGAGGAGCTCGGTGACGAACCCGAGGCGCGCGAGGCCGGCCAGGACGCAAATCGACCCCGACACCAGCGCCATCGCGCCGGCCAGCGCGACCGCGCGCCCCGGGTCGCCCCCGGACAGGGGCAGGACCACGGCGAGGGTGAGCCCGGCGAGGGAGGAGTCGGGGCCGAGGACGAGGACCCGGCTCGGTCCGAACAGCGCGTAGGCGAGCAGCGCCCCGATGGTCGCGTAGAGGCCGTGGATGCCGGGCACGCCGGAGGCCACCGCGTAGGCGATGCCGACGGGCACGAGGATCGCCGTCAGCACCAGGCCCGCCTGCAGGTCGTTGCGAAAGGCACCCGGTCCGTACCCCTGCAGGGTCGCGAGCCCTGGGAGCCAGTGCCGCCAGCCGGTCGATGGGGACTCCATGGGGGGACAGTCTGCCAGAGGCCTCAGGCCATCGTCGCGAGGGTCTTGCGGAAACGCGCGAGGGAGAGCCCGAAGAGCGTGGCCCCGATGCCCACGAGCGCCAGGAACTGGGGCCAGACCACCGCCGCGAGGCGGTGGCTCAGGTGAGGCGCTCGCGCCAGCGCAGCGGGTCTCGGGACGTGTGCAGGATGGCGTAGACGAGCACACGCTGCTCCGTGTGCTCGTAGAAGACCGCATATGGGAAGCGCCGCACGAGTGCCCTGCGGTACTCTTCGTGCACCACGGGATAGAGGCGTGGGTTGCGGCGAACAGACTGCAGGCAGGCGTCCACCCGGGCGAGGAAATCCTCGCCGAGACCGAGCCGGCGGGCCTCCAGCCAGCCGTAGGCGAGTGCCACGTCCTCCTCGGCCTCGGGGGCGAGAACCAGCTCAGCCGCCATGGCGCGCGCGGACCCGGCGCTGCACCTCCTCCCAGGCGAGGACCGCGGCCGGCTGGCGCTGGAGATTGGTCCTGCGCCGGGCGAGCTCGGCCTTCTGCCAGTCGTGCACCGGTATCGCCTCCGGGGTGGCCGCGAGGTCCTCCCACAGGTCCTCCACCAGCTGCAGCTTCTCGGCCGGACTCAGGTCGAACACCGACTGCCCGTCACTCGTCATCTGCGTCTGCCTCGTTCTCTGCCCTGCGCCCCGCGACTCGTAGTGACCGGCGAGGAACCCCCGGACCCTGCCGAACCATCGGCTGTACCCGGACCCGGGTGCCCGCTGGGGCGCCGGCCCGTGCCGCGTGTCGCTCAGTCTCCCCGGCGCCGGGGCAGCCCGTCAATCGGCCGCGCACGTGTCGGCACGCTTTACAGCGAGGGCGTGCAGCGGCCTGGGTGATTTGGCGCTTCGGATGATTCGGCCCTTTTTCCTCCCCCGGCACGGGGGAGGGTTGGGGAGGGGGTCTTCGGGGGGGCAGGGGGGCGTCCCCCCTGCAGCGGCACCCCCGGCGGCGTTTTTGCTCCGACCCAGGCAACCATCAGCAACGCAGCGGCGAGGGCGCAGGCGCCGGAGAAGGCGAAGGCGGCGAGCGGCGAGAGCGACTGGTAGAGCCAGCCGAAGATCACCGAGGCGGGAAGCAGCATCGCGCCGGCAGTCAGGTTGAACCAGCCGTAGGCGGTGCCCCGTCGCCCCGCCGGCGCCAGGTCGGCGACCAGTGCCTTTTCCACCCCCTCGGTCGCGGCCATGAACAGCCCATAGAACGCGAACAGCGCGAACAGGACCGGGCCACCCTGCACCAGGGTGCCGAGGGCGAGGTAGAAGACGCCATAGGCCAGGTAGCCTGCCACCAGGAGCCGCACGCGCCCCCAACGGTCCGACAGCGCGGCCAGCGGGGTCGAGAACACCGCGGCGACCAGCGACACCGCGGCCCACAGGAGCGGCACCTGGGCCTCCGGCACCCCCAGCTCCCCCGCACGCAGAAGCAGGAACAGGTTGGAGGAGTTGCCGAGGGTGAACAGCGCGACCACCACCAGGTAGCGCTTGAACACCGCCGGCATGTCGCCCAGGCGCCAGTCGAAGCGCATGGATGCCCGAGCGGCCTCGTGTCGTGGCTCGCGGAGGGCAAGCGCCAGCGCCACGCAGACGGCCCCTGGGAGGGCCGACCACAGGAAGATGTCCCGCAACGGCATCTCGGCCGCCAGCAGCAGCGCGGCGAGGAGCGGCCCGATCACCGCGCCCGCGTTGTCCATCGCCCGGTGCACGCCGAAGGCGAGCCCGCGTTGCCCGGGCGCGATGCTCGCGGCCAGCAGGGCGTCGCGGGGCGAGGTGCGCAGGCCTTTCCCGACGCGGTCGGCGAAGCGCAGGACGAGCAGCGAGGGCCAGCTCGCGACGAAGGCGATGAGTGGCCGCGTCAGCCCGGCCAGCCCGTAGCCGGACACGACCCAGGGCTTCGCCCGGCGCGTGCGGTCCACGACCACGCCCGAGAAGAGCTTCAGCAGGCTGGCGGTCGCCTCGGCGACGCCCTCGATGACCCCGAGCGCCCGCGGCCCGGCCATCAGCACCGACGACAGGTAGAGGGGCAGGAGCGGATAGAGCAGGTCGCTCGCGCTGTCGTTGACCAGGCTGATCAGACCGACCAGCCAGACCGTGCTCGGCAGGCCGCGCAGTCGTGAGAGCATGTTGGCTTCAGTGCCGTGTCACAGCGTCAGGACGCCACCGGCACGCGCCAGCGCGCCTGGTGGGTCAGGGAGCTTACCTCACCTGGCGCACGAGGAAGGAGGGGCCTGTCACGGGCCAGCTTTATTGTCCACTTCGATAGGAAGCCCTTGCCCTCCTTACCGTAGGGGTTGACCGATCGCCGCTCTCTTCGCGCCACTACGGATGCGGCGGTGCGCAGGCTGACCTGGTCGCGGGCTCCCGACTGCGCCCTGTCGGGAAACCTGACGCCTGGCTGCTGGCGCCGGGTCCGGGTCGGCGCCCGGCCGCAGGCTCTGACCGGCAGCTCTGCGTCTGACTCCGGACGTTCAAAGCCCGGCGGCTACCGGGCGGTCCCGACCCGGAACCGACATTGAAAGCAGTGGAAAGCAGCCGGTCAGAAACGGCCCGCCTCGATACCGCAGCATGGTGTCGCCTGTAATTCCCGCTTCCACATTCATTCTGTCCTGACGCACGCAAAGACGGTGTACTCACCCTCTCCCAATCCGTTGAGAAATGGCATCGTCCATGAGCACGGCGTCGAATGTCCTGCCGAGCCGACATGACCGCATGTCGCCCTCGACGAAGGCACATTCCGGATTCAGATTCTTCGCCTGCTCCAGCATGGTGGAACTGAGATCGACGCCGGTGACGTCAAACTCCCGCTTCAGGTTCAGGGCGTTCTTGCCGCCCCCGCACCCCATGTCGAGCAGGGTGCTGACCGGCCGCTTGGCGTAGCGACGGATCTGAGCGGCAACGTGCTCGCAATAGTGCGCGTATTCCTGGGTGGCATCGCCCCACATGGGCCACAGCCACGCAAGATCCGTCCCAGCACCTCAGCCAGACCGCTGTTCAGGAAACGGGCTGTTCTGGAGGAGGAGTCTGGACGTCCGCTCCTGACCGTTCCCCGAGGCCGGGCGGCGCAGGAACCAAGCCCACGGTCCCGCTGCAAGCGGGTCACTCGTAGTGATACCGGCAGGCGATGATGGCCAGTGTGCCCGCCTCGACGGTGTAGACCAGCCGATGGGTGTCGTCGATCCGGCGCGAGCATAGTCCCGATAGGTTCTCGCGCAAGGGCTCGGGCTTACCGATGCCTTCGAAGGGATGGCGCATCGTGTCCTGAATGAGCAGATTGATGCGTTTGAGCGTCCTTCGGTCCTGTCCCTGCCACCAGACGTAGTCAGACCAGGCAGCCGCTGTCCAGAGCAGCCGATCAGCCATCGGCGAGCGGGTGCGGCTCGAGCTTACCCGCGCGAAGCTGCCCGATCGATTCGGCTAGATGGGCGGCATTGGCCGGTGTCTTGAGCAGGTGCACGGTTTCCTGCCAACTGTTGAACGTTTCCAATGACATCACGACGGCATCCGGTGCATCGCGGCGCGTGATGATCGCCACGTCGGCATCGTCAACGACCTGGTCGATGACCTGCTTGAGCCGATTGCGGGCTTCAGAGAAGCTGATGGTGCGCATGGAGAGATGTCCTCTATTCTGTACAAGTCTAGCGACCTGACGCTCACCCCGCAAGCCGTGTGACGGACTTGCCCCGGACCTTCCTTGACACCCGCCAGGGCGTGGCGGGGCTCACGCCGCTGCACGAGCGGATCCGGTTTCTGAAGCAGGAACGCTTCGCGGGCTTGCGTCAGGCCCAGCTCGAGCTCACGCCGTTCGACGGCGAGCGGAGCAGCAGCGAGCCGAGCGCGCCGAGGAGCGCCACCGCCGCGGCGAGCAGCATCGCGGGGGCGAGCGAGCCCGCCGCGTCCGCGATGAGGCCGGCGGCGCTGGGGGCGAGCGCCTGCCCGATGCCGAAGAAGAGCGTGATGAAGCCGAGGCCCGCGGGGGCGAGACGCGGGCCGAGGAGATCGCCGCAGAGCGCGGCCATGATGGCCGGGATGCTCCACGCCGAGAGCCCGAAGAGGACCGCGGACAGCAGGAGGCCCGGAGGCGCCGGCCAGAGCGCGAAGAGGCCGAAGGCGAGGGTGTGGATGAGGTAGACGATGACCAGGGCCGCCTTGCGGCCGATGTGGTCGGAGACCCACCCCCAGAGCAGCCCGCAGGCGAGGCTCAGCCAGCCGAGTGTCATGAACAGCCCGCCCGCCTCGGCCTGGGTGTAGCCGCGCTCGGCGATCAGGTACTTGGTGAAGAAGGTCACGTAGATGATGTAGGAGAAGCCGAAGGCCACGTAGATGAGGCCCACGTGCCAGACGACGGGCGATCGGTAGACGCTCGACCAGTGGGGCAGGGCGCCGGGGG
>CALMKJ010000196.1 GCA_937867305.1 uncultured Ectothiorhodospiraceae bacterium | reverse complement strand
GCTCACCGCGCTGCGCTGGCTGCTCATCGGGCTCTGGCCGGAGCGGGTGGGGGTCCTGGTGGCCGCCCAGGTCCTGCACGCGGCCTCGTTCGGTGTGTTCCACGCGGTGGCGGTGCAGTTCGTCCACCGTTTCTTCGCGGGCCGCCACCACGGGCGCGGCCAGGCGCTCTACAGCAGCATGAGCTTCGGGGCGGGCGGCGCACTCGGGACCCTGCTCGCGGGCTATGCGTGGGACGCATTCGGGCCGGAGGCGGTGTTCCTCGGGGCCGCGGTGACGGCCGCGGCGAGCTTCGGGGTCGTGGCGCGGTGGCTCGACGAGCCCGCGCCTATTCCGGTGCCCGCAGCCCGATGACGGTGGTGCCGGCCACGATCATGTCGCCCACGGAGACCTGGACCGGCTCCTCGACGAGGTGCAGGCCGTCGCGCCGCAGGACGTAGGTGGGGCACTCGGGGTGCAGGGGGATCAGCCGGATGGCGTTCCCGGACAGCTGCACCGCCGCCTGGCGGCGTCCACTCAGGTAGCGGTCGAGGGTGAACTGGCTCGCCTGGGCGCGGGCCGCCCTCGGGCCGGAGAGCCAGCGCAGGTTCTCGGGGCTGTCGCGGTTCGGGAAGGCGAGGCCCGGTGGGCTCGGCTTGCGGCCGACCTCGGCCGTCTGTCCCCCCAGGAGTCCGAGCCACTGCTGGGTGTCGGCGAGCAGCACGCCCGCGTAGCCACCCTGCGTCGCCCGAAAGGCGATCTCGCCCGCCGGGCCCCGGATCACCGAGCCGTCGTGCAGTACCGCCTCCTCCCCGGAGGCGAGCAGCCTGCCGTCGACGGAGACCCCCACGCCGAGCGCGCGCACGGCCACCCCCGTGTCCCGGACGTCCACCCGCAGCACCGCGTGGTCCGAGCGGGTGACCCAGCTGCCGTCCGCCAGCAGGTCGAACGTGTACCCGGAGACGACCTCGGCGACGGGGACGGCGGGCAGGCCGAGACCGCACACGAGGAGTTGCAGGTCCACCCGCCGGCGCAGGTCCAGGAACATCGTCGAGGAGTCCTCCAGGCGCGGGGCGGCCCTCGCCTCTTGCTCGACCTCGCGCAGGGCCCTGTCGATCGCCCCCGGCGTGCCCACGACGAGGCCGCGCCCCGCGTGGGTCCACCCCTGGCGGTCGCTCGGGGAGAGCCGCCAGGCCGCCAGATAGAACGACGAGGGCTCCAGCACGGGCAGGGCGGCGACCGCCTCGGCCAGGTAGGACGTGCCGGGGACGAAGCCCTCCAGCAGGACCACCGCGTTGGCGGCGACCGACTCGGGCCGGTCGTCGGGCCGCACCCGCACCAGCCGTCCGGCACGGGCCGCAGAGGCCACCGGCAGCGGCAGCCAGGCCCGCTCGGGCGGGACCATCCGGTAGCAGGGCTCCTCGCCGGGGATGCCCTTCAGGCGGAACCGGCCGGCCTCTTCCCAGGCGACCTCCGCCTCGTTCATGCAGACCCGGGTGCCCAGGCCGAACCAGCACTCGCCGGCCGGGGTCGCGCCCAGGATCCGGGCGGCCAGGTTGACGGTGGCGCCGAAGGCGTCGTCGTCGATCTCCTCCACGTCCCCGGTGGTGAGCGCGATGCGCACGCGCGGATAGCTCTCGCTGCCGCTCGCCTGCAGGATCTCGGAGGCGGCGCGCAGGGCGTCGGTCGCCGCCCCGAAGACGCAGAGGAACGAGTCTCCGATGTTCTTGGCGATGTGTCCGTGGTAGCGTGCCACGAGGGGGCGCACCATCGCCTCGTGCTGCTCGAGCAGGCGCCGCAGGCCCTCCCGGTCGGTGCCGGAGACCTGCGCCGTGTAGTCGGCGACGTCGGTGAAGAGGACGGTGCGGGTCGCGGTGGTCAAGGGGCTCGGGCCGGCTGCTCTCGGGTGGGGTCGGGCGCGCAAGGATAGCGCCGCTCTGCCCACGCGGCTTCGCGGGGGCGCGACTGCCTTAGCGGCCCGGCAAGGAAATCCCGAAGCGTCCGCAGCTTAAAGGCACGTTCCGTGCCCGCCGCTATTGGGGATTGCCACACACCTGCAGGACTGTCCTGCCACAAGGGAGTCGGCGGACCGACTTGGACAAGCGCGCACACACCCGCATTCCGATCCACCTGGGCGCACGGGTGCACCTGGGCACTCACGCACCCTGCCCCTGCACGGTGCGCGACTTTTGCGAGGGGGGGTTGTTCCTCGCCCTGGCCCCGGAGGACGCCGCGCGTCTCTTCCCGGCGGACCGGCCGCTGCCCCGGGACGAGCGCCTCACCGTCGAGCTCGACCTGATCGGAGAGGGCGCCTCCCGGCCCTACCGGGTGAGCGGGACCGTTGCCCGGGTCATCGGGCAGGGCGTCGGGGTCTCCTTCGTCCGGCCCGACCCCCAGGTCCTCGCGGCCCTGCGCCGCCACGCCCGTGCGACCCGCGACAGCCGCTCCGTATCCGGGCGGCGCGAAGCTCCAGGGGTGTCCCAGGAGGCCCGCAGGGCCGCCCTCTCCGGCCTGCGCGAGGCGGTGTCCAGTGCCCTGGCGGGGCTCCTGGCGCCCTTCTTCCGCGACATCGACCAGGACCTGGTGGCCGCGGCCAGCAGGAGCACGAGCTTCATCAGCCAGGGCCGCTTCTTCGACGCGAAGGGCGTGCTCAGGAGCTCCTCGGAGGATATCCGGGGGGCCTTCGCCCGGGGGGTCCTGGCGGACATCGACGCGATGATCGAGGAGGCCGGGTCGGGCGGCGCCGGGGGCGGGCTCCAGGCGACGGGCGAGCTGTCTCTCATCGACCCGACCGATTTCGAGGACATGCTCGCCACCTCCGAGATCGCGACCCGCGTCGAGGAGCGCCTGGCGGGCCCGCTGGGCGAGCTGCAGCGCCGGCTCGCGGCGCTGAGCGGTCTGCCCACGGACGTCTCGGCCTGCCCCGTCGGTCCCTCGGTCTTCGCCGAGGCGTTCCGATCCGGTGTCGCCGGCCTCGGGATCGACCGGCAGGCGTTGCACGTGGTCTACCGCGCGTTCGAGCGCGGCCTTCTGCCGGGTCTCACGGACCTCTACGCGCGGGCGAACGCCCTGCTCGCGCGCCAGGGCGTCGAGCCGGCAGCGCCCGCGCCGCACGTCATCGTCCGCCACCCCGTGTCCGAGCCGCGCAGACCCCGGGAGACCGACGTTCTCGCCGACCTGGCCCGCTTCCTCGAACGGGAGCGGTTGCCGCAGCCGGGGACGGGGTCGGCACCGGCCCCGGCCGGGGGTGGGGACCCCCGGCCTGCGCGGGCCGCGCCATCCCCGGAGCCCGACCCGGAGCCCTCGGTGGCCCTCGGGGTGGCGCCCCCGGCCCAGGACCAGCGGGCTGCGCCGGGTGGGGAACGGGTTGCGCGAGGGGTGCAGTCCCTGCTGGAGCTGGCCCGCTGGTCGCGGACCCTCGGCGAGCCCGGGCGGGCCCGCCGGGGTGCCGGTGCCCTGCCCGAGGGACCGCAGGGGGATGACGCGGCGGGGTCGCAGGCCGCGGAGCCCGAGCCGGACGAGGTCATCAACGCCCTCTCGGCCCTGCAGGCCGAGGGCCTGGACCTCGCCGAGGCGGCGGGTGAGGACGGGGTGCGGGGGCGGGTCCTGGAGCGGCTCGCCCGGGAGCGCCCGGGGTCACCGGGCCTGAGGCTCGCGCCGGACCAGGAGGCCGCCTTCGACCTGGTCGCGGGGCTTCTGCGGTCCGTGCTGGAAGACGTGCTGCTCTACGGGGCCTCCAAGCGCCGGGTGGGGCGTCTGGCCGCGCCTCTGCACAAGCTGGCGCTGCTCGACGAGGGCTTTCTGCAGGACCCCGCGCACCCCGCGCGGCGGCTGGTCAACCGCATCGGCGAGCTGGACCCCGAGAGCGACTCCCCGGACGGGGAGGGGCCGGTGTGGGCCCGCGTCGACCCGCTTCTCGAGCGCGTCGCCCGCGGCTTCGACCGGGACGTGGGGGTCTTCGCCGACGCGGCCCGGGCGCTCGACTCGATCGTGGAAGAGCAGCGCGCCCGCTACCGCGCGCGGGTGGAGCAGGTGGTGCGGGTGAGCGAGGGGCAGCAGGCGGTGCTGCGCGCCCGGCGCGGGGCGGGCGAATCCGCCCGCCCGCTGACCCCCGAGCTCGCCGAATGGGTCACCCGGGCCCGGCGGCTGCGGGTCGGGGACCGGTTGGAGCTCGGCGTGGGCACGGCGCGCGCGGAGCGCGTCGAGCTGGTCTGGGTGGGCGAGGACCAGGGCGCGTTCGTGTTCGTCAACCGGCGGGGCGAGAAGGTGGCGACCCTGAGCCTGCAGGAGGTGGCCATGCAGCTGCGCCGCGGCACGGCGCGGGCGCTGCTCGAACCCGGTGACCCGCTGGTCGACCGGGCCCTCGACGGGGTCATGGAGCGGGTCCACCGGGGTCTCGAGGACCAGGCACGGCGCGACCCCTCCACGGGGGTGCTCAGCCCGCTCGCCTTCGAGCATGCCCTGGAGGCGGCGTCGCGCGACGCGGCGCTGCGCCAGGTGCCCTGCACCCTGTGCTACCTCGACCTGGACCGATTCCGGGTCCTGCTGGACGTCCAGGGGCCCGCCGCGGGGGCGGCGTACCTGGGCGCCGTGGGCCCCGCCATCGCGGCCGCGGTGCCCACCTCGGCCACCGTGGGGCGGCTCGCGAGCGACATCTTCGCCGTGCTGCTGCCCCAGACCGGGGTGGAGGCGGCGGAGGCCGTCGCCGAGTCCTGCCGCGTCGCCGTGCAGGCCCTGCGGGTCGACTGGGAGGGCGCGAAGCTCTCGCTCACGGTCAGCATCGGCGTCGTGGGCCTCGGCAACGACGGGCTGCACGCCCGCGACCTCCTCCAGGCCGCGCAGTCGGCCTGCCAGGCTGCAAAGGACGCCGGGCAGGACCGGGTCCGGGTCTTCGAGCTCGGGGACCAGGGGCTGCGCCGGCGCCAGGAGGTGCGTGCCGCACTCGCCCGGGTGAGCCAGAGCATCCAGCAGGGGCGCGCGACCCTGCGTTGCCAGCCGATCGTCCCCCTCGGGGCCGACGAGGCGCGCTTGCCTTATCTCGAGGTGCTGCTCGGCCTGAAGGACCCCGCGGGAAACCTGATCCCCGCCGCCGAGCTGGTGGCCGCCGCGGAGCAGTACGAGCAGGCGGCCGCCCTCGACCGCCTGGTGATCCGGGAGACCCTGCGCTGGATGTCGGAGCGGGGGCCGGAGCTCGAGCGGCTCGGGGGCTGCGCCGTGAACCTCTCGCCCCGCTCGCTGGCCGACGAGGGGCTGGCGGCGTACGTCATGGACGAGCTGATGCAGTCCCGGGTCCCGCCCGGGAAGCTCGTCTTCGAGGTGACCGAGACGGCCGCGGTGACGGGACTCTCCAACGCGCAGCAGTTCATGCGGTCGCTGAGCGACCTGGGCTGCCGGTTCTCGCTGGACGACTTCGGCGCGGGCCACGCCTCGTTCGCCTACCTGAAAGGCCTGCCGGTCGACTTCGTGAAGATCGACGGCCTGTTCGTGCACGACCTCGGCCAGAGCCCGCAGGACCTCGCCGTGGTCAAATCCATCAACGAGGTCGCCCACGCGATGGGCAAACAGACAATCGCCGAGCACGTGCACTCGCCCGAGGTCGTGGAACAGTTGAAGGCCATCGGGGTCGACTACGCCCAGGGCTACTGGCTCGGCGAGCCGCGGGCGCTGGAGGTCTACAGCGTCTTCGATCAGACGGTTCCCCTGGCCGGTGTCGCCGCGGCCGTGCCGGCGCCCGAGGAGGTCACCCTGAGGCTCTCCAACTAGGGTGCCGGGTGCCGGGGGACAGGAGGTGGCGCAGATGACGAGGGGCGTTGCGATGGCTGGCGTCGACGAGCGGAAGGTGGGCGACCTGCCCCTCGAGCTGGGGAAGTACCGCGTGGTGGAGCAGGCGGGCCAGGGGGCGACGGGCGTGGTCTACGTCGCCCACGACCCCCTCATCGACCGGCGGGTCGCCGTGAAGGTGTACCGGGTGGCGCAGACCGTCGGCGCCGACCGCCGAGAGGCGCGCAAGCTCTTCCAGAACGAGGCTCGTTCCGCCGGGGCGCTCGACCACCCCAACATCCTCCACGTCTACGAGGCGGGCGAGATCGACGACCAGCCGTACCTCGTCATGGAGTACGTCCCTGGCGGCGCCACCCTGCGCCGGCACTGCGACCCCAGCGAGCGCCTGCCCGTCGAGCGGGTCGTGCGCCTGGTGGCGCAGGCGGCCCGCGCCCTCGACTACGCCCACCAGCGGGGCGTGACCCATCGGGACGTGAAGCCGGCCAACCTGCTCCTCACCCCGGAAGGCAACGTCAAGATCGGTGATTTCGGGATCGCGCTGCGTGCCCACATGAGCACGACCCAGGCGATCGGGACCTACGGCTCGCCCCGCTACCTGTCCCCGGAACAGGCCCGCGGCGAGCCTGCCACCCCCCGCTCGGACCTCTATTCGCTCGGGGTCGTCCTCTACGAGCTCCTCGCCGGACGCCCGCCGTTCTCGGCCGGGAGTCTGAGCACCCTGCTCTACAAGGTGCTCTACGAGGCGCCACCACGGATCGAGATGCTGCGCCCGGACTTGCCTGCGGCCCTGCCGGAGCTGGTGGTCAAGGCCCTCGAGAAGGACCCGGCGCGGCGCTTCGCCTCGGGGCGGGAGATGGCGGACGCCCTCGACGCGGTATTCGCTTCCGGGGGCGACGCGGCGGCCCCTCCGACCCCGGACCAGCAGTTGAAGGCGCTGGCGGGCCTGCGGTTCTTCCGGGACTTCTCGGAATCCGAGGTGAAGGAGGTCCTGCGGGCCGGCACCTGGGGCACCTACCGCCCCGGGGAGACCATCGTGGAGGAAGGGGGAAGGGAGTACGCCTTCTACGTGCTCGTCTCCGGCGAGGCCGACGTGACGAAGGACGCCAAGACCATCGGCAAGCTGGAGAGCGGGGACTGCTTCGGCGAGATGGGCTACCTGGCGCGGGCCGCGCGCAGCGCCAGCGTCGTCGCGCGCACGGGCGCGGTGTGCCTCAAGGTGAGCGGCGCCGTCGCCGAGTGGGCCTCGCTGCCCTGTCAGTTGCGCGTGGGCCGGGCGTTCCAGCAGACCCTGGTGGACCGCCTCGCGCGCACCAGCGAGGCGCTGGCACGCCAGCTGCGCTAGGGCGCGTCCCCACGCGGCGTCACGCTGGTCAGTCCGTCCCGTTCCGGGCTCATAATACGCGGTCGGCGCGAACGCCGAGGGAGGAGCGATGACTGCGGACCCGGGGATCCTGATCGGCAAGGGCAGCCTACCCGTCTACCTGCTGCCACGACTCGCGAACCGTCACGGGCTCGTGGCCGGCGCCACCGGCACGGGCAAGACCGTGACCCTGCAGGTCCTGACCGAGGGATTCTCGCGCCAGGGCGTCCCGGTGTTCCTCGCCGACGTGAAGGGTGACCTGGCGGGGCTCAGCGAGCCCGGTGGCCAGAGCGCCAAGGTCCAGGAGCGGGTCAAGGCCCTCGGCCTGACCGACTACACGCCGGCGGGGGTGCCGGTCATCTTCTGGGACCTCTTCGGCGAGCAGGGGCACCCCGTCCGCACGACCGTCTCGGAGATGGGGCCGCTGCTCCTCTCCCGCCTCCTCGAGCTCAACGACACCCAGGAGGGCGTGCTCAACGTGGCCTTCCGGGTCGCCGACGACCAGGGGCTGCTGCTGCTCGACCTGAAGGACCTGCGGGCGGTCCTGGGGTTCGTCGCGGACAACGCGGGGAGCCTGCGGGGGACGTACGGGAACGTGAGCGCGACGAGCGTCGGGGCCATCCAGCGCCAGTTGCTGGTGCTCGAGCAGCAGGGCGCCGAGCGCTTCTTCGGCGAGCCGGCCCTCGACCTGCGCGACCTGATGCGGGTGGACCACCGGGGCCAGGGCTACGTGAGCGTGCTCGCGTCCGACCGGCTGATGCAGAGTCCGCGGCTCTACAGCACCTTCCTCCTCTGGCTGCTCTCGGAGCTCTTCGAGGACCTGCCCGAGGTGGGGGACCTGGACCGTCCCAAACTGGTGTTCTTCTTCGACGAGGCGCACCTGCTCTTCGACGACGCCCCGAAGGCGCTGGTGGACAAGATCGAGCAGGTGGTGCGGCTCATCCGGTCCAAGGGCGTCGGGGTGTACTTCGTCAGCCAGAGCCCGCTCGACATCCCCGACGAGGTCCTGGGGCAACTCGGCAACCGCGTGCAGCACGCGCTGCGCGCCTTCACGCCGCGCGACCAGAAGTCCGTCCGGGCGGCCGCCGAGACCTTCCGGCCGAACAAGGCCTTCGACACGGCAGCAGCCATCACGGAGCTCGCGGTGGGTGAGGCCCTGGTCTCGACGCTCGACGCCAAGGGCAGCCCGACCGTGGTCGAGCGCGCGCTCGTCGTCCCGCCGGCCGCCCGGATCGGGCCGATCGCGCCCGAGGCGCGCAAGCGGGTCATCGACACGAGCCCCGTCGCGGGGCTCTACGAGCGCAAGGTCGACCGCGAGAGCGCCTACGAGAGGCTCCAGGCGAGCGCCGAGGCGGGCCCCCTCGAGGAGGAGACCTCCCGTGGTGGCAAGGGGCGCGCGGGCCGAGAGCAGGCCCCGGTCGAGGCCTCCTCGGGTGGCGTCCTCGGCGGGGTGCTCGGCAGTGTCCTGGGCGGGTCGTCCGCGGGGCGCAGGAGCGGGCGCCAGGGGGTCGGCGAGGCCCTGGCGAAGAGCGTGGTGCGCAGCGTCGGGAGCAGCGTTGGCCGGGAGCTCGGCCGCCAGATCCTGCGCGGGGTGCTGGGCTCGATCTTCCGGGGCCGCTAGCGCGGGGGCAGTGCCGCCGCGGCTCAAGGTCTTCGCGGCGGGTGCCGATAGGAGCGGTGGCGTACTCCCGACGCCACGGCTCCGCAGAGCGAATGACATCCATCCCGCGACCGACCGGTGCGCAACGGCGCCGGACACCGAACCGGGCGAGGTCCCCCGAGGCGGCTGCGGGGGAGGGTGGGTCACGGAGGGCCAAGGCCGGTCCCGGACTCGTTGAGCCCCCTGCGGTCCTGGCGGACGTCCTGCCCGGACTCACCGCCGCGCCGCCCGTCGAGGTCTCGCTCACCGCCCGGGCGGTCGCCGCCGAGGCCCGCTACCAGTCCGTCTTCGAGAACGCCACCTGGGGGATCTTCCAGACCACCGCGGAGGGCCGCTACCTTGCCGCGAACCCCGCTCTCGCCCGGATTTACGGGTACGACTCGCCCGCCGACCTCGAGGCCGGCCTCGCAGAGGCATCCGAGCATTTCTACGTGGACCCCGGCCGACGCCGGGAGATCCTGGAGCACGTGGAGCGCCTGGGTGGCGTGAGGGACCTCGAGTCCGAGGTGCGCCGCAGGGACGGTACGCGGATCTGGGTCTCCGAGAGTGTCCGGGCCGTGCGCGACGCCGCGGGGCAGCTCCTCTGCTACGAGGGGTTCGTCGAGGACGTCACGGCGCGCCGGTTCGCCGAGGAGCGGCTGCGGGCGAGCGAGGAGCGCTACGCGCTCGCCGCCGAGGGCTCCAACGACGGGCTGTGGGACTGGGACCTGCTGGGCCGCCGGACCTACTTCTCCCCGCGCTGGAAGGCGATGCTGGGCTATGCCGAGGAGGACGTCGGAGACTCGCCCGAGGAGTGGCTCGACCGGGTGCACCCGGACGAGCACGGGCAGGTCGTGGCCAGCCTGGCCTCCCACCTCGCGGGGGACTCGGCGCACTTCGAGTGCGAATTCCGCATCCGCACGAAGGACGGCGCGTACCGCTGGGTGCTGGCGCGGGGGCTCGCGGTGCGCAACGCCGCGGGGATGGCGTACCGGATGGCCGGCTCCCTGACCGACGTCACCGAGCGGCGCCTGGCCGAGGAGCGGCTGCAGTTCGACGCCTTCCACGACGCGCTCACCGGGCTGCCGAACCGGGCGCTGTTCCTGGACCGCCTGGACCGGGCGCTGCTCCAGGCGGCTCGTGACGCGAGTCAGCGCATCGCCGTCCTGTTCATCGACCTCGACCGCTTCAAGCTGGTGAACGACAGTTTCGGGCACCCCATCGGCGACGAGCTGCTGCAGGAGACCTCGCACCGCCTGCAGTCCTGCGTGCGCCCGAGCGACACGGTGGCGCGCCTGGGGGGCGACGAGTTCGTCCTGCTGGTCGGGGGGCTGAAGCACGCCGACGACGCCATCTGCGTGGCCGAGCGCGTGCACTCCAGCCTCTCGGACCCAATGCTGGTCGCGGAGCGCGAGGTCCACGTGACGGCGAGCATCGGGGTGGTTATGAACGAGGGCCGCTACCGCAGCGCGGTCGACCTCCTGCGCGACGCCGACATCGCGATGTACCAGGCCAAGGCCCGGGGCCGCGCGGGCCACGCACTGTTCCGCTCCGAGCTCCACGGCCGTGCCCGGGAGCTGCTGACCCTGGAGGGTGACCTGCGGCGCGCGCTGCGAGAGAAGCAGCTGCGCGTGTACTACCAGCCCATCGTGGAGCTCGCCGCGGGGCGCCTGGTGGGCTTCGAGGCCCTGGTGCGCTGGATGCACCCCGTGCGCGGCCTGGTGTCGCCCGCCGACTTCATCCCGCTCGCCGAGGACACCGGCCTCATCGTCCCCATCGGCCGCTGGGTCCTGGAGGAGTCCCTGCGCCAGCTGGCCGAGTGGCGGGGGGGTCGCGCCGAGGCCTGCGACCTGACGGTGAGCGTCAATCTCTCCCCGCGCCAGCTCTCCCAGGCCGACCTGGTGGAGGTGGTCGCCCAGGGCCTCGCCCGCCACGGCATCGAGCCCGAGCGGCTCAAGCTCGAGCTCACCGAGACCGCGCTGATGGAGAACGCGGACGTGGCCGCCGAGAAGCTCTCGGCCCTCAGGGCCCTCGGGGTGGCGCTCTCGCTCGACGACTTCGGCACCGGCTACTCCTCTCTCGGCCACCTCCATCGCTTCCCGTTCCAGGTGCTGAAGGTGGACCGGTCGTTCGTGAGAGGGCTGGACGGTGCGTCCGGGAGCTCCGGGATCGTCCGTGCGATCCTGAGCCTCGCCCGCTCCCTGGAGATGACAGCCGTCGCGGAAGGGGTGGAGACCGACGGGGAGGTCGCCGTCTTGCGCGAGCTGGGGTGCCCGTACGGGCAGGGATACCTGTTCTCCCGTCCCGTCCCCGCCGAGCAGGCGGCCTGGCTCATCGGCCGGCGCCTGGCCTGAGGAAGGCTCACCGGCCGGCGCTTGGTCTGAGGGAGGCTCACCGGCGAGGTCGCGGGCGGTGCCGGGCGACCCGGGCCGGCCGCGGGCCGTCGGTCAGGCCGCTGGTGACGCCCCCGCGGGGTCTCCGCCGCTGGCCCCCAGGCCGGCCCGCTCGCGCAGCCGGGCCCGGATCTCGAGCGCCTCGCCTCGCGCCCCCTCGACGCTGTCCCCGAGCACGGTCAGATGGCCCATCTTGCGCCCGGGGCGGGCCTCGCGTTTCCCGTACAGGTGCAGCCTGGCGCGCGGGTGGGCGAGCACCGCGCCCCAGTCCGGCTCGCCGCGGCGCCACAGGTCGCCCAGCAGGTTGACCATCACCGCGGGTGCGTGCAGACGGGTGTCGCCGAGCGGCAGCCCGCAGAGGGCGCGGACCTGCTGCTCGAACTGGGAGGTGAGGCAGGCGTCGATGGTGTAGTGCCCGCTGTTGTGGGGGCGGGGGGAGACGTCGCTCACCAGCAGGCGGCCGTCCTCCAGCACGAAGAGCTCGACGCAGAGCACCCCGCGGTACTCGAGGGCCTCGGCCACCGACGTGGCCACTGCCACGGCCTCGCCTGCCAGCTCGGAGGGGATCCGGGCGGGCACCGTGGAGAGCTCCAGGACGCAGTGGCGGTGCTCGTTCTCGGCCACCGGAAAGGCGGCCACCTGGCCGTCCGCGCCCCGCGCCACCACCACGGCGACCTCGCGGGCAATCGGCACCTGATGCTCCAGCACGCAGGGCTCGCAGCCCATGGCCGCCAGCGCATAGGCCGCCTCGTCGGGGCCCGAGACCCGGTACTGGTCCTTGCCTTCATAGCCGAAGCGGCTGACCTTCATGATTGCGGGGTAGAGGTCTCCCCCGGCACCGGCCAGGTCCTGGGGACCCCGCACGACGGTGCAGGGCACCGTGGCGAGGCCGTGCCGGGCGAGGAATTCCCGCTGACGGACCCGGTCCTGGAGCACTTCGACGCTGGCCACCGTCGGGGCGACCGGGCAGCGCTCGGCGAGCCGGCGCAGGGCCTCGGCAGGGACCTTCTCGAATTCGGTCGTCGCAGCCGCGCAAAGCCGCGCCAGCTGACGCAGCCCCTCGGGGTCCAGGTACCCGGCGCGAACGTGTCCGTCGGCGATGCTTCCCGCAGGACTCTCGGCCCCGGGGTCGAGCACCGTGACCCGGTACCCCATGCTCTGCGCCGCGAGGGTGAAGAGGCGGCCGAGCTGGCCGCCGCCCAGCATGCCCAGGGTGGCGCCGGGCGCAATCACGACGGCGGTGGCACCCGCGCGGCCTCGACGGCCCGGGCCAGCCCGGCGCGGTACCCGCGCAGCCGCTCGGCGAGGGCCGGGTCGGTGAGGGCCAGCATCTCGATGGCGAAGAGGGCTGCGTTGGCGGCGCCTGCCTCCCCCAGGGCGAAGGTCGCCACGGGGATGCCCTTCGGCATCTGCACGATGGAGAGGAGCGAGTCGAGGCCCTGCAGGTGGCGCGAGGGAACCGGGACGCCAAGCACGGGCAGGGTCGTCTTGGCGGCCAGCACGCCGGGCAGGTGTGCGGCGCCGCCGGCCCCGGCGATGATGCAGCGCAGGCCCCGGTCGGTGGCCTGCTCCGCGTAGGCGAACGCCAGGTCCGGCGAGCGGTGCGCGGAGATCACCCGGGCCTCCCAGGCCACCCCGAGCTCCTCCAGCATGCGGGTCGCCTGCTGCATCACCCCCCAGTCACTCTCGCTGCCCATCACCACGCCCACGACCGGCTCTTCCACGGCGCGCCTCCCGTTTCGCTCCCCTGTCCGACCGCCCCTATGGTAGCGGAACCACCGGCCGGGGGGAGGGGCCGGGGAACGCCGGGGGGAGGGCTGGGGTGAGGGCTGGGACGGTCCGGGGGCGGGCCGGGGCGGACCGCCGGGGCGGACCGGCGGTGCTATCCTGAAACTGGTTATGACTTCCTCTGCCTTCCCCACCGGGCCGACCCCGCTGCCGAGCGCCCACGCCGCGGCGGTGCTCGAGTTCCTGCGCGGCCACGCTCCGTTCGACCGCATGGACCCGGACCACCTGGACTTCCTGGTGGAGCGGCTCTCCTGGGTCCGGTACGCGGCGGGGGAGGTCTTGCTCGACTCCGGCCGGGGACCCCCCGAGTGGCTCTACCTGGTGGGCAGCGGCGAGGTGGTGGCCGAGTCCCCCGTCGGCGGGGGGGCCGGCGGCGCGGACAGCATCCCCCTCGGCGAAGGGAGCTGTTTCCCGCTGGCGGCGCTCCTCACCGTGCGCCCGGTCCTGTTCACCTACCTCGCGCTCGTCGAGACCACCTGCTACCTGCTCCCTGCGGCCGATTTCCAGACGCTCCTCGAGTTGAGCCCGGTCTTCCAGGACTTCTGTACCCGGCGCCTCGCCACGCTGCTCGAGCAGTCCCAGCGCGTCGTGCAGGCCCGCCAGGAGGAGAGCGGGATGGCCGGGCGCTCCCTCGGCAGCCGGCTGGGGGACGTCCTGCGCCGGGAGCCGGTCGCCTGTGGCCCGGGGCTCCCGTTGCGCGAGGCGCTCCGGCGCATGCACGCCGAGGGTGTCGGGGCCATGGTGGTGGTCACGCCTGAGGGCGTGCCGGCGGGGATCTTCACCCTGCAGGACCTGCTGCGGGTCAACGCCGAGGGCGGCGACCTGGACGCGCCCATCGGCGGGGTGATGAGTACGGCTGTCGTCAGCCTGCCGCCCGAGGCGGCCGCCCACGAGGCGGCGCTCGCCATGGCCCGTCACGGTATCCGCCACGTACTGGTCGTGGCCCCGGGCCGCCTGCTGGGAGTGGTCTCGGAGAAGGACCTCTTCTCGCTCCAGCAGGTGGGCGTCAAGGAGGTCGCCGAGGACCTTCGGCGCGCCGGGAGCTTCGAGGACCTGCGGCGCGCCGCGCAGGCCGTGCGGCGCCTGGCGCGCACCATGCTGGCCCAGGGACTGGCGCCCGATCCCCTGACCCGCCTGGTCTCCACCCTGAACGACCGTCTCACCGAGCGGGTCATCGAGCTCTCCGGAGCCGGCGAGGCCCTCGCCGGCCTGCGCTGGTGCTGGCTCGCCCTGGGCAGCGAGGGCCGCTACGAGCAGACGCTCGCCACCGATCAGGACAACGGGATCATCTTCG
Source organism: uncultured Ectothiorhodospiraceae bacterium (assembly GCA_937867305.1). Classification (GTDB taxonomy): domain Bacteria; phylum Pseudomonadota; class Gammaproteobacteria; order JAABTG01; family JAABTG01; genus JAGNLM01. The sequence goes on along the minus strand of CALMKJ010000196.1, from coordinate 12,523 downwards.
AGGTCCCCGCGGGCGGGGACGTGGAGGAGGTCCGGGGGCGGATCCTGCCCCTCGCCGAGCGCATCAACGGGGAGCTCGACCGCTGTGGGTTCCCCCTGTGCAAGGGCGGGGTGATGGCAGGCAATCCCCGCTGGTGCCTCAGCCTGGCGGAGTGGCGCCGGCAGTTCGCCGAGTGGGTGTACCGCGGCAGCGCCGAGGACATCCTGCACGCGGCGATCTTCTTTGATTTCCGCAGTGCCTACGGCGACGCCTCGCTCGCGCGGGAGTTGCGGGACTGGCTCGGCCCCACGGTGGCGGCCAACCCGCGATTCCTGCACTACCTCGCCGCGAACGCGCTGGAGAACCGCCCGCCGCTCGGCGTGGTGCGGGACTTCGTGGTGGCGGCCGGCGGCAGCCACCCGAACACCATCAACCTGAAGATGAACGGGGCCACGCCGTTCGTGGACGCGGCGCGCATCTACTCCCTCGCCGCGGCGCTCACTCCGACCAGCACCGTGGAGCGCCTGCGCGCGGCGGCGGGTGCGGGGCGGCTCCCCGCCGACGAGGTCGATGCCTGGTGCCAGGCCTTCTCCTTCATCCAGTTGCTGCGCCTGCGCCGCCAGCACCTGGAGCCCGACGGCGCCGGGGACGCGGGCAACCGCATCGACCCGGACCGCCTGAACGAACTCGACCGGCGGATCCTCAAGGAGGCCTTCCGGCAGGCACGCAAGCTCCAGACCAAGGTCGCGCTCGACTTCGGGCTCTACGGCCGGGTCTAGCGGTCCTATCCCTTATGCCCTATACCGGGCTTTTCGGGGATGCCACTAATATCGATCAAGCAGCTCCGGCAAGCAGCTCCGGGTCGATCTTTCCACAACCTGTCAGGGGAGGTCCGAGATGCGCAACCGCTCCGCTTCCGAGGTGCTCGGCTCGTCCGAGCTGCGCGCGCTGGTCCGCCAGCGCTGGATGGTGTCACTGACCCTCACCGCGGCGATCCTCGTCGTCTATTTCGGGTTCGTCCTCGTGCTCGCCTTCGCGAAGGGGTCGCTCGCGGCGCGCATCGGTGAGCACCTGACCGTGGGCATCCCGGTCGGGGTCGGGGTCATCCTGTTCGCCTGGGTCCTCACGGGCATCTACGTGTGGTGGGCGAACGGCCGCTACGACGCGGCGGTCGCCTCGCTGAAGAGCCAGCTCGAGGACTGAGCCATGGAAAAGTTCCAGACGACGCTCGGTGAGCCCAACGCGATCTCGATCGCCTTCTTCTTCGTCTTCGTCGCGGTCACCCTCTGGATCACCTGGTGGGCCGCGAAGCGCACGCGCACCGCCCGCGAGTACTACGCGGCAGGGCGCAGCATCTCCGGTTTCCAGAACGGGCTCGCCCTCGCCGGCGACTACATGAGCGCGGCTTCCTTCCTCGGCATCGCGGGCCTGGTGTCCCTCAAGGGCTACGACGGCCTCATCTACTCCATCGGGTTCCTGGTGGGGTGGCCGATCATCCTGTTCCTCATCGCCGAGCCGCTGCGCAACCTGGGCAAGTACACCTTCGCCGACGTGGTGGCCTACCGCCTGCAGCAGAAGCCGATCCGGATCGCGGCCTCGGTGGGGGCTCTGACGACGGTCGCCTTCTACCTGATCGCCCAGATGGTGGGCGCCGGCAACCTGATCAAGCTGATGTTCGGACTGCCCTACGAGCTCGCGGTCGTCGTGGTCGGCGGGGTCATGATCGCCTACGTGCTGTTCGGGGGCATGCTCGCCACCACCTGGGTGCAGATCATCAAGGCGGGGCTGCTCCTCGGCGGGGCGACCGTGCTGGTGGTGCTGACGCTCTCGCGCTACGGCTTCGACCCGGTCGCGCTGTTCGACGCCTCCGCCGTGCGCTACGGCGACAAGGTGCTCGCCCCGGGTGGGCTGGTGGCGAATCCCTGGGACGCGATCTCCCTCGGGCTGGCGCTCATGTTCGGGACGGCGGGCCTTCCGCACATCCTGATGCGCTTCTACACGGTCCCCGACGCCAAGGAGGCCCGCAAGAGCGTCTTCTACGCCACGGGGCTGATCGGCTACTTCTACATCCTCACCTTCATCATCGGCTTCGGCGCCATGACGGTGGTGGGCCAGGAGGCCATCTCCAGCATCGACAAGGGCGGCAACATGGCGGCGCCGCTCCTGGCCGAGGCGATCGGGGGCACGGTCTTCCTCGGCTTCATCGCCGCGGTGGCCTTCGCCACGATCCTCGCCGTGGTGGCGGGTCTCACCCTGGCGGGGGCCTCCACCCTTTCCCACGACCTCTACGTCAACGTGTTCCGTGGCGGGCGGTCCTCCGAGGCGGAGGAGGTGCGGGTGGCGAAGGTCGCGACGCTGCTCCTCGGTGTGCTGGCCATCGTGCTCGGCATCGCCTTCAAGGGGCAGAACGTGGCCTTCATGGTCGGGCTCGCCTTCGCGGTGGCCGCCAGCGCCAACTTCCCGGCGCTGCTGCTCTCCATCATGTGGAAGGGGTTCACCACGGCGGGAGCGGTGGCGAGCATCGTCACCGGGACCGTCCTCGCGGTGGGACTCATCGTCATCAGCCCGACGGTGTGGGTCGACCTGTTGAAGCACCCCCAGGCCATCTTCGCGCTGAAGAACCCCGCCATCATCTCCATGACGGCGGCGTTCGCGGTGGGTGTGCTGGTCTCGCTCCTGCGGCGTGAGCCCGCTGCGGCCGCGCAGTACGAGAGCGAGAAGCTGCGGACCTACCTCGGGGTGGGTGCGGAGTAGCCCGGAAACGGAAATGGGGACATTCTGGTTTTTCCATCACCGCTGTGCCCTTGTTTTGCCCGGGTGCCCGGGCCCTGGGCATGCTCTGGAGGTGTTGGAAAAACCAGAATGTCCCCATTTCCCCCCGTTTACTGTTTGGCCACGCTGGGGTGCTCGCCCCGCGCGAGCTCCCGTAGCCCCCGCCCGGTGCGGTGCACGCAGAGGATCCGGAACGGGTAGGGCTCGCGGGCCTGGGTGTCGCGGTAGCCGGTGAAATAGAGGTATTCCCCGTCGGTCGACCACACGGGGTCGAAGGCGGTCACCTCCTTGCCGGTGAGACGAAGGTTCTTGCCCCGGCCGAGGAAACGGTCGTGCAGGAACAGGGCGGTGTTCGGCTCGTGCATCACCGCCTCGAACCGTGCCGTGCCGGGCACCGAGCCGGTGTAGGCGTAGAGGGTCCCGTCCCGGGGCGAGGGCACGTAGCGGTCGCTGCTGGTCACGGTCTCGACCCGGGCGCCCGTCAACTCCACGAGGGGGATGCGCTCGAGCACCCGCCCGTCGAGGGCGAAGCGCAGGAGCTGGTCCATGTCGTGGGCGACCAGCGAGCGGCCGTCGGGGGCCCAGGCGAGGCCCCAGAGAAACGGGGACATTCTGGTTTTTCCATCACCGCCGTGCCCCTGTTCTGCCCGGGTGCCCGGGCCCTGGGCATGTTCTGGGGGTGCAGGAAAAACCAGAATGTCCCCGTTTCCGTCGAGGAGGCGGACCTCTTCGCCCCCTGAGGCCAGGTGAAACAGGAAGGCGAGCCGCTCGCCGTTCGGGCTCCAGACCAGGTCCGTCACCACGCCCTGTCGGTCTTCCGCCACCCAGACCCGCTCGGGTCCCTCCCCGAGCGGTCGGGTCACGACCGTGTCGGGGCCGCCGTCGGGGACGCGCCCCGAGACGCGGCAGAAGGCGAGGCGCGTACCGTCGGGGGACAGGGCTGGGCAGCCGCCTCGGGCGACCGGACGCTCCGGGGCCCCGGCGTCGAGCAGCCAGACCCGACCCTCGCGCTCGAAGACGATCCGCCCGTCCCGGCAGCCACCCGGGTCCTCCGCGGCCGCGGTCGAGGGAGCGGCAAGACAGAGGGTGGTGAGGGCGAGGACCAGGGGAACGACGATAGAATGGGTCACCGTATCTCCGGGGAAAGGTGGGGGGGACATTCTGGTTTTTCCATCACCTCCCGAACACGCCCAAGGCCCGGGCACCCGGGCAGAACAGAGGCACGGCGGTGAGGGAAAAACCAGAATGTCCCCATTTCTACAGTTTCGGCCCCGAATCGAGGCGGCTCAAGGGGCGCCGCGGGGCGCCGAGAACCGCAGATACGTCACAGCGCCCGGGTACCCGGGCCGAGCACAGGTAGGGCGATGATGAAACGGGGACATTCTGGTTTTTCCATTGCCGCTGCTACGGTGCTTGGCCCGGGTGCCCGGGCGCTGGGTGCGCTCTGGGGGTGGGGGAAAAACCAGAATGTCCCCGTTTCTGTTTTCGTTTCCCTGGTGCTCTGTCTGGGCGCGGTCTCCGCCCCGGTCCCTGGTGCCGAGGCCCTCGCCCCGGGGCCGCTGGCGGTGCGGCTGGTGACCGTCGCGGAGGATGGCAAGCCGACGCCGGTCCCCCACGCCTACGTCAGCCTGGGCGGGCGCCGCGCGTCCACCGACGAGGCCGGCGTGGCGACCGTGGACGGGTTGCCGGCGGGGCGGCATGCCCTCGCCATCACCCAGTCGGGCTACGAGGCGGTGAGTCAGTCGGTCGACGTGCCGCCCGGGCCGCGCACGGCCCTCGAGGTCCGGCTCACGCCCGTGACCCGGGTCTACTGGGGTGGTCGGGTGCTGACCGAGGGGCTCGACCGCCCGCTGGCCGGCGTCGCCGTCTCCCTGCGCCCGCTGCAGGTGCGAGCGGCGTTGGCGGGTCCGGCCGCGGCCGTCTCGGATTGGGAGGGCGCGTTCGAGTTCGCCGCCCTCGCCCCCGGGCGCTACGAGCTCCTGGCCGAGGCCCCCGGCTTCCTGCCCGTCACGCGGCAGGTCGAGGTGCGCAAGGACGCCCCCCTGGAGCTGCGGCTCGCCCCGGAGGCGACGGCGGCCCGGCTGGAGGTCGCCGCCGCCGACGCGCTGACCGGCAAGGCCCTGGCGGGCGCGGCGGTGCGCGTGGGCGAGACCCTGCCCGCCGGTCTGGTGGCGGAGGGCCGCACCGGCGCGGACGGTGTCGCCCGCTTCGACGCCCTGCGCGTAGGCCCGGCGAATCTCGCGGGGGCCGACGACCGCGTCGCCGTCTCCCGGCGTCGGGTCGCGGTGCGGGTCGAGGCCCCCGGCTACGAGCCGGGCACCGTGCCGGCCACCCTGGCCGAGGGCGGGGAGCCGCTGCGGGTCGCGCTGAGCCCCCTCGAGCCCCAGCGTGAGGCCGAGCCCAACGACGCCCTGGCCACCGCCCAGGAGATCCGCACCGGCGCCCCGGTCACCCTGACGGTGGCGCGCAACGGCGACCACGACTTCTTTCGTTTCCGCCTCTCCCACCCCGGCCGGTTGGTGGTCACGGTGGGCGCGGAGGGGCCGCTTGCGACCCACCTGCGCGTGCGCGACGGCGAGGGCAAGCTCCTGCAGGAGCAGGGCGCCCGTGCCGGGCAGGAAAACCGGATCGAGCGCTGGGTCGGTGCCGGGACCTTCTACGTCGAGCTCTCCCAGTGGGGCGACAACGCCTCGGACCCCGAGAAGACGCTGACCCTCACCGTGTCCCGGGAGGACGCCGTGGACCCGCGGGAGCCGAACGACACCGTGGACGCGGCGGTGCCGGCTCGCCTGGGCGAGGAGCTCTCGGGGCTCGTCTGGCCGGTGGGGGACCACGACGTGTACCGCCTGGACCTGCCCCGGCCCGGTCAGCTCCGGGTGCGCGACCGGCCGGTCCCCTTCGAGCGCCACGCCCGCCTGCGCAACGGCGACGGCGGGCTCGTGGTCGAGCAGGGGGCGCACGCCGACAGGCCGCTCGACTTCTCGGCCGACGTGCCGGCGGGTGCCTACCTCGTCGAGATCGGGGAGTGGGGCGACAACGGCGCCTCGCTCACCCCCTACCGGCTGCGGGTCGACTTCCTGCCCGACGACGGGACCGACGACGCGCCCCCCGCACCCGGCAAGATGGCCTCGGTCCGCACCCTGCCCCTGGCGGGGGCGGTCGGCGCGACCCTGCTCCCGCGGGGCGACATCGACGTCTACACGGTGGCGCTGCCGAACGCGGGGACCCTGCGGCTGGAGAGCGACGGCCGACTGGAGCGCCACGTCCAGGTCTTTGACCGGACCGGGCGGCTGCTGGTGGAACAGGGGGCGCACGCCGAAAGGCCCAACGTCCTCGCCTGGAGCGTCGAGGGTCCCGAGACCCTGTACGTGGCGATCCGCGAGTGGGGGGACAACAATGCCTCGGCCTCGGCCTACAGCCTGCGGGCCTGGTTCGAGCCGGCCGACGAGCTCGACGCGGCCCAGCGCAACGATCGCTTCGAAACCGCGGTGCCGCTGCTGCCGGGCGAGACCGTGCGGGGCACCTACCTGCCCGTGCGCGACCTCGACGTGTTCGCGCTGGACCTCGATTTCCCCGGTCACCTGCGGGTCAGGGCGCAATCCGGACACGAGACGCACCTGCGGGTCTTCGACGCCTCCCGGGCGCTCGTCCAGGAGGTCGGCGCCCACGCCGGCAAGGCCGCCGAGTTGCGTCCCCAGGTCAACGCGGGCCGCTACTACGTGATGCTCAGCGAGTGGGGCGAGAACTCGAGCTCCCCGGAGCCCTACGAGCTCACGGTACAGCTGGAGCGAGCCGAGCCGGCGGAGCGCTGGCCGCTCGCCGCGGATCCGCCGCGCCGGCTCGCGGACGGCGAGGCCCAGGCCTACACCATCGACCACGTCGGGGACCGGGATCGTTTCCTGTTCGACATGCCGGCGGCTGGCACCGTGACCCTCTCGGTCGCCGGTCCGATGGAGGTTCACGTCCGGGTCTACGACGACCGCACGGGGGCGATGCTGTTCGAGCACGGGGTGCACGCGCCGGCCCGCTGGTCGCGCCCGGTCGAGGTCCAGGGCCCGACCCGCCTGCGGGTGGAGCTCTCCGAGTGGGGCGAGAACAACAAGTCCGACCAGCCGCACTTCGTGATGGCCGACACCCGCGGCCGGGCGATCCAGGCCGACGCGGTGACCTCCGGTGCCAACGCCGCGAGCCCCCAGACGGTGACGTTCCAGAAGACCCGCCTCGACTACGCCGCGGCGCCGGCCTCCTGCGAGGTCGACCTGGGGGGCGAGGCGAAGGCCGTGGTGCGGTTGGAGGGCGGGAAGCCCGTCCAGGCCCGTTTCCCGCGCCAGGGTCTGTACCGGGTCGAGGCGCGATGCACGGGCAGCGAGGGCCAGAGTGCCCGCCAGAGCCTCTGGGTCCAGGCCACCGGCGCTCGGGAGCGGGAAGGCGTCGCGCTCTTCCTGAACGCCCCGGGTGAGGGACAGGTGCTGGACGGGCCGGTGGAGGCCGGCGTCATCGCCATCAGCTACAGCGGCCGTCCGGTGAGCCGTGTGGAATTTCGCCTGGACGGCACGCCGGCGGGCACCGACTACGCCACCCCCTACCAGGCCGACGTGCCCTGGGCGCGTCTGGGGCCGGGGCCCCACGAGATCAAGGTCACCGCCTTCGACGCAGCCGGGGCGAAGGCCGAGCTGAAGCGCACCTTCCAAGTCTCGGAGTACTTCGGGCTCTCGCCCCCCGACGGGGCCGTGCTCTCCGGGCAGGACGTGCGGGTCGGCTGGAGCTCCTTCGGCTTCGGGGAGACCCGGGTGCGTTTCCGCAAGGCCGGGACCGAGGCCTGGACCGAGGTGGTCGGCGAGAGCGGGCGCGCGCGCACGGTCGTGCTGACCGGGCTCGAGGCCGGAGTCCCCTACGAGTTCCAGCCCCTCGGGGGCAAGGAGCCCGGGCCCGTGCGCACGGTCACCCGGGTCAAGGGCCTCGCCTTCGGCAAGTCCCGCTACGGCGCCAACATCCGCCGCGATTACGACCAGCGGGTGGGGGTGAGCGTGCGCAACAACGGCGACGCGCCCCTCAGCGTGCGGCTCGAGTGCGGCAAGCCCCACGACCCCCTGATGCTGGTCGGCTTCGTGGGTGACGGCTCGGAGGACCGCCCCTTCAACCTCGGTCCCGGGGAGGTGCGGGAGTTCATGCTGGGGATCAGCGCCCAGGACGTGGACACCGCGGACCACGTCGTGCCGATCCGCATCGTCTCCGCCGATGGCCTCTCCGACGAGGCCGAGGTCGCGGTGCACGTGCAGTTGCCCCACGTGGAGCTGGCCTGGGAGGACGTGGGTCCGGCCCGGGTCGGGCCCGGTCGGGTGTTCCGGCTGCGCAACCTGGGCGACGCGGTCACCGACCTGGCGGTGACGGCCGCCGACCCCCACGCGGTCACCCTCTCCCCGACGGTTCGCCACGGCCTGCTCCCCGAGCACGGGTCGATGGACTTCACCGTGACCCCGCACTTCTACGAGGGCTTCACCGGGGTCTCGACCCGGCTCGTGGCCCGCGGCCTGGACCGCGCCTTCGAGCACGCCTACGAGTTCAAGCTCGGGGCCGGCGAGAGCGCCCGGGAGGTCTGGCTCTTCCCCGGGCGGGACCCGGCGGACGCAGCGGCCCGGGACGGCGAGGCGGAGCTGGTGCGTCGGGCCCGCCAGGCGGAGCGCCTGGACGCGGCCACGGTGGACTGGGGCCGGCGCCAGGGCGGCGAGGACCTGGACGGGGACGGGCGGCTCGACCGCTGGACCCAGCGGGTCGGCGACGTGGAATGGGTCGGCGACGACAGCGACGCCGACGGCGAGGTCGACTTCGCGCACGCCGACGTGGGCGCGGACGGGATCTTCGAGTACTCGGCGTACCGCGAGGGCGACCGCTGGCGGGCGACCAACCTGGTGGAGGCCTGGCTGGAGATGGGTTTCTCGCTGCCTTACGGGCGCAGCGAGTACAAACAGCACGACGCCGACGTGGTGGTGAACGGGGTGGTGGTGGGGCGCCTGCGCGACGTCATCCCCGAGGGCAACTACACCTTCCGCATCCCGCCCTCCGCGCTGCGCTTCGACGACTCGGGGCTTCCGGGCGACAACCGCGTCGGGATCCGCTCCAAGCACCTGCGGGGCGGGCACTACGTGGTGAACAGCGATTTCCGCTTCAAGTTCCGCCTGACCGCGACCCCGATGTGGACGGTGGCGAAGTCCGAGGACGAGGCCCGCAAGTCGGTGGCGGCCATCGGCGGCGTCACCAGCGTCGCCCCGGACCTGAGCGTGTCCTCCTCCGACCTGAAGGTCCACGCGCCGGCCGAGCCCAAGGCGGGTGACGAGGTCGCGGTGGAGGTCGCGCTGCGCAACCTCGGGTCGGTGTCCCCGGCGACGGCCGAGGTGGCGCTCTTCCGCAGCCAGGGCAGTGGGCCGCGCGAGGAGATCGCCAGGGTTCCGGCCGGCGCGGTGCCGCTCCACGGCAGCGCCCTGGTGCGCATCCCCTGGCAGGCCCGGGGCGGGCAGAACACCCTGACCGTCGTGGCCGACCCGGACGACGTCCTGAAGGACCTGGACCGGGCCAACAACGAGGCGGTGTTCTTCATGCAGGTGACGGGGGACAACACCCCGCCCACGCTGAAGGTCGCCCGCCCCAAGGCCGGCGAGGAGCTGAAGGATCCCCTGGTGACCCTCGATCTCGAGGTGGGAGACGACGCGGGCCCGGTCACGCCGGCGGTGTCCGTCGACGGCGGCCTCTGGCAGAAGCTCCCGCCCGCCACGGGGCGGGTGACGGCCGACCTGCTCCTCCAGCCGGGGGACCACCGGGTCGACCTGCGGGTGACCGACGCGAGCGGCAACGTCGCGAGCGAGAAGCTGGCCTTGAAGGTGACCGCCCCGGCGCCCGAGGCGCGCATCGTTTCCCCCGCGCCGGGGGCCGAGGTGAGCAGTCCCAGCGTCCCGGTGGAGGTCGTGGGGCCGGCGGACCTCGCCCTCGTGGGGGCCCGCACCGCCGGGGGGCCCTGGCGCAAGGCGCCCCTGGTGGGCAACGGGGGGCGGGTGGAGTTGCCCCTGCGCTTCGGTCCCCAGACGGTCGAGGTGCTGGTGGCCAATCAGAGGGGGGTGGTGAGGGTACTGTCGGTCGACGTCCGCCGCACCACGCAGCCCACGGAGGCCGAGAAGCGCCAGGCCAACCTCGTGGCCGACCAGGGCCTGCTCTGGCCGGTGAACCGCCCGGAGCTCGAGGTGGACCTCTTCAAGGCGCCGAGCGCTCTGCTCTCGCGGCTCAGCCTGCCCCCCGGGGACCTGGCGCAGCGGCTGCGCGACGACGCGCGGCGCCGTCAGGCCTCCGGCGACTACGCAGGCGCCCTGGTGAAGTACCGGGAGAGCCTGAACCTCGCACCGGACCCCCAGATCCGGGACCGGGTGAAGAAGCTGGAGAGCTATCTGCGGGTCGACGCGGGCGGGGTGCCCGCTCCCGTTCCCGCGCCGAAGCGGGCGGGCGGACAGGAGAAGGCGCGATGAGCGTGACTCGGGTGGGGCTCGGTCGTCGGGTGCGGGCTGCCCTCGTGGCGGGGCCGCTGCTGGCTCTGGCAAGCTTGCCGGCCCTGGCGGCCGGGGAGGCGGGGGTGGACGAGCGTTTCAGGCAGGCCGAGCAGGCCTTGCACGAGGGCCGCGTCGCGGACGGGCAGCGGGTCCTCGAGGGGATCCTCAAGGCCGACCCCCGCAACCGGGATGCCGCCAATCTGCTCGGCAACCTGGCCCTCGCCCAGGGCCGGGCGGAAGAGGCGGGGCGTTACTACGACCAGGCCCTGGAGGCGGACCCCCTGTTCGCCGAGACCTACAACAACCTGGGTGTCCTCGCCCTGCAGCGCGGCCAGGTGAGCCAGGCGATGACGATGTTCCAGACCGCGGTCCGCATCGACCCGGCGCGGGCCGAGGCCTGGTACAACCTGGGGCGGCTCTTCCTGGCTGCCGGCAAGGTCGCCGAGGCGGAGCGCCACCTGCGCCGGGCCGCGGAGGCCGACCCCGCCCACGTCATGGCCCGTCAGCGGCTGTCCGTGCTGCTGATCGGGCAGAAGCGGGGTGACGAGGCGGTGCCGCTCCTGGAGCAGGCCGTGCAGGCGGCCCCCGAGGACCCCGCGGTGCTCTTCCTCCTGGCCACGGTGCGCGACGACCAGGGCGAGACCGGGAAGGCCCGCGACCTTTATCTGAAGGCGCGCACCGCGGGCAGCGCCAACCCGCGCCTGCCGGTCTACCTGGCCGAGGCGTACCTGAAGCTCGGGCAGCGCGCGGAGGCCGCCCGGGAGTTGCAGGCGGTGCTGAAGGACCCGAAGGCCGACCCGAAGGCGCGGGAGGCGGCCGAGGCCCTTGCGAAGAAGGTGGGACCATGAGCCCCAGCCCTGGACCGGTTCCGGAGTTCCGGGCGCGGGCCGGTCGCGCCCGGTGGCTGATTTGCGTCGCGCTCGCCTGGGGGCTCTCCGGGGCGCTGGTTCTGCCCGCCGCCGCAGCGGAGAAGCCGCCGGAGAAGCAGGCCCCGACCCTGATCGAAAAGCTCCGCCTGCAGCAGCAGGCCGAGCTCCAGAAGCTGAAGGAGAAGTACCACGCCCAGGTGCGGGCCAACCCGAAGCTGGTGAAGCCTGACGGCTCGATCGACACCTCCCACCCGGACTACGAGGCCGCCCTGAAGGGCTACGCGGACGAGAAGTCGAAGATCCAGTCGGCGTACAAGCAGAAGGACCCCCGCGCCGCGGAACTGGCAGCGCTGGAGGCGAAGTACGGCAAGGGCAGCATCGACATCTCCGGCAGCGCCCCCAAGGAGGTGCGGGCGGACGTGGACATCAGCGCCAAGACGCCCGAGCTCGCCGACAAGATCGCCGCCGAGTGGAAGAAGGCGCACGGCGAGGAGAACGTCACCTACGACCCCAAGCTCGGGATCTGGATCGACAAGACCACCGACACCACGCTCTGGGCCCCGCCGACGCCGGACCAACTGAAGAACCGCAAGGACTACCACGACGCCTTCTCCACGCCGGGAGGCAAGAAGGCGACCGGGGTGAAGAGCGACGAGTCGGTGCGCGACCCCGAGGGCTTCGTCCTCGACAACGAGAAGAAATTCATCCACGCCGCGGGCGATCTCAGCAACGGCGAGGACCCCGGCGGCGACGCCGCCAAGCAGCTCGCCCGGGACATGGCACTCAAGACCGCGGGCAAGAGCGTCAGCAAGTCGGCGGAGGCGACCGGGCAGGATTCCCCGGTCGCGAAGGAAGCCGACAGGCTGCGCAACTACGAGGACGAGTTCGAGACGGGGATCACCCCCCTCGGGGCGACCCCCGAGCAGCAGAAGCGTGACGTCCAGAAGTGGTTGGGCAAGGCCGACCAGCAGTTGCAGAACTCGAAGGAAGCCGCCGTGCCCATGGGCCAGAAGGTGCGCGCGACCCGCGAGGAGGTGGCGAAGACCACCGAGCGCAAGCCCGGGCAGGCGCCCGACCCGAACGATACGGCGGGCCGGATCCGGGACCGCAACGCGCTGGTGGAGAAGGAGAACGAGAAGGCCAGGGCCGAGAACGACGCGGCGCGCAAGCACGCCGGCCTGCCACCGGCGCCGCCGCGCGACGACGAGGCGGTCGGGACCGGGCCGCGGGCGCCGAAGAAGCCGGAGGCCGTCACTTCGCAGACCTCCGGCAGCGCGGCCAACGCGAGCTGGGTGAAGACCCAGACCACCGAGGGCGACAAGCGCACCGACAGCTTGACGAGCACCACCGTCGGCCCCGACGGGTCGGTGC
>CALMKJ010000195.1 GCA_937867305.1 uncultured Ectothiorhodospiraceae bacterium | reverse complement strand
CTACTTCTGGTGGAAGCATGGGTTCCTGTTCTCGGCGGACAGTCTGTACAGAAAGATTCGAACCGCAGAGGCGCAGAGGCGCTGAGGGGAATCGGTCAACAGAAACTAAGATCCTCTCTGCGCCTCTGCGCCTCTGCGGTCATGTTCCCGGGCGAGCAGAGTCTCATAGACAGGCACGTAACGGCGGACGATGGCAGGCCAACTGCGCTCCGTCTCGACGAGCTTGCGCCCGGCGGCCTTGAGGGCAGGCCACTCGTCCCGGCGCCGGGCCACGTCGATCAGCCTTGCAGTCAGGGCCTCGGCGTCGTCGGCCTGGAAGAGGTAGCCGGTCTCGCCGTCGCGGATCAGCTCCCGGTGCCCGCCGACGTCGGAGGCCACGCAAACGCGGCCCATGGCCATCGCTTCCAGGGGCTTCAGGGGCGTCACCAGTTCGGTGAGGCGCAGGGAGTGCCGCGGGAAGCAGGCAATGTCGAGTACGCTGTAGTAGTGCTCGACGTCGTCGTGCGGGACCCGGCCGGGGAAGACCACCGCGTCCTCGATCCCGAGTGCCCGGGCCTGACGCCGCAGGGCCTCGTCCTCCATCCCGCCGCCCACCAGCAGCAACCGGGCCTCGGGTAGCGCCGCACGCAGCGCCGGGAAGGCCGCGAGCAGAAGGTCCAGCCCCTCGTAGGCGTAGAACGAGCCGACGAAGCCGACGACGAATTTGCCCTCGAGCCCGAGCTGCGCGGCCAGCGCCCCGTCCTTCGGCCGGTCGAAGGCATAGGCCGAGGCCTCGACGCCGTTCGGGATCACGCTCACCTTCTCCGCCGGCAGGCCCCGGCGCAGCAGCTCGCCCCGCAGCCCCTCGCAGATGGTGGTCACCGCGTCCGCGCGCCTCAGCACCCGGGCCTCGGATGCACTGGTCAGCCGGTAGCGCAGCCCGCCCTCGCGTGCAGTGCGCTGGTCGACCGCGGCATCCTCCCAGAAGGCCCGGATCTCGTAGACGAGCGGTATGCCCGTCGCCCGGGAGACACTCGCCGCAGCGAGCCCGTTGAGCGACGGCGAGTGGGCGTGGATCAGGTCCGGACGCTCCTGGCGGACCAAGTCGCGCACCCGGCGCCGCAGGCGGGTCACGACCTGGAGCTGGCCGAGGATCGGAAACCGGGCCGCGACCCCGTTGACCGGCGGGGTGCGGTAGAACCCGAGGCCTCCCGCCTCCTCCCAGGCCACGTTGCTCACATGCTTGGAGCCGGTGACCTGCACCGTCTCCCAGCCGAGCGCCCGCTGATTCACCAGGATCGCGCGGCTGCGGTAGGAGTAGCCGTCCTGGATCGGCAAGGAGTGGTCGAAGACGTGCAGGACTTTCATCGGTTCAACCGCGCCTTGCAGTCAGCGCCAGCGACATGCGGCTCAAGACCAGCGCCACGGTCACCGTGAGCACCATCGATGCGGCGTACCCCCAACGGACAGGCACCGCGTCACTGCGCACGAGCAGGTACGGATGCAACAGGTAGATCTCCAGGAGCGCTGGCGAGAGCACCAGGAGTGGCGCGAACACCCTCCGGGGCAAGGTGATGCGCTCCAGGGTCTGGACGAGCCCCACAGCGGCCAGGAAGATGAACTCCATGTTCAACGCACGAAAGCCGCCCCAGAGGTTGCTGACCAACAGCGCGGCAACGGCTCCGAGAAGCACGAGGATCCAGAAGAAAGCAGATCCGGGAAGAGGCCACTCGTCTGCATAGACCCCGAGCCAGAAGCCAAACATCGTGATCCACAGAACGTGCCCGACCTGGACCTCGTGAGTCAGCACAACCGCCGCCAGCGCACCTGCGACTGTAACGACCAATGCCGTCCCCCGATTCTTCGCGAGCCCCGAGAGAAACGGGAAGGTGAGGTAGAAGATCAGCAGTAACGTGAAGAACCACATCCCCGCCCCGAAGGGGCTCTGGTCCGCGACCCCGAACCAGTTGAGGAAACCGGATGCTCCAGTCCAGTGCACGAGCGTGTGCCAGCTCAGGATCCCATCTCGACCTTGGGCGACGAAGAGCAAGAGGAGGAAGATCTGGACGAGGATGAATGGAACACCCAGGCGTACCAGCTTTCTCCACCAGAAGGTCTTGAGCGAAAGGTTCCCCGCGTAGCGGCTCGACGTGAACCGTCCTGAGGCATATGCGAACAGGAACAGGCCCATCGTGACCGGGATCCAGAGGAGACTGTCCGAGAAGTAGTGGCCGGACACCACGAGCAGGATTGCCGCAACCTTCGCGACCGAGAAGTTGAACGACACAGCGGGCGTATATGCGCTCATGCCGCGAGTTTTCCTCCGCCCCGCGCCCGGGGGAAACGGGGGTATCGAGGAGCCCCGGCCCCCCGAAGTCCTCTGTGTCTTTGCGTCTCTGCGGTTGATTTCACTGCCGCACGAGTCCCAAGCCGTTGGCCAGGAGCCGGGCGAGGAACCGGCCCGGCGTCACGTCCCACGGCGTGAACCGGGGCAGCTGAAAGGGGTCGGAATCCCGCA
>CALMKJ010000194.1 GCA_937867305.1 uncultured Ectothiorhodospiraceae bacterium | reverse complement strand
TAAAGAGCCGGGCGGCGACGACACGCATTCTAAATAGCGTGCTGGCCGACGGGCCGGACGGCAATTCCAGCTACCTGGTCGACCTCTCCAACGGTGGCCAGGCGTTTCTGACCGGCAACCTCCTGCAGCAGGGGCCACGGACCGAGAACTTCCCCCTGGTGAGCTTCGGCCACGAGGGGATCCGGCACCCCCGGAACGAGCTCGTGGTCCGGGACAACACCTACATCAACGACCGGCCCGGAGGTGGGGTGTTCCTGCGCAACGTCGGTGCCAGCGAGGTGACCGTCGTCAACAACCGCTTCTACGGGAAGGGGGAGTTCGTGGGCGACATGGGGATCTTTGAGGGGAATGTGAGGCTGCCGCGCCCGCCGACGGGCTCGCTCGACTCGGGCGCCGTCGAGCAGTGGCGCAAGTGATAATGGCCGGTGCGCCAGAGCACCGGGGGGCGACAGAAGCGCCTGCGCTGGGTGGCGTCCCGGGGGGCCTCGCGGGGCGCCGCCCACTGGCGGTTGCGGCGGGCGCCGTTGCGGTGTGGCTCGCCTGGTCGTTCCCCGTCGCCCACGAGTGGCTCGCGGCCGGACTCCTCGCCTATCTCATCCTCCTCTGGCGCTTCCCCAGCGCCTGGCTCGTCGTCGTTCCCACCCTCCTGCCCCTCCTTGACCTGACCCCCTGGTCAGGTCGGATCTTCTTCAACGAACTCGACCTGGTCCTGCTGGCGACCGTCGCCGGCGGGCTGTGGGCGAAGGAGGGGGGGGGGGGGGGGGGGGGTCACCCCCCCGGGGCGGCGGCCGTGCCCGGGGGGGGCCTGGCCTTCTCCCGCGGGGCCTGGCTGCTCGTCGGGCTCCTCGCGGTGCAGCAGGCGGTCGCCACGGCCATCGGACTCCTGCCCCTGCAGCCGGTCGACGGCAACGCCTTCTACAGCTTCTACAGTCACTACAACGCCCTGCGTATCGGCAAGGGCTTCTTCTGGGCCCTGGCGCTGCTGCCGATGCTGGGGCAGGCCGCCGCGCGGGGTGTCTCTCTCGGCCGGCTCTGGTCCCTCGGCATGCTGGGGGGGCTCGCGGCAGCCGTCCTCTCGGTGGTGTGGGAGCGGGCCCTCTTCACCGGGGTCTTCGACTTCGACACCCCCTACCGGGCGACCGGACTCTTCTCCGGGATGCTGACGGGCGGGGCGGCCATCGACGCCTTCCTGGTGGCGGCGCTGCCCTTCGTCGCGGCGAGCGTGCTCCTCTGGCGCAGCGCGCTCGCTGCGGTGTCGGGCCTGCTCCTCCTCTTTCCGGCGCTCTACGCGCTGCTGGTCACCTTCTCCCGCATCGACTACCCGGCCGTCGGCGCGGCCCTGGTGGTGCTGATAGCGGGATGGCTGCGCCTCGGCCGGGGCCCCGTGTCGCCCGGCCGGTTGCGGACCCCCGTCCTGGTCGCCATCCTGGCGGGGGTCGCGGTCCTCGGCGCGCTCGCGCTGTCCAGCGGCGGGTTCATCCAGAAGCGCTTCGCCACCACCCTCGCGGAACTGCCGGGTCGGCTCGGGCACGCGACGCAGGCCCTGCGCGCCATGGCGCCGGATGCGACGACGAGCCTCTTCGGCATGGGCAAGGGCAGCTTCCCGCGGGCCTACGCGCTGCGCCCGGGTGGGGAGCTGCCGTCGACGTTCGCGCGGGTGGAGGAGGGGGGCGACGCCTTCCTGCGCTTCGGCCCGAGCGGGGCGAGCAACCTCGCCGTGCGCCAGCGCTTCCCCGTGGGCGAGCCGGGGCCCTACCGCCTCGACGTGCGCCTGCGGGGCCACCGGGCCGAGCGGGCGCTGCTGATGGTCGAGGTCTGCGAGCGGCACATCCTCCCGTTCCTGCCCGAGTGCCGGACCGTGCGCGCCTGGCTCGAGCCGCCCTACGACCAGTGGCAGGACTACCACGTCCCGTTCCAGGTCGACGACCTGGGCAAGCGGCACTGGTACGGCGCCCGCCCGGTCGAGGTCGCCCTGATGCACCGGGGCCTCGCGCACGGCATGGACATCGACGACGTGCAGGTGGTGACGCCCGGCGGGGCCCGTCTGCTGCGCAACGGCGACTTCACCCGCGGGATGGACCACTGGGTCTACTCGGACGTGGTGCACACCGCCTGGCACGTGAAGAACCTCTGGGTCGAGACGTTCTTCGAGGGCGGGTGGACCGGCCTTCTGCTGCTCCTTGCCCTGCAGGGCTACCTCGTCGTCCGGCTCTGGCGGCGCATCGGCCGGGGCGACGCCCTGGCCCTACTGCTCCTGGCCTCCCTGGCCGGCCTCTGGACCGTCGGGGTAGCCGACAGCCTGGTCGACGAGCCGCGGCTGGCGCTGGTGTTCTACCTGATGACCTGGCTCGCGATGGCGCGGGCGGAGCCGGCGGTGGTGCCTGCCACCGGTGCGCTATCGGGGCGGGTAGGGCGGGCCTTCTCGGGGCTGGCTCGGCGCTACGGGGCCCGTTTGTCGTCGCTCAGCTACCGGGCCCTGCCGCCGCCCGTGCGCCCGCTCGTGCTCGGCGGCCTGTCGCTGGTCGGCCTGGCCGCCGTGTTCGTCGGGCTGCAGCGCCACTACGACATGAGTCCCGCGCAGGTCCTGGTGCGACTGGCGGAGAAGGCCGGGGTGGACCATCCCGGCATGGTGCGCCTGCTCTCGCCGTCCCCCCGCACCGCAAGCCACGCGCTCGACGGCCGGATCCGCCCGGCGCACCCGCGGATCCTGCTGCCCGGTCTCGCCGCGTGGGACGGGCGCGGCGTGCCCCCGCTCCTGGCCGAGCGTGTGGAGGCCTACCGCCGCCTCGGTATCGAGGCGCCTTCCCCGTGCCAGTCCGAAGGGCTGCTCGCGCTGGCCGCCTGCTGGGTGGCGACAGGGGAGGCCGCGCGGGCAGAGGAGTTGATCCGGCAGTTGCGCGAGGCCTACCTGGCGGTCCCCGGCGAGTCCGACGGGAACGTGGGGAACGGCTACGAGCTGGCGATCGCCTACGACCTGGCCCGCACCTACCGCGGGTGGGGTGTCGAGGACCGGGCGATTGTGGAAGGCAAGATCGCGCGATCCCTGCGTCATGCCCTGATCCTGCTCGACGATGACGAGATGTCCCTGTGGCACGGTCGCGCGACGCTCGCCGCCGCGGCATGGCTGTCGGCCGTGGTGCTGGAGGCGGGTGAGCCGGCGGGGGACCCCGGGCGGGATTTGGGGGGAGCCGCCGCGCGGGAACCGGTGCGGGGGGGGATGGGCGACCGGGACTCGGCGCGAGACGCGCTGGTGGCGCGGGCACAGGGCCACTTCCTGGAGGTGCTGCGGGCGCTGGCCCTGA
>CALMKJ010000193.1 GCA_937867305.1 uncultured Ectothiorhodospiraceae bacterium | reverse complement strand
GCAGGACGTCGCCGCCGACCTCGCGACAGGCAATGCCGCGAGGTCTCTCGAGTGACGGCCGCCGTCCGCTTCAGCCACGCCTACGAGAGGTATAGGTCGCGGAGTCCGCCTCGGAGTTGACCCAGGTCACCGATGGCTCGGGGGAATTTGAGTCGTGTTGCTGGCCGTCTCCAATCCCCGGCACGCGGGTCCCCAGACGTCATACCCTGTGCGCCCTGCACTTTGCTGTTGCTCATCACCCGCACTTTGACACCGGGGACTGCGAGCGCGTGGAGGTGAGCCGCCTCCTCGACGGCGGCGCAAGAGCCACTGTGTCGGCGTGCCACGGTAGCCGTCGGGGTTTCCTGCATCCTACCGGGTGTCGCGCTGCTGGCACTGTCGGTGCATCATTGATGACTGGTGATCCAAACCCTCGGCAGCGAGGAAACCCTGACCCGTTGCCGGGTCAGCGGAGGTGCGCTCACCAACACGATGGGTGCCTAGCTGGGACTGGCGCTGCCCGCCAACCTGGTCCCGCTGCGAGAGCCCTGCGAAGAGCACGTTGGAGGCCGGACGGCTCTCCGCGCCGGAGCCGCCGAGGAGGTCGGTGGGTTGAGCAGCAAGGACGGGCTAAGGGAGCACCTGCAGCTTCGCGTCGAGACCTACGCTGGGCACCGGGCCGACGAATCCCCCCGGGCCTTCACCCTGGGCGAGCGGCGGGTGGCCGTCACCGAAGAGCTCGACCGCTGGCTCGACCCTCGGCACCGCTACTTCAAGGTCCGCGGCGACGACGGCCACGTCTACCTCCTGCGCCACGACATGTCGGCCGATACCTGGGAGCTCACGCTGTTCAGCGCCGGTGGCGGGCGGGGGCCACGGCTCTCGTCGACCTGATGGGGGTCCCCGGTGGGGTGCTGGGGCGCGCACACTCGGGCCACGCCGGAGGCAAAGCGCCCGCCGGCCATCCACCCGGCGGGCCAGTCGCCGCATCGCCCGAGGTCTTGTTCTGGTTCTCGCGCCGGCCCGAGGGCCGGGGAACGGGCCTTGGGGCGCCTTCGCCCCACGCGGCAAACCCAGTGTGGGAGGAACGAGCGCGGGCTTCAAGCCGGGCGGTTGACACCGCTCAGCCGTGCGTTACCGCCCTGTCCCAGATCAGCCTGTCACGACCCGGCTCAATGATCAGCCGGCCCTGTTCAAACCTGAAAGGCCTCACCTGGTCCGAGCCGGTCCAACTGGGGACCAACCCTGCGTCCACGTGATGGGTCACCGTATTCCCCTCGATCGTGTAGGTTCCGCAATACGCGAGGTAGGTGCTGTAGGCCCGCACCCGGTCCGGTTCCGGAAGAGTCTGGGCGGCGGCCGGTTCGATCGGAAAGCTCGGATCACTCTGATGGCGATTGGGATCCATGATTTGGGCGGACACGTAGCCATCGGCCGTATAGATGAGATAACCGACGACGTCTTTGCCATACGGGTACTGAATCGTGCCATCGGACTGCGTGACTTGCCAGGAAATCAGCTTCCAGGTGCCAAGAAAGAGCATCCGGCTCGTCAAGCGCAAATCCGCGGAGAAGGGGCGGCGCCTGTGTCGACGTCAACGGCGACGGCAGGGTCGACGAAGCCGACCGGGTTCTGCTGCCGCCCACTGATCTGGTGCAGCGCGCCCACGCCCTCGGCCTGCTGGTGCATCCCTATACCTTCCGCAGCGAACGGCGGTGGCTGGCGTCCGATTACGCCGGGAACCCAGCGAACGAGTACCTGATGTTCTACGAGCTCGGTGTCGATGCGGTCTTTACCGATTTCGCCGACGACGCAGTCGCCGCGCGCGTGCAGTATCTGCTCAAGACCGATCCGAGCTACGTTCGATGCCTTGTCGACAACCACTGCACCGGGCGCACGGGGAACTGACGACGTCCTTGGTCGTCGTCGGGTTCAGACGGTGGTCAGGGCAGCGACGCCCGACCCTCCGATACTCAGTACAGCTTCTGGCAGGGGATGCCGACGCGCTCGAAGGCAGCCGCCAACTCGCCTCCCCTGGCCTCGAAGAAATCGTCCCGCATGGCCCACTGGAGCCCGTGCTCCTGGTAGGTCCGGTCCGCGTAGTGGTAGTTGTAGCGGTCCACGAGCGCATGGTCGACCTTGCCGCGCAGCAGCCCGGCGAGCCCCTCAGCCCCGGGGAGCAGCGGCGCGACCATGACGAAGGTCCGGATCCCCGCGTCGTGCAGCACCCCCAGCGCCTCGATCCGCTTCGCAACGGGCGGGGCCGCAGGCTCGAAGATGGTCCTGACCCGCTCATCGGCAGTGGTGATCGTGAAGCCCACCTCGGCGTCCGCCGCGCGCTTCAAGATGTCGAGGTCCCGCAGCACCAGCGGCGACTTCGTCTGCACGGTCAGCGGCCAGCCGTGCTCGACGAGGATCTCCAGGCAGCGACGGGTGAGCGCGTGTTTCGCCTCGAGCGGCTGATAGGCATCGCACACACCACTGATCCACACCCGACCCCTCCTCTTCCTGAGGACCTCCCGGGCCAACAACTCGGGCGCGTTGACCTTCACGTCGACGAACGATCCCCACGGCTCGGTGTGGCCGGTGAACCGCTTCATGAACCGCGCGTAGCAGTACCGGCAGGCGTGCTGGCAGCCGACGTAGGCGTTGAGCGCGTAGTCGTAGACCTCCGACTTCGAGAGGATGCTCTTCGCCTGGATCTCCCGGACGACCAGGGGCGATGAGAGCGAGGGAGCCAACAGACCCTACTCCCTGGCACCCACCGACTTCAGAAGCTCGACGACCTCCCGGTGCCCTTTCTGCGACGCCATGTGCAGCGCCGCGAGCCCGTCGCTCGTCCTGGCATTCACGTCGGCACCGCCCTCGAGCAGCAGCTGCACCACCTCCCGGTGGCCGTGCGCCGATGCCACCATCAAGGCCGTGAAACCATCACTGCTCTCGCCGTTCGCATCCGCCCGCGCACGGAGCAGCGCCCGCACCACCCCCGCGCGGCCGTCCCGCGACGCCAGCATCAGCGCCGTGGGGCCGTCGCCCGCCTGAGCGTTCACGTCGGCCCGCGCCCCGATGAGCGCGTGGACCACCTCCAGGTGGCCCTCCTGCGCGGCCAGCATCAGCGCCGTCGGGCCCTCACCGCTCGCGGCGTTCCCGTCGGCACCCGCTTTGAGCATCGCCCGCACCACCTCCCGGTGGCACGTCTCCGAGGAAAGTACCAACGGCATCGCGCCACTGCCCGCCTTGGTGTTCACCTCGGCCTTCGCCGCGAGCAGCGCCCGCACCACCTCGAGGTGCCCCTTGAGCGACCCCAGCATCAACGCCGTGACCCCGTCTCCCCGTCCGGCGTCGACGTCAGCCCGCGCCTCGATGAGCGTCTGGACCGCCTCCAGGTGGCCCTCCTGGGACGCCAGGAGCAACGCTGTCGCGCCATTGCCGGCCCTGGCGTTCACCTCCGCCCCGGCCGCGAGCAGCGCCCGCACCACGGCCCCGTGACCACTCAGCGCGGCCGCCATCAGCGCCGTGTCGCCATAGCCGTCCCGAGCGTTCACGTCGGCCCGCGCCCGGAGCAGGGCCACCACCACCTCGGGATGGCCATTCTGCGAGGCCAGCAGCAGCGCCGTGGCGCCATCGCCCCTGGCGGCGTTCACCTCCGCCCCCGCCCCGAGCAGCGCCCGGACCTCGGCGGCGTCGCCACGCTCGGCCGCCTCGATGAGGTCCCCTGCACCCGCTCGCGCCCCCTCCACCGCCGAGACGCAGGCCAGCGCGAGAACCGCCACCATTCCCCAGGAGTGCGCGTAGCTTTTCAGGCCGGTCACGTGGTTTCTCCGCAAGGGACCCCTCACCCGTGGTGTCCCCAGCGTTGCCCCCCCGCGCTCCGCTGTCAATCTCCAGACCCTCCCTGGCGCCCTCTGCCCTCCGTGGCACTGTCTGCCGTCCTGGTCCTCTTACCGCCACGGCCCGTGGTCTCCCGCGACTGCCCACGGAACGCACATCGACCACCTTGATCGCCAGCGCGTCGACCTGCGGGTCAGGAGCACCGATCCCCCTTCGGTTGCCCTCGCGTGCCTGCGCGCTCCCCCTCGGCTGCCGGACCGGCCCAAAAAAAGCCGGGGACAGGGCCCCGGCGAAGGAGAACGGACAAGGGAGGAGGGGTTTCCGTTCAGAGAGGTTATCGGCAGGGAGGATGGCGGGATTGAGCCCGACCGCAAGAACTGCCGACTGGCGCACAGCGCGAGGGGCCCGTGGGTGCGTCGACAGTCGGCGGCGGACGACGCGACGCCGCTCCCCTGTACCGAGGGCGGGTGGCCGTCACCGGCTGGGGCGCTGGTTCGCGCTATGCCGAGGCCATCCGGCGCGATGACATCGTCATCCGCACGCGTACACCCCGGGCCCGGCTCTCTGGGGCCGTCTACGACGTCAACTATGACAGCCTCGAATTGAGTCCCCAGTTCGCGATTGGCAACTGGCGTGACCAGGCCTTCTTCATCCACGAGTGCACCCACGCCCACCTGGATATGCGGAACCTTGGCGCCCACTCAGCCCACCTGGACGAAGCCGTCGCCTATCTGGCGGAGGCGGTGTTCGTGGAGGCATCGGGCCAACGGCCGCTGGGCACGGAAACGATCCGCGTGGTGGCCCATGAGATCGCCCGGCGCGTGCTGGCGGGTACCTACTACGTACCGGCGGCGGACTCCACCCGACTGGTGCGTGAGGTGGCCACACACCCCCTGTACGCCGGAACCACTGTGTACCGGTCCAATAGGTTCAACCGGACATGGATCCACACCATCCTGCGCTGACGTCCACCCACACCTGGCCCACCAGCCGCCCGTAGCGGTCCGGCTTGTGCCAGCGGATCTCGACCGGGTTGCCGAAGGTGAGGCGAGCGAGGTTCTGCTTCGCGCGCGCGCCGAAGGGCTGGCCGCGCTCCGGGGCGTCGATGCCGGCGAGGCGCACCCGGTGCTGGATCTGGTCGCCGTCGAGCACGGTCAGGGTGTCGCCGTCGGCGATGCGGACAACGCGGCCTTCGAGGAGATCGGCGGCGGAGGCCGGGGCGGCGAGAAGCAGGAGGAACAGGCACAGCGCAAGCGCCCCACGTTGCAGAAGTCGAGGCGTGAGCACGGAGAAGCTCCGAACCCGCCTCAGTGACCCACCTTCAGGGGACCCACGTCCCAGGCCCGAACGACCCCGTCCTTCCCGGCGGACACCAGCCGCTCGCCATCGGCCGTGAACGCAAGCGCGGTCACCGCCTCGGCGTGCCCAGGCAGGACCCAGAAGGGCTCCCCACTACCAGTGCGGTACAGATGGACGAGCCCCCCCGGCTCCCCACAGCGAGGCGTCCGGTATCCGGGGCCAGCGCCAGGCTCGTCACGCCATCGAGCCCCTCGGGCGCGAGCGTCAGCCGCTCCTGCGCCGCCCCACTCGCGACCAGAACCGGGTAGCCGTGAGCCGCCGGACCGGGTTCTCGGGCAGCCGCGGGGCGATCTCCCGGGCGTGGTTCCAGACCACCCGCAGCACCCGCATGGCGCGGTCTGCGCCCGCCGGAGAGTCTTTCAGCCGGCGCTTGTGTCGCGCCGCCACCATATCGGGCGTGAGGTCAACGAGCCGGCGGTCGAGCCAGTCGGGGAAGGTGAGCCGCACGTCCTGTTGGTAGTCCTCCACGGTGGAGTCCCGCAGCCGGTGCCGCCGCCCCTGGAGGTAGGCCTCCAGGGCTTGCTTCAAGGTGAGCGAGAGCTGGCGCTCGGCCCTTTTCTCGGCCGCCGGGTTCTTGCCGTCCACGACCTGGCCGAGCATCTTGCGGGCCGCGTCACGCGCGTCGGCGACGGTCCGGTCGGGCCAGCGCCCCAGCGACAGCCGCTTCGGTCGTCCCTGGACCCGCCGGTACACGGCCCAGGCCCGGGTCGTCTTTCCGGCGCGGGTGGATACGCGCAGGATGAGTCCGGGCACGACGGCGTCCCTCACCTCGATGCGGGTCCCCGGGGACGCCACGAGGGTCTTCACCCGGGCCTCGGTGAACTGGACGGTCCGGGTCGTACGGGGCACGGCAGGGCCTTCGCCCGGGGTCGCGATCATGGAGGGTCAGGCCCGCCTTCGCCAGGTCGACCAGCGTGCGGTCCCGCCCCCCGGGGCCAGACCGCGGCAGTTCATCGGCAACTGCTGACTTTGGGCGCTGAGTCTGTTCGTACGTGATGACATCGTGAAAGTCGTACCGCACGGTTCTCGACAACTTCGCGTACGGGAGGCCTCGCTTCCCGGCGCGCCACCGTTGGAGGGTCTTGGTGCTGATTGACCAGCGGTGCGCCAGTTCGACTTCCAACAGGAAGCGACCGTTTACCAGGGTCTGCTCCTCATGATGTCCACCGTGAGGCGGTCGCGCTCTCCTTGGAAGTACCGCTCGAGCACGTGCTGGAACACGGAATGCTGCTGCGCGACCTCCGCGAGGGCTTGCGGGTAGACGCGGTCCTGCGCATCCACGAAACGCGACAGTCCGAAGGGGTAGTTCGCGCGCTCGGCCGTCGTCGGCGCCATGGGGTTCTACCTCCTCATAACGAATGGGTGTAAATGGGCGTACTATTGGCTCATGCTGCGAACCGAGACCCTCCGGATCACCCCGGAGATCCTGAGCCTCATCGCCAGGATCGACGAGTTCAAAGGCGCCTGGCGCGCTTTGGGCACGCTCGCGCCTGATCGCCTGTCGGCCCTGCGGCGCGTCGCCACCATCGAGAGCATCGGCTCCTCCACCCGTATCGAGGGCAGCAAGCTGTCCGACCGGGAGGTGGAGCGGCTCTTGTCGAACCTGGAGATCAAGTCCTTCGCCACGCGCGACGAACAGGAAGTGGCCGGCTACGCCGAGCTGATGGACCTGGTGTTCTCGTCCTGGCAGGACATCCCGTTCACCGAGAACCACATCAAGCAGCTGCATCAGATCCTGCTGCGCTACAGCGAGAAGGACACCTGGCATCGCGGCAACTACAAGACCCACGCGAACAGCGTCGCCGCCTTTGACAAGACCGGTGCGCCGATCGGCATCGTGTTCCAGACGGCCACACCTTTCGACACGCCCCGCCTGATGACAGAGCTGGTGGCCTGGGTGCATCAGGAGCGTGAGACGGCCCGTCTGCATCCACTGCTGATCATCGCCTTGTGCATCGTCGTATTCCTCGAGATCCATCCCTTCCAGGACGGCAACGGGAGGCTCTCCCGCGTGCTGACCACGTTGCTGCTCCTGCAGGCCGGCTACGCCTATGTGCCGTACAGCTCGCTGGAAAGCGTAGTGGAGCAGAGCAAGGAAGCCTACTACCTGGCGCTGCGCCAGACGCAGGGGACCATCCGCACGGAGTCACCGAACTGGCAGCCGTGGCTGGTGTTCTTCCTTCGCTCCCTGGCCGAGCAGGTCCGGCGACTGGAGAACAAGGTCGAGCGCGAGAAGATCGTGCTGGCTTCCATGCCAGAACTGTCTCTCCAGATCGTGGAGCTCGCCCGCGAGCACGGTCGCGTCACCATGGCCGAGG
Organism: uncultured Ectothiorhodospiraceae bacterium; assembly: GCA_937867305.1. Classification (GTDB taxonomy): domain Bacteria; phylum Pseudomonadota; class Gammaproteobacteria; order JAABTG01; family JAABTG01; genus JAGNLM01. Next base: position 1,298 of record CALMKJ010000193.1, on the reverse strand, counting down.
CGATCAAGCTGACCGGCGCCAGTCGCAACACACTCAAGCAGCACTTCCGCGCCCTCGTCGAGCGCGGAACGCTGAGCCAGCACGGCCGTGGCCGTGGGGTCTGGTACGACCTGCGCTGAGGGACTCCGTGGGACACGGGGTCGAGTCCGGGTCTGGCAACCGAGCTGGCAGTAGAACGTACCGAGGTTGAGCGCTCGCCACGCGCCTCGCGGTTGCACTACGACTTCCGCGCATTTGCGACGGAGCACGACATCCGCGTTTGCCTTGTGCTCGGTCTACACCACCACAAACAAAGGCCAACCCCTCTCGGGGAGTCCGGCCAAGACCTGCCTGCCGGTGGCCCAGCGCCGATCGATGCCTGCTACCCCGGGCGTCGACGGACGATGGACGACGGCTGCCACGTCACCTACGATCCGCTGCGTCATTGGGGAGTAGCCGCCCGGCACGGCCTGATCGCCGGGGCTTGCGTCAACACACTTGACCCGTCGGTCATGGCGCAGGCGGCTTCTAAGCATGGCAAGACCTTTGACCACGCTGTCTCTGGATCGGCCGGAGAGCAGGGTGGTCATCGGTGTGGTCCGGCCTGGAAGTCACCGTGGAAGCACTCCTCGTGTCCGCCAGCATCGTCGCCCTCGCCGAGATTGGCGACAAGACGCAGCTACTCGCGTTTGTCCTCGCCGCGCAGTACCAGGCGGTGGTGGCCGTCGTCGCCGGGACGACGCTCGGCATGATGATCGCCAACGTCCCGGCCGTGCTCGTGGGCGAGCGGCTCGCGGAACGAGTGCCGGCGCGCTCCGTGCACCTCATCACGGCAGCGATTTTCGCCGTCCTCGGCATCGCCACGCTGCTCGGTGCGGAGAAGCTCTTCGGCCGGTGACCGGTCGGGGCGGTCGGCGTGCTCACGCCCACCGATGCTCCCGCATCGGAGGGTGTGAGCCCCAACTCGGTCATGCTGCGCACCCTCACGGCCGAAACAACCTGTTGAAGCTTCACACCTAGGGCACCGCCCCCGCGTCCCGGAGCGTCGCGGCAAGCGCCTCGGCCAGCCGCCGGTAGCCGAGTGCGTTCGGGTGGACGGGATCGGACTTCGTGCGGTTGTCGCAGAGCACCTGCCGCAGGACGTCCCCCTCGTAGGGCACGCCGTGCTCCGCGGCGAGCGCCTCGTAGAAGGCCGGCGGGCCGGCGAAGAGTCCCGGCACCGGGACACCGACCAGCAGCACGGCCACCCCGCGCGCGCGGGCCAGGGCGGCCGATGCGCTCGGCCAGCACCGCCGGGTAGCTCTCCTCGGGGCGCACCC
>CALMKJ010000192.1 GCA_937867305.1 uncultured Ectothiorhodospiraceae bacterium | reverse complement strand
AGCCGAGCCGCGCCCGGTCCCAGTTCCAGGCGGGAAGCCCGGGGCCGGTCTGGATCGCGGCCTTCGGGTCGTAGCCCTCGAGCGCCCGCTTCAGGGGCACGGGCGCAGAGGCGGCGGCGACCGCGCCCGCGGCCGCCCGCAGGCGCGCCGACTGAGGCGCCTTCACGGAGGGGGCGACGGCCTCCTCCAGGGCTTCCGCCGGCTCGGCCATCAGCGCGACGTCTGCCTCCGCCTCCTCCCGCGCCGCGACCGGCGCCTCGTGGACCACCTGCCAGGGCCGCTCGAGCACCGGGAAGAGCGCGATGCGGACCTGCGCGACGACGAACGGGACGGTCAGCACCGCGAGCCCTGCGAGGGCCGCCCAGCGCAAGAACTTGACCGCGGCGCGCAGCCGCCCCTCGGGCAGCACCCGCAGCAGCGCCACCGCCGCCAGCAGATAGAGCCAGGGGGAGAGCGGCATCCCCTGCTCGTGGTAACCGAGCCCGAGGGCCCCGAGCGCGAGCAGGCCCCAGCCCCAGCCCCAGAGCTTGCCGACCGCCGCGCTCACCACGAGCAGCAGGAAGAGGTCGAAGAGCGTCCAGCGGTAGAGCCAGGCCTCGGGCGCCTGGTCCACACCCCCCGCGGCGAAGAGCCGCCAACCGGGCGGCAGGTGCAGCGTCGCCCCCACCCGCTGGAAGCCCTCGGCCCAGCCGAGCGCCGGCAGGCGGGAGACGTCCCCCTCGATCCGGCCCTCGGCGGTGAGGTCGAGCCGCCCGCCCCGCACCTCGACCCCCTCGCGCGCGGCGCCGGGTAACCGGGTGATGAGCTGGTCGCGCCCGTCCACCGCGACCCGGCCGAGGTGCAGGGACGGCTCCGCCTCGAGCCGCCAGCCGCGGGTCACGGTGCCGGCGATGCGGTCCTGCACGGTCGCGCCCCCGCCGTCGAAGTCGAGCCAGAGGGTCCGCTCCAGGGTGAGGCGGTTCGGGTCGGGCTCGGGGTCGCCGCGCCGGCGCTCCGCCAGCTCGAGCCGGTCCCCGGGCCGCGCCCGGTAGGCCGGCAAGCCCTGCCAGTCGCCGGGCAGGGAGGTCTGCCGCGGGTCCAGGGCCTCCAGCCCCCGGGGCTCCACCACCCGCAGGGTCGGCCGGGCGTCGAGCACCCAGACCTCTTCCGCGGGCCAGGGGGCCTCGGCCACCGGGCGGGCGAGACCCGCCACCGGGCCGGGCAACCGGTGCGTCACCTGCACCGACCAGCGGCCCGGGCGCACCTGCACCCGCAGCCGGCCGTCGGCCTCGAGCCGGGCCGGCAGGGGGCCTTCCAGCGCCATGGGGATGGCGTCGGCCGGGGGCAGGGGCCCCAGCAGGAGCTCCCGCGGGTCGCCGGCCACCTCGAGCTCGACCCGGGTCACGACCTGGAACGGCACCTCGTCCACCAGGCGCCGGAAGACGCGGACCTGCAGCCCGTCGTCGCCCTTGCCCGCGGGGCGCTCCCGCGCGAGCCAGAGCCGCCCGTCGGGCTCCACCTCGGGCGCCTCCCGGGCCGCCCCCTCGACGGTCAGCCGGACCAGCCCCGCGTCCCGGGGCAGCTGCAGGGCCTCGGGCATCCGCGCCCAAGCGAAGCTCCCGGTGACCCGGTGCGTGCCGGCGCCGAGCCGCACCGCAGGGGTCCCGTCACGCTCCACCACCGCCACGGCGGCGCCGTCCGCGGCGGCGCCCTGGGGCCAGTGGCGCGCCGAGCCCGGCAGGGTCACCCAGGCCTCGGCGAAGGTCTCCACCACCTGCTCGAAGGTCCCACCCGCCGAGCCGAGGTCGAGCGTGAGGCCGGAGGGCCACACGCAGCGCCGGGTCTCGGCGCCCTGGACCCGCGGGCAGTCCCGGTCCTCGTGCCCGTGGAGGACCCACGGCACCCAGTCCTTCAGGGGGGCCGGGACCGCCTCCGGCGCAAGCGGCGCCCCGAGCGCACCAGACCCGCCCGCCACGAGCAACAGCGCCACCGCCCAACGGTGCCATGTCCCCACGCGACTCATGCCTGCCTCCTCCCGGGCTGCCACCGCGGCCCGTTTCTTCGTGAACCGCAGGGACGCGGAGGCGCAGAGGATGATCCGAATGTGTGTCCTCTGCGCCTCTGCGCCTCTGCGGTGAGCCCACCCTCACCCCTGCTGCCGACCGTACAGCCGGCTGTAGAGTCCGCCATTCCCGATCAGCGTCTCGTGCGCGCCTTCCTCGATGATCCGCCCGGACTCGAACACGCACACCCGGTCGGCCTGACGCACCGCCGAGAGACGGTGGGCGACGATGAGCGTGGTCCGCCCGGCGAGGAACTCCCGCAGGGCCTCGTGCAGACGCCCCTCGGTCTCGGCGTCGAGGGCCGAGGTCGCCTCGTCCAGGATGACGACGCTCGGCTTCGCGAGCACCATCCGGGCCACCGCCAGGCGCTGGCGCTGCCCGCCCGAGAGGCGGACCCCCTGGCGCCCGACCACCGTGTCGAGCCCGCTCGCGAGGGCCTTCACGTCCGCCGCGAGCTGCGCCACCTCGAGGGCCTCCCAGACCGCCGCGTCGGGCACCTCGCGTCCGAGGGTCACGTTGCTGCGCACGCTGTCGTTGAAGAGCGCCGGGTGCTGCAGCACGGTGGCCACGTGCTCGCGCACCACGTCGAGCCCGATGGAGGTGACGGGCACGCCGCCGTAGGCGACCGTCCCGCACTCCGGGGGGTAGAGCCCCAGGAGCACCTGGACCAGGGTCGACTTGCCGCCGCCGCTCGCACCCACCAGCGCGACCTTCTCCCCCGGGGCGATGGCGAGCGAGAGGTGGTCCAGGACGAGCGGGCCGTCGCCGTAGCGGAAGCACACGTCCCGCACCTCCACCCCGACCGTCGACCGGCCGGCGAAGGGGTCCTCACGGTGGGGGTAGCGCGGCTCCCGCTCCAGGGCGAGGAGCCGGTTGATGCGCCCGAGCGCGGCGTTCGCGCTGAAGTAGGAGTACTGGATCCCCAGCACCTCCTGCACCGGCCCCATCATGAACCAGAGGTAGCCGAACACCGCCATCATCCCGCCGACGGTCAGGTCCGAGAACACCACCAGCAGCATGCTGACCCCCCGGAACACCTCGAAGCCGGTGAGGAAGGTCAGGAACGACAGCCGGTTCGCGGCGTCGCTGCGCCAGGCGTAGCGCCCGGCGTTGTCGCGGACCTCGCGCGCCCGCTGCATCACCCGCCCGAGGTAGTGGCCCTCGCGGTTGGCGGCGCGGACCTGCTGGATCGCGTCGAGGGTCTCGGTGAGCGCCTGCTGGAAGACCTCGAAGGCCTGGTTCTCCCGGCGCTTGAGCTCCTTCACGCGTTTGCCCAGCGTGATCGTGAGGTAGACCACGAAGGGGTTCGTGAACAGGATGAAGAGCGCGAGCGGCCAGTGCATCCAGAGGAGCACGGCGGCGACGCCCACGAGCGAGAGCACCGCCACCAGGAACTTGCCCACCGAGCTCGCGATGAACTGGTCGAGCGCCTCCATGTCGGTGACGAAGTGCGAGGCCACCGCGCCGCTGCCGAGCGATTCGTACTCCGCCATCGACACCCGCTCGAGCCGCCCCAGCAGGTCCCGGCGCATGCGGTAGGTGGCGTCCTTGGCGATGGTCGTGAGCTCGCGCGTCTGCCAGACCCCGAGCGCGGTCGATCCCACCCGCAGGGCGATGGTCACGAGCATCATCACGCCGATGTAGAGCGCGGGGCCGTGCCAGGCCGCCGGGAAGAGGCGGTCGAGCACGCCCACGAGCCACCCGGGGCGCCCCAGCAGCACCTCGTCCACCAGGAGCGGCATCAGGAGCGGGATAGGCACCGAGACCAGCGCCCCGGCGAGCGCGATCAGGTTCGCGGTGACGAGCTCCCGGCGGTGCGCGAGCGCCACCGCGAGGAGCGTGCGCCAGGTGTAGCGGTCGGGGGCGGTTTCGCCCTTCTGCCCCTCGCCCGCCAGCCCGTCACCCGCCAGCCCCTTGCCCGTCCCGACCCCGGGAGGATTCTGCCCGCTCTGCTGGTCTGGCACTGCCCCTTCCCGCCGCGAGACGAACACGGACGTTTGCCGGTGTCGCCAGAACTTACATTCGCGGCGGCGCCATTGCCAGCGGCGGCAGGGACCACGGTCGCGGGGTGTCGGAGGGGTCCGAGACGAGGGACGCGCGCGAACTGGGGCGTGTCGGCTCGAGCCGGGGCGTGGGCGGGTGTCGGAAAACCGGCTCTCCGCCTGTCGGAAGTTTTTACAGAGGGTCTCCAGCAGCCATCCCCGCAAATCCGCGTGTCCCGTTAACCCCTTGACGGACCAACCCACGGCGCTCCGTGGCGCGAATCGTGCTAGATCCGAGGCAAAGTTGCGCGCGGCAGTCACCCGCGTCTGAGACCGGGCGCACACCCGCCGGCAGGCCAGGGACCCGGGCGCACGAGAGCGGCGTGGTAGACTCTGGGCCGCAGGGGCTTTTCGCACCGACCGGCTCAAGACGGCCCCAGGCCTGCCGCTTGAATCGGTTATCGGGCTACGGAGCGATGGCAGTGATGAAACCGACGGACGAGCGTTCGACCCGGGTGGGCACTTCTCCCACCGCGGCTGACGGACCCACCACGGAGCTTCGCGAGGAAACGGACCGCCATCGGCGCCGCCTGGTGATCAGGGGTGCGTCGGCCCTGCCGATGCTCCTGACGCTGCGGAGCGGGGCGCTGGCGGCGCAGAGCTGCACGGGGGTTCCCGCAACTGCCCTGGGCACGGGGACTGCCAACACTCCGTTTTTTCTCGCCGCGGGAGAGGGGGCGCTGGGTACGCTGAGATACTGTAATGAGGGGACGACAGACGAAAAAGTGAATGGTGGCGAGCTGGCGTCGCTGAACTACGCGCAAAACAAAATTAAATGTAAGGAGACGTCCGACCCGGCGCCGAACCCACCGGAAACGGGAGGTTACTACTGCAGCACGACTGATGTTGCGATCGTCAGTTCCGCCGCGTTTGCGTCGATGGATTTAGGCGGAAGGGTGTACTAAGGGGTCCGTTGCAGCAAGCACAGCGCCACCCCCTGCTGTGGTTCGACTGGCCGGATGGCCACGCCGTTTATCAACGCAGTTCGGGGGAAACCCATTTTCTGAACGACATCGGAGGGCCGCTCCTTCGCTGCCTTTCCGACGACGAGGCGGACGGCACGGGGAAGGCGGACCGCACGGACGCCTCGCGCTGCGTTGAGAAGCTTCTGGCAGAGTCCGGCCCCGAGGACCTGTCCGCTCAGCTCAGAGTGCTCCTGAAACGCTTCGAAGAACTGGGACTTGTCAGAAGACCCGCCCCCCGCTGATTTGCCTTCCACGTTCTCCGGCTGGCCACCCGGTCGCCTGCACGAGCAGTTGGGCCGCGCCGGGCTCGTGGCAAGGATGGGACCGTTCGCGGTCCGCCTCCGGGTCCCCTTCGCCCCTCTCGTCGACTCGCTGCACCTCCTCTACGCCGACTACCCGATCCTGGAGGACGAGGCCCTCGTGGACCTGCACGTGGGTCTCGGGCCCCCGAACCCCCTGAGACGCCGGGTCAAACCCATCGTCCGCTTCACCATCGACGCTCGCGCGCCCTTTCCCGACAGCCCCGCGGCGCACGCCCTGCCAACCCTCGAGTGGGGCATCAACTGGGGGATCGCGACCCGCGCGAACCACCTGCTGATGCTGCACTGCGCGGCGATCGAACGTGACGGCCAAGCGGTGCTCTTCCCGGCCTGGCCGGGGCACGGCAAGTCGACCCTCTGCACCGCGCTCGTCCACTCCGGCTGGCGGCTCCTCTCGGACGAGTTCGGGCTGGTGCGGCCCGAGGACGGCGCCATCCTTCCGATCCCGCGGCTCATCCCGCTGAAGAACGAGTCGATCGAGGTGATCCGGAGCTTCGCCCCCGAGGCCTACATCGGGCCGTCCTTCTACGGCACCCGCAAGGGCACGGTGGCCCACGTCCGCCCGCCTGCCGAGAGCGTGGAGCGCCAGGGGGAGGTGGCGCGGCCGGGGTGGCTGGTGTTCCCACGCTGGGTCAAGGACGCCCCGCTCACGCTCGAGCCGATGCCGAAGGCGCAGTCCTTCCTGATGGTCGCGACCAACGCCTTCAACTACCCGGTCCTGGGCGAGACCGCCTTCCGGCTGGTGGGCGACATGGTCCGGACCTGCGAGTGCTTCTCGCTCACCTACTCCGACCTCGACGAGGCGGTGACCGCCCTCGACCGGCTCACCCGCGGCGCCCATGGGTGAGGCGAGCGAACAGGCCGCCCGGGCCCGTCGTCTCCTGCTGGGGGCCCTGACGGCTCCCGGGGAGCTGCCCGGACTCCCCCTCGCCGACTGGGACCTGCTCCTGCGGGTCGCCCGGCGGACCCGGCTGCTCGGGCGGATCGAGGCGGACCTGGCGGCGGCGGGGCTGCTGGGGGCCGTCCCGGAACGGGCGGGCCATCACCTGCGGGCGGCGCGCAACGTGGTCGCCCACCGCCACACCCTGACCACCTGGGAGATCGACCGGATCCTCTGGGGACTCGAGGGCGTGGACGTCCGGCCAATCCTTCTGAAGGGCATCGCCTACGCGATGGCGGGCCTGCCGCCGGCCCGCGGGAGGCTCTTCGCCGACGTGGACCTGATGGTGCCCGAGGCCCGGATCGAGGAGGTCGAGAAGACCCTCCTCGGCCGGGGCTGGTTCCGCAAGGCGCTCGACCCCTACGACGAGCGCTACTACCGGGTCTGGAGCCACGAGATCCCGCCGCTCCGGCACCGGGAGCGCGAGACCGAGATCGACATCCACCACACCATCCTGCCGCGCACCAGCCGCCTGAAGCCCGACCCGGCGCTGCTCTTCGCGGCCGCCCGGCCGCTCGCCGCGCTCGCCGCCCCTTCGGGGGCAGGCCCTGCCCAGCCCCAGGGGGCCGAGCCCCGGACCCTGTCGGCCGACCCGCGGCTCCAGGTGCTGGCTCCCGCGGACATGGTCCTGCACTCCC
>CALMKJ010000191.1 GCA_937867305.1 uncultured Ectothiorhodospiraceae bacterium | reverse complement strand
GTCGAGCCCATGGACGGACGGCATCGGGGCGTGCGTCTGCGGCGCGAGACCGTCGAAGGCCCCGGGCGATTGCCCCTGCTCGGGCGCATCGCCGCCGGCCGTCCGATCGAGGCGCTGGAGAATCCCGAGCCCGTCGAGGTGCCGGAGCGGTTGCGCGGCGGTGGGCGCTGCTACGCGCTCGAGGTCCGCGGGGATTCCATGGTGGAAGAGGGGATCCTGGACGGCGACTGGATCGTCGTGGAGTCCCGGGGGCACGCGCGCAATGGCGAGGTCGTGGTGGCCCTGATCGACGGCGAGGCCGCCACGCTCAAGCGCATCGAGCAACGCCCGGGCGTCGTGGTGCTGCATCCCGCCAACGCGGCGCTGGTGCCTCTGGAGTATTCCCCGGACCGGGTGCAGATCCAGGGGGTGCTGGTGGGACAGATGCGATCGTACCGTTGAGCGCCGCCTTGCACCGCTGGGACGTCACCCCCACGGAGGCGGTGGCGATTCAGAACGCACTTCGGGGTCGGGTCGTGGCGCGCGACGACCTCGGTCCGGTGGGCACGGTGGCCGGTGTGGACATCGGCTTCGAGGACGCAGGCCGGATCGCCCGGGCCGCCGCCGTGGTCCTGCGCTTGCCGGACCTCACGAGGTTGGCCGAGGCCCTCGTGCGCGCGCCGCTCCGATTCCCCTACGTGCCAGGCCTGCTCTCTTTTCGCGAGGTACCGGCGGCCGCCGAGGCCCTTGCGCGTCTGCCGCTGGTCCCGGACGTGGTGCTCTGCGACGGGCAGGGCTATGCCCACCCGCGCCGCTTCGGCCTTGCCTGCCACCTGGGGGTCTGGACGGGCCTGCCGACGATCGGGGTGGCGAAGACGCGGCTGGTGGGGGAGCACGGTGCCGTGCCTCAGGGCCGCGGGGAGTGGGCTCCCCTGGTGGACCACGGGGAGCTCATCGGGGCGGTGCTGAGGGCCCGGCCGGGAGTCCAGCCGCTGTATGTGTCCGTCGGCCACCGGATCAGCCTGGAGACCGCGGTCGGCATCGTCATGCGATGTGTGACCCGTTACCGGCTGCCCGAGACGACCCGGTGGGCGCACCGGCTCGCCTCCGGCGGCGCAGGCCCCGTGTCGTCACCGGCGTGCCCCTCAACCGCCCCCAAGGGGCGCCGTGACAGCGAATCCTGATGCGTCTCAGAAAGAATGACCCAGGTTTGTGCTTTTTGTGGGTCTCTTCGGATACTATCCGCGCGCCGGCCAGTATCCCCGGTATCCCGTTCTGGAGGAGACATCATGAAGAAGCTTGCGATTGTGGCGGCCGTTGCGATGGCTGCGTTCGCGATGAGCGCCAGTGCTGCCGGTGACGCCGCTGCCGGTAAGGCGAAGGCCGCCTCTTGCGGTGGCTGCCACGGTGCCAACGGCGAGGGCATGGGCCCGAACCCGAAGCTGGCGGGCATGCCCGCGGACAAGTTCGTCGCGGCGATGAAGGCGTACAAGGACGGTAGCCGCCCGAGCCCGATGATGAAGAGCTTCGCGACTGGCAGCGATCAGGATTTCGCTGACATGGCGGCCTTCTACGCCTCCCTGAAGTAAGAGTGATGCCACCGTGCCCGGGGCGCCTGGCGCCCCGGCGCGGCTTCTGCAACCATCCGTGCGGATGATGGGCTCTCGGCGGGCAGTCTTCGTTCCTGGGAGCGGCGCGGGCGCTTGGGAGTGGGTGCGCTGGCGTCCTGTGTTCGAATCCTCGGGGTGGGATGTGTCCGCCCTCGACCTCGAGCCGTCCCGGGGCGGGATCGCCACCACCACCTTTTCGGATTACGCCGCCCAGGTGCTCTCGGCCCTCGCTCAGTCGGGGGGGGAGAGCGTGCTCGTCGGGGCCAGCCTCGGTGCCACCCTGGCCCTGGCCGTGGCAAGCCGGGCGCCGGTCTCCGCCCTGATCCTGGTGAGTGGGGTACCCCACGCCGGGACTCCAGGTTGGCCCCGCCAACCGGTACGGTTTCCGGACGTGGTGCCCTGGAGCACCCGTGGGGTCGTGGAGACCCTTGCGGGCCTGCCCGACGCGGACCCGCAGTTGATCGAGGGGCTTCCCGAGCGCTGGCGCGATGAGTCGGGGGCGGTGATGCGCGCGCTGTGGGAGGGTGTGCGGGTCTCGACCCCCAGCGTCCCGGTGCTCGCGGTGCTCGGCGAGAATGACGACCAGGTCCCCACGAATGTGGGGATTGCCATGGCCCGCCGCCTGCACGCCGACGTGATCCGCTTGCAGGGGGCGAGCCACCTCGGTACGTTGCTCGGGCGGCGGGCCGAGTTTGCGGCGCGACTCGCGCTGGCCTGGCTCGACAACGTCCTCGGCACACCGGAGCGCGACTGAGCGGGCAATCGCTCGCTTCCCATGCCCAGACCGATCCCCCTCGATGCCCCGAGCCTAGCCGCTCGGGCCGTCCCAGTCCGGCCGAGCGCGGGCCGACCGACCCCCTGCGGGGCTTCCCCATGAACCGACGCATCGCCGTGGTCCTCCTTTTGCTCGCCGCGGCAGGGGGTGCCGCGATGGGTTATCGCTACCTGCATCCCGGGGACCGCCCCCGGGACGTCCTAACCCTCTACGGGAACGTGGACCTGCGGGAGGTGGAGCTCGCGTTCACCGTGCAGGAGCGTGTCCGCCGGGTCCTCGTCGAGGAGGGGGACGCGGTGCGGCGGGGCGACCTGTTGGCGGAGTTGGACCCGGTGAGACTCGAGGCGGGCCTGATGGGGCGGGAGGCGGAGCTCGAGGCCGCCCGTCAGCAGCTCCTCGAGCTCGAGCGCGGCAGCCGCCCCGAGGAGATCCTCCGGGCCCAGGCCGAGCTCGCTGCCGCGCAGGCCTCCCAACGGGAGGCCGAGTTGAGCTTCCAGCGCATCGAGCGCCTGGTCCGGGAGAAGCTCGCGAGTCCCCAGAGCCGGGACGACGCCCGGGCCGCGCTCGACACCGCCGCGGCCAAGGTCGACGCCGCCGATGCCAACGCGAAACTGGCCGTGCTCGGCCCGCGCCAGGAGGTCGTGGCCGCGGCGCGGGCCCGGGTCCGGGCCGCGGAGGCGGCGGTGGGTGCGGCCCGCAAGGACCTGGAGGACGCCCGGCTCCTGGCCCCGGCGGACGGGACGATCCAGGCTCGGGTCCTGGAGCCTGGCGATGTCGCGAGCCCCCAGCGCCCGGTGCTCACCCTCGCGCTCACCGACCCCCTGTGGGTACGGGCCTACGTCTCGGAGCCCGACCTGGGCCACGTCCGGGCCGGAGCCCTGGCCGAGGTCTCGACCGACAGTTTCCCGGGCAAGGTCTATCGGGGGCGGGTCGGTTACGTGTCTCCCAGCGCGGAGTTCACGCCGAAGAGCGTGCAGACGACTGACGTGCGCAGCAGCCTCGTCTACCAGGTGCGCGTGCTGGTGTCGGAGGGTTTCGGGGAGTTGCGGCTCGGGATGCCGGCCACTGTCCGGATCCCGCTGGCTCCGGCGCCCGCTCCGGACGGCGCGTCGGGACCGGGGGCCGGCGTGCCCGGGCGGTCCGGGTCGTCACTCGCGACGGGGTCCGGCGGGGCACCCTGAGGGTGGGTTCGGCGCCCCCCGTCGTCGAACTGACGGGCGTCGTCAAGGCGTTTGTCTCGGGCCGGGAGCGTGTCGTCGCCCTCGAGGGCGTCACCGCGGCCCTCGCCCCCGGGCAGGTGACGGGGCTCGTGGGCCCGGACGGCGCCGGCAAGACGACCTGGATGCGTCTGTGCGCCGGTCTGCTCGTCGCGGACGCGGGGGAGGTGCGGGTGCTCGGGTTGGACCCGGCTGCCGACGGACCCCGCCTGCGTGCCCGGATCGGGTACATGCCCCAGCGATTCGGTCTGTACGAGGACCTGACCGTTCGCGAGAACCTCGAGCTCTACGCGGACCTGCACGGGGTGGCGGGGCCCGGCCGCGCGGCGCGCATCGACGCCCTGCTGGAGGCGACCGGTCTCGCGCCGTTTCCCCACCGCCTGGCCGGTGCCCTGTCCGGTGGCATGAAGCAGAAGCTCGGCCTTGCCTGCGTGCTCGTGCATCCGCCGGAGTTGCTGCTCCTCGACGAGCCGACGGTCGGGGTCGACCCCGTCGCACGCCGAGAGCTCTGGGCAATCGTGGGCGAGCAGGTGGCGAGCGGGACCTCCGTGCTGGTGAGCACGGCGTACCTGGACGAGGCCGAGCGCTGTGACGAGGTGCTGCTGATGCACCGCGGCCGCATCCTCGATCGGGGCCGCCCGGCCGAGCTTCGAGAGCGCGTCGATGGCCGGACCTGGGCCCTGTCGACGGCAGGGGCCGGGGGGCGGGCGCTGCGGCGGCAGGCGGCGGCGCTCCCCGGGGTGCTGGACGCGACGGTGCAGGGTGGGCGCATCCGTCTCCTGGTGTCCGAGGGTCAGGGGGCGGTCTCCCTGCCTCTGCCTGGCGGCGGGGAGGTGCAGGCCGAGCCCGTGGCCCCCCGTTTCGAGGACGCCTTCCTCGCCCTGCTGGCGGAGGGGTCGGCGAAGGAGGTTGGGGAGAGCCCTGGGGCGAGGACAAGCGAGGCGGCGGGACCCGCCGCCCCTGCCCGGGACGTCCCTCCGGCCCGTTCGCCTGCCGGGGGGGGCTCCGTCATCGAGCTGCGCGACGTGGTCCGTCGGTTCGGCCACTTCGAGGCCGTGCGCGGCGTCAGCCTGCGGGTCCCCGCCGGGGAGGTCTACGGCCTGCTCGGGCCGAACGGGGCCGGCAAGTCGACGATCATGAAGATGCTGACCGGGCTCTTGCCCCCGAGCGAGGGGGAGGCCCGGGTGCTGGGGCTCGACCTCGCGCACGCACCCTCGAAGGTCCGCGCCCGGGTCGGTTACATGTCCCAGAAGTTCTCCCTCTACCAGCAGTTGAGCGTGGAGCAGAACCTCCAGTTCTTCGCCGGGGTGTACGGGCTCGGGTGGCGCGCGCGGCGCAGGCGCATCCCGGCCGTGCTCGAGGAGTTCGAGCTCGGTCCCTACCGGGGGCGGGCTGCCGGCGACCTGCCGCTCGGCTTCAAGCAGCGGCTGGCGCTCGCGGCGGCGCTGATGCACGGGCCGGAGATCGTGTTCCTCGACGAGCCCACCTCGGGGGTCGATCCCCTCGCGCGCCGGGAATTCTGGCAGCGCATCAACACGCTGGCGGCCGGGGGTGTCACGGTGCTGGTGACCACCCACTTCATGGAGGAGGCGGAGTACTGTGACCGCATGGGGATCGTGTACGCCGGTCGCGTCGAGGCGGAGGACTCCCCGGAGGGGCTGAAGGACCGCTTTCGCTCGGCGACCCTGCCCGACCCCACGCTGGAGGACGTCTTCGTGGGCCTGGTGTCCGGACGGCCGGACCCGCGCGCATGAGCACGCCGGCGCCGACGCCCGGTGTTCGCAGGCGCCGTCTGCTCGCCCTCATGCGCAAGGAGGGGCTGCAGGTCCTGCGCGATCCGAGCAGCATCGGGATCGCCTTCCTGCTCCCGCTGCTGCTGCTCTTCCTGTTCGGGTACGGTGTGTCGCTCGATGCCCGGGCGGTCCCGGTCGCGTTCGTCGCCGAGCAGCCGACCCTCGAGTCGGCGAGCTTCCTCGGGGCCTTCCAGAGCTCTGACTGGTTTCGTCCGCAGGTGATGGCGGATCGGGTGAGTGCGCAGCGCGCCCTGCTCGCCGGCGAGGTGAGCGCGATCGTGCTCCTGCGGGGGGACTTCGCCCGTCGCCTGAACCGCCCCGACGGTGCCCGCATCCAGCTCATCGTGGACGGGGTGGACGCCAACACCGCGCGCCTGGTCGAGGGATACGTGCGCGGCGCATGGCAGGCGTGGCTCGAGCAGCAGGCGAGGCAGGCGGGCGCGGAGCTCGAGCAGCCGGTCGCGATCGAGCAGCGGATCTGGTTCAACCCCGACGTCAACAGCCGGTACTTCCTGGTGCCCGGACTGGTGGCCATCATCATGACGCTCATCGGCGCCCTGCTGACCGCGGTGGTCGTGGCGCGCGAGTGGGAGCGGGGCACGATGGAGGCCCTGCTGGCGACGCCCGTCACGGGGGGTGAGATCCTGCTGGCGAAGGTGGTCCCGTATTTCGTCCTGGGGCTCGGCGGCTTCGCCCTCTCGGTCGCGATGGCCGTGTGGCTCTTCCATGCCCCCCTGGTCGGGTCGTTCTGGGTCCTGCTGACGGCCTCCTCGCTGTTCCTGCTGTCCTCCCTCGGGATGGGGCTCCTCATCTCCACGAAGACGCGCAGCCAGTTCACCGCCTCTCAGATCGCGATGGTGGTGACCTTCCTGCCCGCCTTCATGCTGTCCGGCTTCATCTTCGACATCGGCAGCATGCCGGCCCTGGTGCAGGGCATCACCTACGGGGTCGCCGCGCGCTACTTCATCTCCATCCTGCACACCGTGTTCCTCGCCGGGGACGTGTGGAGCGTGATCGTGCCCAACGCCGCCGCGCTCGCGGCGATGGCCGCGGGCTTCCTCGCCCTCACCTGGCGTGTCACCAGGACCCGCCTGTGACGACGCTCACCCGGGTACTGACGCTGTTCTGGAAGGAGCTCCTCGCGCTCTGGATGGACCCCCGCGGGCGCATGTCCCTTCTGGTTCCACCGCTCGTCCAGGGACTCGTCTTCGGTTATGCCGCGACCTTCGACCTGGCGGGGGTTCCCGTCGCGGTCCTCGACCAGGACCGCTCGGAGCCCGCGCGCGAATTGATTGCGCGGTTCACCGGGGCGCGCGCCTTCCAGGAGGTCGCCCGGCTCACGCGGGACGACGAAATCGCGCGCATCATCGATTCCCGGCGTGCCATCCTCGTCCTGCGGATCGGGCAGGACTTCGGTCGTGACCTGCTCGCCGGGCGCGGGGCGAAGGTGCAGCTCGCGGTCGACGGCCGCAACTCCAATACCGCCCTCATCTCGGTCAACTACGTGGCCAGCATCGTGCAGGACTTCAACGAGGCCTGGCGGCTCGCACACGGTCAGGGCGGGATCCCGGCCCGCATCGAGGTGCGCAGCTGGTTCAACCCGAATCTGGAGAGCCGATGGTTCTTCATGCCCGGGCTGGTGGGCACCATCACCCTGATCCTGTCGACCCTGGTGACCGCGCTCTCGCTCGCCCGCGAGCGGGAGGAGGGGACGTTCGACCAGTTGCTGGTGACGCCCCTGCGCCCGATCGAGATCCTGACCGGCAAGGTGCTGCCGGGCCTCGTCGTGGGTCTCGTGGGCGCCACGATCCTCGTGCTGGTGGCGACGGTCTGGTTCCGTATCCCGCTCATCGGCAGCGTGCCGATGCTCTACCTGGGCACGCTCCTCTATCTGCTCTCGTCCGTGGGGACGGGGCTCATGATCTCCTCGTTCTCCCGTACGCAGCAGCAGGCGCTGCTCGGCGCGTTCCTGTTCGTCGTTCCCTCGGTGATCCTGTCCGGGTTCGCCACTCCCCTCTCCAACATGCCCGAGGCGGTGCAGTACTTCACCTACGTGAATCCCCTGCGTTACTTCCTCGTCGTCGCGCGAGGCGTGTTCCTGCAGGACCTCACGCCCGGGGAGCTCTGGCCTCAGTTCTGGCCGATGGCCGTGATCGGGGTCGTCACCATGGCGATTGCCACCTGGCTCTTCCGCCGGCGGCTGCAGTAGCGTCCCGCGCGGTCGAGGGGGACGTTCCGGAGCGGCGACCTTCGGCCCGGTTTCCGGGAAATCTTTGACACAGGCCACGGCCTTTCTTGATGTGTCATATTTTCAATGAGTTGTGACGATTCCGGCCGGTTGACCCGGCGGCGAGGGGGGGCTACAAGGACGCATCCAGGGAGCGGTGCGGCAGCCAGGGAGGCGGCGTGGAGAGGGCAGGTGCAGGCGGGCTCGACCCTGCGTTCCAGTGCGTGGCACTGGTGGCGCGGCTGCACGGGGTGGTCGCCGACACCGGGGTGCTGGCCCACGAACTCGCCCCCCCGGACCGCCCCGCCGGCACGCTGGAGGTGCTGCGCGCGCTGAAGTCGCTGGGCCTGCGGGCGCGGGCGGTGACGGTGGAGCCCGCCGCGCTCGGGCGGCTGCCCCTGCCGGCCATCGCCGTCGGCCGCGACGGGGCCTTCTTCGTGGTCGCGAAGGCCGAGGGCGAGCGGGTCCTCATTCAAGACCCCACAGCGGCCGCGCCCGAGATTCTCGACTTTGCGGGTTTCGCGAGCCGTTGGGCCGGGGGGCTGGTCCTCGTGGCCCGCCGTGCGGGGCAGACCGGCGAGCCGGTGCGCTTCGGGCTGCGCTGGTTCGTGCCCACGCTCCTGAAATACCGGGGCCTGCTCGCCGAGGTCCTGGTCGCCTCCCTCTTCCTGCAGCTACTGGGGCTCGCCACCCCACTGTTCTTCCAGGTCGTGGTGGACAAGGTCCTCGCCCACCGGGGGCTCACGACCCTGGACGTGTTGGCGGCCGGACTGCTCGCCGCGTCGCTCTTCGAGGCGCTGCTCGCTGCCCTGCGCGGCTATCTCTTCTCCCACACCACGAGCCGCGTCGACGCGGAGCTCGGCGCTCGGGTCTTCCGTCACCTGTTGGCGCTGCCCATGGCCTATTTCGATTCGCGGCGGGTCGGGGATTCGGTCGCCCGCGTGCGCGAGCTCGAGCCGGTGCGCGCCTTTCTCACCGGTTCGTCGCTGACCCTGTTCCTGGACCTCCTGTTCACGACGGCGTTTCTCGCCCTGATGTGGACCTACAGCAGCACGCTGACCGGGGTCGTGCTGGCCAGCCTGCCGGTCTACGCCCTGCTCTCGGCGGCCATCACCCCGGCGCTCCGGGCCCGGGTCGAGGAGCGCTTCACGCGGGGGGCGGAGAACCAGGCCTTCCTGGTGGAGGCCGTCTCCGGCATCGAAACGGTCAAGGCCATGGCCGTGGAGCCCCATTTCCGGCGCCGCTGGGAGGACCAGCTTGCGGCCTACGTGCGCGCTTCCTTCCGGGCGGGCCAACTGGGCAACGTCGCGGGACAGGCGGCGGGGCTCGTCGGCAAGGTGGTGACCGTGGCGACGCTCTGGCTCGGCGCGCGCCTCGTGATGGAAGGGGCCCTCAGCGTGGGCGAGCTGGTGGCCTTCAACATGCTCTCCGGCCGGGTGACCGGGCCGGTCCTGCGGCTCGTCCAACTCTGGCAGGACGTGCAGCAAGTGGGCGTGTCCGTGGCCCGCCTGGGGGACGTCCTGAACGCCCCTGCGGAGACGAGTGTGTCCACGGCCGGGGCGCGTCCACGGATCGCCGGCCGGGTCGCCTTCGAGCACGTGGGTTTCCGCTACCGCCCCGACAGCCCCCGTGTGCTGGAGGACGTGACTCTCGAGGTCGGCCCCGGCGAAGTCCTGGGCGTGGTCGGGCCCTCGGGCTCGGGCAAGAGCACCCTCGCGCGCCTGCTGCAGCGCCTGCACGTCCCGGAGCGCGGGCGGGTCCGGGTGGACGGGGTCGACCTGGCGCAGGTCGATCCCCTGTGGTTGCGCCGTCAGGTGGGGGTGGTTCTCCAGGAGAACGTCCTGTTCAACCGCTCCGTGCGGGAGAACATCGCGCTCGCGGACCCGGGGATGCCGCTCGATCGCGTGGTCCACGCCGCACGGCTGGCGGGTGCGCACGAATTCATCCTCGCCATGCCTCAGGGCTACGACACTCTGATTGCCGAGCAGGGCCGCTCGCTCTCGGGCGGTCAGCGCCAGCGGATCGCCATCGCGCGGGCGCTGGCGACGGACCCGCGGATCTTGATCTTCGACGAAGCGACGAGCGCCCTCGACTACGAGAGCGAGCGGGTGATCCACTCCAACATGCGGTTCATCGCCCGGGGCCGCACGGTCATCGTGATCGCCCACCGGCTGAGTGCGGTGCGCCAGGCCGACCGCATCGTGGTGATCGACGGCGGGCGCGTCGTCGAAGTGGGAGCACACGCGGAGCTGCTTCGCGCAGGCGGGCGATACGCAAGCCTCTACGCGTACCAGACGGCGGGGTGACGGGGACATGAAACCGGTTGCCGTCGAGGCCTTCCTGCCCGCGCTCCTCGAGGTGGAGTCCGTACCCCCTCACCCGCTTGCCCGTGCCACGACCGCGTCGGTCGTCCTGCTGCTGGCGGTGGCCGTGGCCTGGGCGAGTGTCGGGCGGGTGGACGAGGTCTCGGTGGCGCCGGGAAAGCTGGTCCCCCGGGGCGAGGTGAAGCCCGTCCAGGTTGCCGAGCAGGGGGTCGTTCGCGCCGTCCTGGTGGCGGAAGGAGACCGGGTCGAGGCGGGGCAGACGCTCCTCGAGCTGGACCCCACGGACGCCGAGGCGGACCGGGATCGGCTGGGCCACGAGGTCCGTCTCGCGCGGGGGGAGAGGGCGCGGATGGAAGTGTTGTGGGATGCGGTGCGTCGCGACGTCCCGGAGGGGGGCCTCCGTTGGGACGGCGGTGAAGCCGACTGGCTCGAGCGCGAGCGCCTGACCGGCGAGTGGGAGGCCCACAGGGCCGAGGCTCGGACCCACGCCGAGGCGGTCCGGCGTGCGCGCGCGGAACTGAGCGCGCTGGCCGAGCGCGTGAAGGGGCTCGAGGGGAGCGTGCCTCTCCTGGCGCGCAGGGCCGACGCCGCCCGCCGGCTCGCCGAGAACAAGCTCGCCGCAGAGCACGCGTATCTCGAGATCGAGCAGGGCCGGATCGAGGCGGAGGGGGAGCTTCGGGCGCAGAGGGCGCGGCTGGCGGAGCTCGAAGCGTCGGTGCGTCTCGCGGAGGAGCGGCGGGGAGCCCTGGAGGCGGCGTTTCGGCGCGACGTCCTCGCCCGCCTGCAGGAGGCGGAGCGGCGGGTCGCGGGGCTCGAGGAGGAGAGGCGGAAGGCCGAGCATCGCCTGAGCCAACGGAGCGTCCGTGCTCCGGCTGCGGGACTCGTGCAGCAACTCGCCGTCCCGGGGGCGGGCACTGTCGTCACCCCGTCCTCCCCGGTGATGGTGGTCGTGCCCGAAGGGGTGGAGCTGGAGGTGGAGGGGCGGCTCGCCAATCGCGACGTGGGGTTCGTGCGCGAGGGGCAGGAGGCGGTGGTGAAGCTCGAAGCCTTCCCCTTCACCCGCTACGGAACGCTGCACGGCCGGGTGGTGCGGGTGTCCGCGGACTCCGTCGGGGACGAGCGCCAGGGCCTGGCCTATGCCCTTCGGGTCGCGCTCGACGACCAGTACCTGGAAGCCGGTGACGGGCGGGTCCGGCTGTCGCCGGGAATGGCTGCAGCCATCGAGGTCAGGACGGGGGAGCGGCGACTGATTTCGTTCTTTCTCGAGCCGCTTCTGCGCTACCGCCACGAGAGTCTCAGGGAGAGGTGAGCCGCGATGCTTATGACCACAGAGTGGCCGGCAAATGACCTTTGAGTCCGTTCCGAAGAAGGTCTGGGTGAGCCTCGGCATTGCGCTCGTCGTGGCCCTGACGCTCGCCGTCAAACGCCATCTCGACACCCGGGTCGCGCCCGGCTTCACGCTGATCGACTCCAGGACGCCAGCGGCCGACCTGCAGATGTACTGGCTCGACAAAGACCGTGTGCTGTTCCTGGGTGGCGAGATCGTTCGCGAGGGCAGGGATTTCGGGAAGCTGCGGCAGGCGTTGATGATCTTCGACGTCCCCAAGCGGAAGACGACCGTCTATCG
>CALMKJ010000190.1 GCA_937867305.1 uncultured Ectothiorhodospiraceae bacterium | reverse complement strand
GAACCGCAGCGAGAAGTTGACCGGCTCCCACCGGCCGACCGACGGCGCCGGCGAGCCCGGACCGATGAAGCCGACCTCGGGCGCGTCGGCCTGCCGCGTCAGCGGAGGGATCATCACCTCGCACTCAAGCGCGTCGGCCGCCGTGAGACTCGCCGCCGTGCCCCATGCGCCCTGCGCCGCCACCATCACGCGCTGCCCGCGCACCCTCGTCGCCATCTCACACCTCCCCGACGTACTGAGACACGATGCTGTATGACGCCACGATCTGCCCCGCCGTCTCCGACACGCCCGACGACTGAGGGCGCACGTCCCACAGGTCAGCGTGCGTGCCAGCGAGCGCCGGGAGGCCGCGCACGATCACGCGGGCATCCGCTGCGGCGCGGGCCTCGACGCCCTCCGCCGCCTGGTAGTAGACCGACAGGATGTGCTCGCACGAGAGCACACAGCCCTGGCGGTACTCCTCGACAAGCGCCGAGAACCCCAAGGTGAAGCTGCGCTCCGGCAGCGTCGCCGGATCGCGCCCCATCGCATCGACGTAGGCGAAGCGGTGCGCTCGGGAGCGCCGCTCCACGTCAAGCGCCTCGATCCCCGCTGCGAGGATCGCGGTGAGCTCCGACTCCGTCACCGCCGCACCATCCGGACCGAGCCGATCCGCGGCGACTCTGGCGCCTGCGAGCCGGTGTCCGTCTCGTCGTAGCCGCCCGCCGCCACCGCCTCGGCGATGAGCCGCGACAGGTGGGTCTCCTGCTCTTGCAGGTACGATGCCGCGTCGGCGGCGGGCGGGTAGAGCCCCTGGTGCGCGAGCTCGATGCGCAGCGCGCAGAGCCCGGCATCGCTCCACAGCCGGTGATCACCGACCAAGTGGACGTAGATCTTTGCCGCGCTCGCCACGCGGCGCACGCGGTCCGATGCGAGTTGCGCCAGTTCGCGCCATCGCGCGGCCATCGTCGAGCGCGAGTCCGTGCCCGGGTAGAGCGTCTGGACGTAGCGCGCCGCCTCCGACGCCGTGACCGGCGCGGCGAACCGCTGGCGGACAACATGCGCCGTCTCGCCGTAGTCGTGCGTTGCCCCGTCCGCGTCGGTGACACGCCACCGGAGCTGCCACCGCAGACCCCGAGGGGTGAGGGTGGAGCCCGTCAGGTCCGCGGTACACCGCAGCCCCGACAGCGTGTCACCGACGCGAGCGGTGCCAGGGACCGGGCCCGTCAGGATGATCACGTCACCCGTCAGGACCTCGGCCACCGTGACGACGCCCCCGAGACCGCCCGCACCCGCCCACCAGTAGGAGCGGCCGGCGACGATGTCGGTAGCGTCGTCCAGAACGAGCTCGTCCTGAGCCGTGACGGTCTCGACCTCGACGGCGAGATCGTCGACCTCCACGGTCGGCGACTCCACGAGCGTCCCGCTCGGGGTGTAGAGCGACAGCGTCGCCGACGCCGGCAGCACGTCCGGCGTCAGCTCCACGGTCACGCTAGCACCCTCGAGCAGGTCGAGCATGTCACACCACCGCCGGGATGATCTCGACCATGAAGCTGCGGACCGTGGTCTGGTTCGCAGCCGCCGCCACGCTGTGGTCAACCTGGATCCCGATGGTGTTGTCCACGAGCGTGTTCCAGTTCGAGGCCGAAGACACCGGCGTGATCTTGCGAACAGCCGACGTGGTCGACCACTGCGCAGCGACGTAGCCATCGGCACGGCCGGTGCCAGCGCCGCCCGCGGCGGTGATCTCCACGAGTCCGTCCACCACGCACACCTCGCCCGCGCCCACATCGACCGCCGCGCCGGTGAGGAACTGCGTGAGCGTGCCGCCGGTCGGGGTGCAGGTCATCAGGACCTGCTGCGTGTCCGTCGAGTCCGCCGCGTCAGCCTCGACCACCGCGGAAATCCGCAGGGTGTCACCGGTGCGCAGCGAGCCGGCCGGGAGCACGATGCTCGCGATCGTGGCGGCGTCGGTCGTGTTCGTGTGGGTCGTCGATCCGCCCGGGGCCATCTTGAAGATGCGCGGCGGCCCGTAGTTGTTGCGTCGAGTCGTCATGTCCGCTCCTCCTGTCAGCCGACGTTGCTGCCGTAGATGTGCTCCGGCACCGGGCCGAAGCCCGTGGCCAGCGCGAAGCGCACCGCGACCCACGGCGCGCCGTTGTGCGGGTCGACGCCGGCGTCGAAGTACGGCGCCTCGCGGTCCCAGGCCACCACCGGCGACACCAGGCGGCCGCTCACCTCGCCGCTCTCGTTGGCCATCGCGGCGAACTCGTCTTCGAGGACCACGGCCCAGTCGGTCGAGTCCATCTCGAAGTTGTAGACCACGCGGGTGATGTTGTAGATGTTCGCCAGCGTCGGGGTCATCGCGTTGGTGCTCGCCGACGCGACCTGCGCGTTCTGCACCAGCGCCTTGGCGGTCTCGACGAGACCGAGCCCGACCACGAGCACCTTCGGCGCCATGGAGCGGTCGTTGCGCGTGCCCTCGTAGGTCTTCCAGTTGCGGAAGCTCGCGACCATCGCTGCCAGCGAAGTCGCGTCGAGCGCCGAAGTGGTGTAGTTCGAGCGGGTCCCGACGAGGGTCGGGTGCGTCGCCGAGCAGACCGGCTTCGATCCCGGCATCGACGTGCCGGAGAAGATGCCCGCGAACTTGAGTTCGATCAGGCTGCGGCGCAGGGCGGCGGTCTCGCTGCCGAGCTTCGCGTTCATGTTCATGACGATCTGCGAGGACTCCTGCGCGCGGTGGACCGGAACGCGGGCCTCCAGCGCATAGGCGCTGTACTCCAGCGTGGAGGCGAACGCCGTGTCGACGGTCGTGACCTCGTAGTCCGACGCGCCATCCCACGCCACCGGCGCGCCGATGCCGGTCTCCGCCGCGAGGCGCAGGTTCGGAGCGGTGCCGGAGAAGTAGGACACGGTCGCGAGGTGGTCCTCCGAGACGGACCGGACGCCCACGAAGACCGCGTTGAGGGCGGTCGAGAGGCTGGTGCTGTTGTCGATCTGGCCCATGTCCGACCTCCTGTGATGGTGCGTGGGCAGTGGCTACACGCTACCACCCACGCAACCCGAGCGATGAAAAATCGCCCGCTACCGGCGACGCCCAGACGGAAGCGGCTGCGCCGAGATCTGCTCGGTCGTCCCGCGGTACGTCTCCTCCTGCGAGGAGACGATCTCCATCCCCATCTGCCGAGCCGCCGCGCGCGGGCGGCCCATCAACTCCTTCATCCGCGCCGCGTGCTTGCGCTGCTGGTCCTGCATGTGCTCGACGTGCAGCTCGGCCGGGCACGCGAGGTAGATGCCGACGCCCGGCTGGTCGCCGGTGAAGATGAGCCCCGGCGGCGCGTCCTGGTAGCCGCGGCTGCGCAGCTCGGCCGCGAGCGCCTCGTCGGCCGGGCGGCCCCTGACTCCGGCGCGGATCCAGAGCCAGCGCGTGCTCAACTCGGCGAGCGTCCTCGCCGGGATGGACCCGTCCGAGCACCACGGCGTGTACCCGCCCGCCTCCTGCCGGGCCTTCTCGGCCGCTCGCAGCGCGGTGTAGTGCTCCTCTGCCTTGAGCATCGCGGCGGCCTTCGCCCCCGCCTCGTTCCACTCGACCGCCATCACCCACCCCCATGCAGGCGCGCCATCACGCGCTCGACCGTCTCCTGCTGCCACCGCGGACCGTACTGCCTCGAGGTCTCCGGCGCGGGCAAGATCCGCGCCTTGCTCTGCTCGAGTAGCGCCGCCGGGTCCCGCCTCGTCGCGAACAGGCTCGGGTTGCTCGCGCGCCAGGCGTCGAGCGCCGCTTGCCCTTCCAGCGTCGTCGCGTCGACCGCGGGCGCGAGCACCAGCGCTTGCTCGCGCGTGAGGTGCTGCAGGCCCATGCGCCGCAGGTGGTCCCACCGCGCGGCCTCGACGCGCGCGCGCATCTCCGCCTGCGCCTCCTCGCGCACCCTGCGCAGCGCCTCGACCTCGCGCGCCATCTCCGCGCGCAGGTCGTCCACGCTCGGCGGCTTCGGCTCCGGAGCTACCACGACGGGCGGCGACGGCGGTTGCTCGGCTGCCGGGGCTGCCACGACGGGCGGCGGCGGCAAGTTCGGCTCCGGCGCGGCCGCGACGGGCGGCGCCTCGGTAGTCCCTTCGCTCATGTCACCCTCCCAACAACTTGCTCGCCCGCTTGGCGAGCTTCCCCGTCTTGGCCTGAAGGTCGTAGACCTGCTGGCCGACTCGAATCTCTGCGCCCAACTGCTCGCTGAACGACTGGCGCACCATGTCGCGTACCGATGCCATCTCGGCCTCGCTGACGGCGAGGAGCCCGGTCGGGTTCTGCTTCGCCAGCCGCGCCGCGAGCGCCTCCGCCTTGCGGTAGCCCGATGAGTTGTGCGCGCCACCGAAGTACACCAGCGCCTTACCCGGGCCGCGCATCCCAACGGTGAGCCGCTGATACCAGAGCTCGCCGGTCGCCACGAAGTCCATCAGGCCGCGCCGCATATCGCCGCCCGCGGCCTCGAAAACCTTGGCCGTCGCGCAGATGGCCCACCCAGCCCACTCGCCCGCCGTGAGGAACTCAACGCCTTCGATGGGCTTGAGCTTGCGTGCCTCGCTCGGTCGGACCCACATCCGCCGAGAGCCGCCGTTCATCCGCTCGCTGTAGTGGCGAGCCGGGCCCGTGGACCACATCTTGTTGACCGTCACGCGCTTGCGGATGGCCGCGGCGAGGTAGCGCGACACGTCGGCCACCGGGACGTAAAGCGACTCGGTGCCAGGCATCATCCGCGGCGGGTACTTGATCTTGACCTCGACGCCGAGCCCAAGCCGGATGATCTCCTCGACCTGGTCGAGCCGGCGCATCTCGCGGACGCGCTTGCGCTCCTGCGCCCGGTGGACATCGTAGGTCACGGGGCCGTACACGGCCGCGGCGAGGACGCTAGGTCGTGGGGCCATTGGCCAGCGCCTCCCGCTCCAGCGACAGCCGCCGGTCCTCCAGCACCAGCGCTTGCGCCTCCGCGAGCGAGATCCCCTCGCGCTCAGCCCGACGCCGCGCCACGCCGTAGAGCCCGATCCGGTCCTCGGTCTCGGCCGCCGCCGCGTCGCCCTGCGGGTCCGCGGGCGGCTCCGGCAGCCGCCACTCCACCTCGACCACGGCATCCGGCCACGGCGGCGC
>CALMKJ010000189.1 GCA_937867305.1 uncultured Ectothiorhodospiraceae bacterium | reverse complement strand
CAAGCGGCTTCTCCACGAAGACGTGCTTGCCGGCACGCAGTCCCTCGCACACGTAACGGGCGTGGCTGTCGTGCCGGGTGGCGATGACCAGGGTGTTGACCGCGGGGTCAGCGACCACCGAGGCCGAGTCCGTCGTCGCCTCCTCGAACCCGTACTTGCGCCCCGCGAAGACTCCCGTGACCCCAGTGTTCGACGCAATGGACTTGAGGCGCGCGCCCGTGGCCTTGAACGCCGGCAGCAGCACCCGCGCGCTGTAGTTACCTGCACCAATGACGCCGACGACCGGCGCGCTCCCCACCCCCGGCAGCGGACTACCCCCTTCTCTCAGGCTGACCGTCCTCTCCAGCAACACCGCGTCCGGCTTCTCCTCCCGCGTCGGGTACTGGAGCAGGATCCCCAGCGCAGGCTCCCCGCTCGCCAGCAAGTCGTAAGCCTTCTCGGCCTCCTCCAGTCGGAAGCGGTGGGTGATGAGCGGCGCGACGTCGAGGCGCCCGTCGGCCAGCATATCGAGCACCGCCTCGAAGTTCCGCTGCTCCGTCCAGCGCACGAAGCCGAAGGGGTAATCCTGCCCGCCTTCTTCGTAGCGCGGATCGTAGCGCCCGGGGCCGTAGGAGCAAGACACCTGGAAGCTCAGCTCCTTTTCGTAGAAGTCCGCGCGAGAGAGCTCGAGCCCTACCACGCCCACCAGCACGATCCGCCCCCGCTTCCGACACATCTGCGCGGCCTGGTGCACCGGCTCGTTGCTCTTCGTAGAGGCCGTGATAATCACCCCGTCCACGCCCCGCCCGCGGGAGAATGCGAGGCCCGCCGCCACGGGGTCCTGGCCAATCGACAGATCCACGGTGTCCGCGCCGAACTGGCGCGCAAGCGCGAGCTTTCCCGGGTCCATGTCGACGCCAAGCACCCGGCACCCGTGCGCACGAAGGAGTTGTACCGTGATGAGGCCGATGAGGCCAAGGCCCGTGACCACGACCGCCTCACCGAGGGTCGGCTGGACGAGCCGGATACCCTGGAGCGCGATCGCGCCCATGACGGTAAACGCCGACGCCTCGT
>CALMKJ010000188.1 GCA_937867305.1 uncultured Ectothiorhodospiraceae bacterium | reverse complement strand
TAAGTGACATTATGTCAGTTCGACCACGATTCTCCGCCTGCCTCCCACGCAGAAGTGTCCTGTCTCAGTAAACCTGTCCTCTTTCGCACTGGACTTATCCTCTTACGGATCTTAGAGTCAGTCTGACTTTATGTTTCCAGTGGGAGGGGTGCATGGGTGGCTCCCAAACTCCGGTCGCTTCCAGCGAACGTCACCGACCGAACGTTGGCGCTCTGGTCGTGCGACGACGACGGCTGGCATACCGAACCTCTGACAGGTTCGCTCCGTAACGCTCGCCTCGAAGACGCTCGCCCTGCCCGCGAGTTCGCGGCTTGGCCCGGTAAACGGAACTACGAAGGCTTTTGGTGGTCCTCCACCAACAGGGCACACGTTGCCTTTGAGAGCCTGCTTGAACGTGACGCGCTCCTGTGGTTCGACTGGGACCAAGACGTGACTGCGATCAGCAGCCAGCCCGTCGCGTTTCTCTGGCCGAAAGGCACCCCCTCCCAGCGATCGCACGTGCCGGACTACTTCGTCCGGCTCGCCAACGGCGACGGGAAACTCATCGACGTTCGAGGAACCCAAGGACACACGGAGAAGGCACTCGCCCAGTTCGACCTGACTCGCGCCTCCTGCACGGAGCTCGGCTGGCAGTACGAAGTGTGGACTGGACTCCCCGCCGAGCTCGCTACCTCGTTGCGGTGGCTCGCTGGCTACCGCCAGGACAGGTGTGCGCCCTCCCCCACGGTCACTGACCGGCTCACAGCCGCGTTCAAGAACGGTGCGGCCTTGGGTGACGGGATCGAACAGGTGGCCGTGTTTGCGTCGGTGAGCCGCGAGATTGTCACAGCGAACGTGTACCACCTGTTGTGGACGCATGAACTGACGGCGGACCTGACCCGTCCGCTGTCATGGGAGACGGAAGTGGTGTCAGCGTGAAGTCCGTACGCCTCTGGGACATGATCCAGTTCGACAGTGACACATGGCAGGTAGTCGCCCACGACGGGCCAACGCTGGCGTTGAAGTCGCTGACCACGAACAGGATCCGCAAGGTCGCCGTGTCGGTACTCCTTGGCGACGACTCCTATCTGCCTGCGACGCCGGATGCCCTACCGGACATGACCGGCCTCGACGTGTACGCCACGCTCGACCCATCGGCGGCAAGCCGCGTTCGGTTCCTCCACCGACACGTCCACGAGGTACTCCACGGGGTCCCCCCTGCAGCCCTCAGCCCCGACGACACCGACGATGCCGAGGTGCTGGAGGGCCGTCCTGAGTACGATCCTGCGCGGCCGTTCATGGACCGCATCGCCTCGAAGGTCATCGAGCTCGCCGCCGCTGGCACGCCCATGACCGAACGGACGCTCCGTCGCCACGTGTACGCGTACCGGGACCAGGGCGTAGCTGGACTCATCGACCGGCGCACCACCCGCCCGACCGGCACAACCGGACGCGTGGACCCGCGCATCGTGTCTCTCATCGAGAACGAACTCGCCCAACTCGTTGACAAGTCCACGGGAACGCGTGGCCGGGTCATCCACAACGTCACCATGCAAGCGCAGCGCGACGGCCTGCCCCTCCCCTCACGCGCGACCCTGTACCGCGCGATCAGCGCACTCGAAGGGAACAAACACCCGTTCGGGGACGCCACCACGCGCAGGTCGCTGGCGAACCGACCAGATCGGACGTTCGGCGGTCGCACCCCCACGCGTCCGGGTGAACTCATGGAGATTGACTCCACACCACTTGACCTGATGGTTGTCTACCCGGACGGGACAACAGGGCGACCCGACCTGACCATCCTGTTCGACATCGCCACCCGCACTCTCTCCGCGACCATGCTCCGGGCGGTCGCCACGAAGAGCGTTGACGTGGCAGCGTTCCTGCTCGCGAAGGCACTCACTCCCCTGCCCATGCAGCCCGGCTGGGACGAGTCCATGTCGTTCTCGCGCAGCATCCTCCCGCCTGGCGTGCTCATGGACGCCGACGAGCTCGCCCCGAAGATCGCCGCCCGGCCCATCATCCAACCCGAGTCCATCACCCTTGACCGCGGGAAGGTGTACGTCGGACGCACGTTCATGGCCGCGTGCGAACGCCTGCAAATCTCCGTGATCAAGTCCGCTCCCCGGACCCCCACCGACAAACCCCACATCGAACGGCTGTTCTCCGCGATCAACACCCTGTTCGTGCAACACCTCGCCGGTTACACGGGCCGCTCCGTCACCCGGCGCGGCAAGAACCCCCAAACCGAAGCCGTTTGGACACTCCAAGAAGTGCAGAACCTCCTCGACCAGTGGGTTGTCGCTGAATGGCAGAACCGCCCCCATCCGGGGCTACGCCACCCCGCCATGCCGCACAAGGACCTGACCCCGAACGAGATGTACTCCGCGCTCGCCGGCGTCGCTCCCCCGGTGCACGTCACCTTCGAACCCGCCGACTACCTCGAACTGCTCCCCGTGACCTACCGGGCCGTGCAGCCGTACGGAATCAACTTCGAAGGGCTGCGCTACGACTCCCCCGACCTGCATCATCTGCGGGGCCGCAAATCCGGCCTGAAAGGCGCCGCTGGCGACAAGTGGGAAGTCCGGTACGACCCCGGCCGCCTGAACACCATCTGGCTGCGCGATCACGTTGCTGAAACGTGGATCGAAGCGCAATGGACTCTCGCGAAACAAGCTCCCCCGTTCTCCTACGACGTGCTCAAAGCCGCGCAAGCCGCGTTGGACCGTCGCGACGAAACGAACCCCCAGAAGGTGCTGGAAGGGATCTACCGGATCCAGACCGACGGTGCAGCCACGGAGAAGGAACGCCGCGCGGCACGCCGCTCTGCCCTCGCAACCCCGCTCATCCCCGAGGACGCATTCCCAACCGACGACCTCACTCCCGACGACGACAGCGACGACTCGGCGGAGACGACTCCTGCGCCGTCCGACCCTTCGGTTCCGCCACGCCCACGCCGGACACGACGCCTCAACTAGGAGCAGCACATGGCTATCCCCGACACCCTCCAAGCATGGCGCGACTACGTGGCGGACGAACCCACCGAACCGCCACGGCTCACCCCCACCGAGCTGGCTGCCCTCTCCCCCACCGAGAAGGCGCAGTACGACGACGACCGCGTTGCGTTCCTCGACGGGAACATCATCCTGTCCACACCGGACACCGACTCGATCGACCTGAACGCACGCCTGCTCGTCGGCTCGCTGGCGTCCAAGAAGTTCACCGCCCGCCCCGGACTTGCCGTGTCCGGCCAGTCCACGCTCGGCAAGTCCACCGCCACCATGTGGGTCGCGAAGAAGCATGAGCAACGGATGCGGGAAAGGACCGGACGCGACAACGACCCGGCGTTCGCGCCCGTGGTCTACATCCCCACACCTGCGGGCACCACCCCCAAGGGCATGATGGCCGCGTTCTGCCACTGGCTGGGCCTGCCCATGCACCGCACGTCCACCGCCCAGGAACTCACCGAGCAGGTCATCGCGGTGCTCCGCGAACTGGGCACCAGCATGGTTCTCGTCGATGAGATCCATAACCTGAAAACCCGGTCGTCCACCGGGGCTGACGCCGCGTCGGCACTCAAAGGGTTCGCTGAACGTCTCGACGCGGTGTTCGTGTACGTCGGCATCGACCTGCCCAGTTCCGACCTGTTCACCGGCAGCATCGGACAGCAACTCGCCGGGCGGGTCACCATGTACGAAATGCAGTCGTTCGGGAGCAGCACCCAGCAGCAGCGGGACGACTGGGCAGACCTGGTCGGTGCCGTCGAAGAACTCGTCCCGCTCACCAGCCACAAGGCGGGCACGTTGGAGGGCATGTCGGACTACCTGTTCGACAGGACCGGAGGGTCCATCGGGTCGCTGCGCCTGCTGGTCAGCAAGGCCGCGCAGCTCGCCATGGGCGC
>CALMKJ010000187.1 GCA_937867305.1 uncultured Ectothiorhodospiraceae bacterium | reverse complement strand
CTTGCGGTAGGCCGTGACCTCAATGACCTGCCCCGCGCGAGCCTGGGCGAGGTACTGCGACAAATGGGCCTTGAACTCGCGAATTGGAACGTGCATTGGTGACCTATCTTACGCTCGTGATGGCCACATTGTAGTCTCACATGATCAATGGGGTCAGACACCATTGATCCGACTTCGCGGGCCCCATGCACGGCGGAGCCCCTCGGTCAGCCATGTCGCGTCCCGCTATCGACAAGCCGCAAGGCTTCCGCTGGCGGCACGATCGGAATCTCCCGGTATCGGTGCAGAGAGAGCAAGTCCTCATCTCCGGAAACGATCATGTCACTCTGGCCGAACACAGCCAGGGCGAGCACCGCATCGTCATCGGGGTCGCGCGACACTGGCCCCGGAAGGGGAGGCGTGTCGATTATCTCGGCCAGTTCTTGAAGGCTGGTCAGTACCTGCTGCGGGGAGATCCCCGATCGCGAGAGGATGAGGTCAAACTTCGGCCGCTGAAGTACATCAATGAGCTCGGTCAAGAGCGCCGAGCTGCACAGAAGAGTCAGCTGTCCATCGCGCACGCGCTCCAGAATCGTGTGGGGTGGCCCGCGCCATAACAAACCGGACAGCAAGACATTGGTGTCAAGGACGATCCGCACGCCGATCACGCTCCCGGCGCGACGCCTTGACCTCGGCGTTGATCTCCCCGATGGACATCGGTGCGATCCCCGCTGCCGCCACCCGCTCTGCTATCAATAGCAAGGAGTCCGCTGCCCGCCTGCCGCGGATCGCCTCATTGAGTAGCCGCTCGAGCGCTTCGGGTGTGAGCAGCCCAGCCTTGCGCGCAGCGTCTACGACCGCGTCGGGTAACTCCATCTGGATCTTCGTCACAACGGTGTCTCCGGTAAGGTAACGCGGTGAATCGGCCATGTATCGATGGTGTCCGATCTCATCGAGTAACCCCCCATGGTGACGACAATGTCATCTCCTTAACCTGCGGTCATACCCTAGTCGGAGCGCCGGCTCGGCGCAAGAACGGCGTGCCCTTGACGCGGCGGTGAGCCGGTGGCTCAGTCTCGCTCCGGTGGCCGCCGGGGGCTGAGCGAATCCCCGTTCTCCAGGGCGCGCGCGTGTGCCTTCCGCGTGGACGGGTGAACCGGTCTCTCGCTCGGTATAGGATTTGCCCTCATGGCCACTCCTACCTCTACCTCTACCCCCACGGCCACGGCAAGCCGCACCCCCGTCCGGGCTTCCGCGCCCATTCCCGCCCCTGCCCCCGTTCCTGCCCTCGCCATCGAGTCGGTGGCCAAGTCCTTCGGACGGCAGCCGGTGCTGGAGCGCGTGACGCTCAGGGTGAGCGCGGGGGAGTTCGTGGGGCTCGTGGGCCTGAACGGGGCGGGCAAGACGACCCTCATCAAGGGGCTCCTCGACTTCGCGGCGCTGGACGCGGGGACCATCTCGATCTTCGGCGTCGACCACCGGCGCACGCGGGCCCGCGAGCGCCTCGCGTTCCTGCCCGAGCGCTTCAATCCCCCCTACTTCCTCACCGGCTGGGATTTCCTCGCCCACATGGCGAAGCTCCACGGGCGGCGCCACGAGGAGGAAGAGGTGCTCGAGACCGTCGAGGGGCTCGACCTCGACCCCGCCGCGCTTGCGAGGCCGGTGCGCTCCTACTCCAAGGGCATGGCCCAGAAGCTCGGTCTCGCGGCGACGCTGCTGAGCGGGCGTGACCTCTACGTGCTGGACGAGCCCATGAGCGGTCTCGACCCGCGAGCCCGGGCGCTCTTCAAGCGCCGGCTGCTCAGCCTGCGCGAGCAGGGGCGGACCGTCTTCTTCAGCACCCATCTGCTCACCGACGTGGACGACCTCTGCGACCGCCTCGCGGTGCTGCACGAGGGCCGCGTGCGGTTCCTCGGCACCCCCCAGGAGTGCTGCCGGCGCTACGAGGCCTTTTCCCTGGAGCAGGCCTTCCTGCAGTGCATCGAAAAGGGGTCCATCGAAAAGGGGTCGAACTGAATATCCGCCCCGGATATTCAGTTCGACCCCTTTTCGCTTTCCTTCCCTTTCTAAAGTTTGCCCCCCCGGGCCCGCTAGATGAGCAACATCTGGAGGGCTTGGGCGATGCGGGTTGCGACGGGGCTGGGGGCAGAGAGCGAGCCGACGGCAGAGGGTGGCGGGGTGCCGGGTCTCGGCTCCGACGCGCTCGCGCGGCTGCTCGACGCGCTTCCCATCGGCGTGGGGCTACAGGACCCGGAGGGGCGCTTCTTCTGGGTCAACCCGGTCCTCGTGCGCCAGCTCGGCATGCCGGCCGAGCAGATCCTCGGGCACACCCTGGACACGCTGCCGCTCGAGCGCCTGATGCGCGACGACGGCCTGCACCTGTACCACGTCCCGCGGGTCGTGCAGGGGCGGTCCGAATGGATGGTGGTGACGGGAGTCTGGCTGCCGGAGAACGGCAGCGGCGGGCTGCGCGTCTCGCTCTTCGAGGACGTCACCCAGACCGAGCGTTTCCGGCGCCAGGTGGACCGCCTGCAGCAGGCGCTGCACGGGCAGGTCTCCACCGACGAGCTGACCGGGCTCCTGAACCGGCGGGGCCTGATGAGCCAGCTCGACGCCCAGGTCTC
This sequence comes from uncultured Ectothiorhodospiraceae bacterium, assembly GCA_937867305.1. GTDB lineage: Bacteria > Pseudomonadota > Gammaproteobacteria > JAABTG01 > JAABTG01 > JAGNLM01. Next base: position 5,649 of record CALMKJ010000187.1, on the reverse strand, counting down.
CCGCAGCCGGCGCTACCACAACGTGCTATCGGTGCTCGTGATGCGCCTGCACTGCCTCGACGGCCGCGCAGAGCCCCCGAGCGAAGAGACGGTGACCACGGTGGCGCGTCTACTGCGCGACCAGACCCGCTGGCCGGACATCATCGGCCGGTGGGACGAGCGGGATTTCGTGCTGGTGCTGCCGGAGACCTCGGCGGAGTCCGCGCAGCGGCTCAGCGAGAAGCTTCGCCACCACATCGCCGAGCTGCCCCCGGTGAACGGGGCCGAGGACAGGACCTGGGCCGTGGACTTCGGGATCTCCGAGTGGGAGAAGGGCGACAGCGCCCAGACCCTGGTGGACAAGGCGGCCGCTATGGCGCCTGGGCGTCAGTCCTCCAGGATCTCGTAGTCGTGAGACATCTCCGCGGTCTTCCCCAGCATCATCGAGGCCGAGCAGTACTTGTGCGCGGAGAGGTCGACCGCGCGCTTGACGTGGGCCTCCGCCAGCCCCTTGCCGCGGATGCGGTAGTGGACACGGATGCGGGTGAAGACTTTCGGGTGATCCGTGGCGCGCTCGGCGTCGACGAGGACCTCGCAGTCGGTTACCGGCTGGCGGGCCTTCTTTAGGATGAGGAGGACGTCGAACGCCGTGCAGCCGCCCATCCCCACCAGCAGCATCTCCATCGGCCGCATGCCGCGGTTGTTGCCGCCGTTCTCCACCGCGGCGTCCATCACCACGGCGTGGCCGCTGTCGGCCTCGCCCACGAAGGTGATGTCCTCGACCCACTTCACCCGCGCCTTCATCGGAAGCCTCCCATGAGCACTCCTGAATCCAGGTTACCACGGTTCGACAAGGGGACGCGCTTTGCCTATCCTTCGGGGGCGAGACCGTTACAGCGAGGCTTGCCCCCGGTGAGCTCCAAGCTCAATCTCCCGGCGTCGTTGCGGATGCGGCTGACGCCGGAATTCGAGAAATTCCTGGATCAGAGTCATCGCCGCATCTATCCGCCGAAGAGCGTCATCATCAACGCCGGTGACGTCTCGAACGACCTCTTCTACATCGTCCGCGGGTCGGTGAGCGTCCTCATCGAGGACGACAATGGCCGCGAGATGGTGCTCGCCTATCTGAACGAGGGCGACTTCTTCGGCGAGATCGGGCTCTTCGATGAGGAGCGCCGCAGGAGTGCGTGGGTGCGGGCGCGCACCCGCTGCGAGGTCGCGCAGATCAGCTACGATAAGCTGCAGGAACTCTTCAAGGGCTCCTGCGAGGTGCTCTTCCGGATCGCCTCGCAGCTCGCGCTGCGCCTGCGCAACACGAGCCGCAAGGTGGGCGACCTGGCCTTCCTCGACGTGTCGGGGCGCGTGGCCCGCGTGCTGCTCGATCTGTGCAAGCAGCCCGACGCCATGACCCACCCGGACGGCATGCAGATCCGCGTCACCCGCCAGGAGCTCGGCCGGATCGCCGGCTGCTCGCGGGAGATGGTCGGCCGCGTCCTGAAGGACCTCGAGGAGCGCAACCTCATCTGGGCCAAGGGCAAGACGCTCGTGGTCTACGGTACCCGCTAGGGCGAGCCGAACAGCTCCCGGAGCTTCTCGCCGGGCTCCGGCGCGCGCATGAAGGCCTCGCCCACGAGGAAGGCGTGCACGCCGCCGGCGCGCAGGCGGGCGACGTCCTCGCGGGTGTGCACACCGCTCTCCGTCACCAGCAGCCGGTCGGCCGGGACGAGCGCCCTCAGACGCAGCGTCGTCTCGAGGTCCGTGCGGAAGGTGCGCAGGTCCCGGTTGTTGACGCCGATGAGGGGGGCGTCGACGGCGAGCGCCCGGTCCAGCTCCTCCTCGTCGTGCACCTCCACCAGCACGTCCATGTCCAGGTGCGCGGCGAGCCCGGCGAGCTCGCGCAGCTGCGCGTCGCCGAGCGCCGCGACGATGAGGAGCACGCAGTCGGCCCCGATGGCGCGGGCCTCGTACACCTGGTATTCGTCGATGACGAAGTCCTTGCGCAGGACCGGGAGACCGCAGGCGGCCCGGGCGGCGACGAGGTATTCGTCGGCGCCCTGGAAGAACTCGCGGTCGGTCAGCACCGAGAGGCACGCGGCGCCGCCCGCCTCGTAGCTGCGGGCGATCGCGGCCGGGTCGAAGTGCGCCCGGATCACGCCCGCGCTCGGCGAGGCCTTCTTGACCTCCGCGATGACGCCTGCGCGTCCGGCGCCGATGGCCTCGCTCAGCGCCTGGGCGAAGGGGCGGACCGGCGCGGCCTGCTCGACGCGCCGGCCGAGCGCGCGCAGGGGCACCCGCTCGGCCCGCTCGGCGACCTCGCCGGCCTTGTGGGCGAGGATGCGGCGCAGGACGTCGGCGTGCTCAGCCACGGGTCTCAGCCTCGGGTCTCAGGCAAGGGTCTCAGCCTCGGGTCTCAGTCTCGGGTCTCAGCCAAGGGTGTCTGCCTCGGGCTTCAGCCGCGGGCCGCGGCCGGCTGCCACCGGCGCGTGAACGCGGCGAGCTCGTCGACCTTCGCGCGGGCGGCGCCGCTCGCGATGGTGGCGCGGGCGAGCTCGATGCCTTCCGCGATGGAGGCGGCGCGATTGGCCGTGTAGAGCGCCGTGCCGGCGTTGAGGACCACGATCTCGCGCGCCGGGCCCTCGCGGTTCTCGAGCGCATCCAGCACCATGGCGCGGGACTCCGCGGGGCTCGCGACCTTGAGCTGGCGGTTCGAGACCATGCGCAGCCCGAAGTCCTCGGGGTGGATCTCGTACTCGCGGATCTCTGCGTCCTTCAGCTCGCCGACCATCGTCGCGGCGCCGAGCGAGACCTCGTCCATCCCGTCCCGCCCCCACACCACCAGCACGTGATCGGCGCCGAGGCGCTGCATCACGCGCACCTGGATCCCGACCAGGTCCGGGTGGAACACGCCCATCAGGGTGTTCGGGGCCCCGGCGGGGTTGGTGAGGGGGCCGAGGATGTTGAAGATGGTGCGCACGCCCATCTCCCGGCGCACCGCGGCCACGTTCTTCATCGCGCTGTGGTGCAGCGGCGCGAACATGAAGCCGATGCCCAACTCCTCGATGCAGGTGGCCACCTGCTCGGGAGTCAGCTGGATGTTGACGCCGAGGGCCTCGAGGGCGTCGGCGCTGCCGGAGGTGGAGGAGACGCTGCGATTGCCGTGCTTGGCGACGCGGGCCCCGGCCGCGGCGACGACGAACATCGAGGCGGTGGAGATGTTGAACGTGTGCGAGCTGTCGCCGCCGGTGCCGACGATGTCCACGAGGTCGGAGTGCGGCGGCACCGGGACCCGCGTCACCAGGTCGCGCATCACCCGCGCGGCGGCGCTGATCTCGTCGATGGTCTCCTTCTTGACCCGCAGGCCGGTCAGGATGGCCGCGGTCATGACCGGCGAGAGCTCTCCGTTCATGATCTGGCGCATCAGCGAGAGCATCTCGTCATAGAAGATCTCCCGGTGGTCGATGGTGCGCTGCAGTGCCTCCTGGGGGGTGATCGCCATCGGGGCCTCCTCTCAGCGATGCGGCTCGAGAAAATTGCGCAGGATGTCGTGGCCGTGCTCGGTCAGGATCGATTCGGGGTGGAACTGCACGCCCTCGATCGGGAGCTCGCGGTGGCGCACGCCCATGATCTCGTCCACCGCGCCGGGGGTCTTCTCGGTCCAGGCGGTCACCTCGAGGACGGCGGGTGCGCTCGACTTCTGGATCACGAGGGAGTGGTAGCGCGTGGCGCGGAACGGGCTCTCGATGCCGCGAAAGACGCCGGCGCCGGTGTGGTGGATGGGCGAGGTCTTGCCGTGCATCAGCTCGCCGGCGTGCACGATGCGCCCGCCGAACACCTGCCCGATGCACTGGTGCCCGAGGCAGACTCCGAGCAGCGGCACGTGCGGGCCGAAGTGGCGGATCACGTCCATGGAAACGCCAGCCTCGTTCGGGGTCGCAGGGCCGGGTGAGATCACGATGTGGTGCGGCGCCATCGCCTCGATCTCGGCGAGCGTCACCTCGTCGTTGCGCCGGACCACGACCTCCGCGCCGAGCTCACCCAGGTACTGGACCAGGTTGTAGGTGAAGGAGTCGTAGTTGTCGATCATCAGGAGCATGGGGTTCCCTCACTCCAGGCCGGCCTCCGCGGTGGCGACGGCGCGGAAGATCGCGCGGCCCTTGTTCAGGGTCTCTTCCCACTCCTGGGCGGGGACGGAGTCCGCGACGACGCCGGCACCCACCTGGATGTGCAGCTGGCGGTTCTGGATGACGGCGGTGCGGATCGCGATGGCGGTGTCCATGTCGCCGCGCCAGCTCACGTAGCCGACCGCCCCCGCGTACACCCCGCGCTTGACGGGCTCCAGCTCGTCGATGATCTCCATGGACCGCACCTTGGGTGCGCCGCTCACCGTCCCGGCGGGGAAGGTGGCGCGCAGCACGTCGAGCGCCGTGAGCCCGGGCCTGAGGCGTCCCACCACGTTGGAGACGATGTGCATCACGTGGGAGTAGCGCTCGATGACCATGCGGTCGGTTACCTGGACGCTGCCCACGCGGGCGACGCGGCCCACGTCGTTGCGCCCGAGGTCGATCAGCATCAGGTGCTCGGCGAGCTCCTTCGGATCGGCGAGGAGCTCGCGCTCGAGCCGCCGGTCCTCTTCGTCCGTCGCCCCGCGCGGGCGGGTCCCCGCGATGGGCCGTACGGTGACGGTGTCGCCCTCGAGGCGCACCAGGATCTCGGGCGAGGACCCGACGATGTGGAAGCCGCCCAGGTTGAGGAAGAACATGTAGGGCGAAGGGTTCAGCGAGCGCAGCGCCCGGTAGAGGTCGAGCGGGTCGGCCCGGTAGGGCACCGACAGGCGCTGGGAGAGCACTACCTGCATGCAGTCGCCGTCGACGATGTAGCGCTTGATGCGCTCCACCGCCGCCTCGAAGCCCGCGCGGGTGAAGCCGGAGACGAAGTCCGTCTCGGCGACCCGGCCGCTCGGGGCGGCGGGGGCGTAGGGGGTGGTGCGGGTGCGCAGCCCGTCCACCAGCTCGTCGAGGCGCCCCTGGGCCCGTTCCCAGGTGTCCGGGCGGGTCGCGTCGGCGTGCACGACCAGGAAGAGCTTGCCCTTCAGGTTGTCGAAGACCAGGACCTTCTCGGACTCCATGAGCAGGATGTCCGGCAGGCCGAGGGGGTCGAGACGGGTGCTCTCACCGAGGCGCGGCTCGATGTGGCGCACCGTGTCGTAGCCGAAGTAGCCCACCAGCCCACCGGTGAAGCGGGGCAGCTCCGGGAGGTCCGGGGCGCGGTAGCGGTTGCGGTAGGCGGCGATCCAGGCGAGTGGGTCGGGGGTCTCCACCGACTCCAGCACCTGCCGGTCGCGCTCGAGCCGGACGTGGTGGCCGTGGACCCGGATCCGGGTGCGGCTCGGCAGCCCGATGATGGAGTAGCGCCCCCACTTCTCGCCGCCCTGCACCGACTCGAGCAGGTAGGAGTAGGGGGCCCCAGCGAGCTTCAGGTAGGTGCTGAGGGGCGTGTCGAGGTCGGCCAGCACCTCGCGGTACACCGGGACTCGGTTGTAGCCCTCGCGGCCGAGGGCGGCGAAGCGTTCGCGGGTCATCATGCCGCCTGCGCCTCGTCAGTCCAGCAGGTCGAGAAGCTCGTACAGGGAGTCGATCACCGCGTCGGGCTCGGAGTCCCGGATGTCCAGCC
>CALMKJ010000186.1 GCA_937867305.1 uncultured Ectothiorhodospiraceae bacterium | reverse complement strand
CAGGTCGGCGCCCCGCAGGTCGGCGTCCCGCAGGTTGGCGTCCCGCAGGTCGGCGCCCTGCAGGTCGGCGCCCCCTAGGTTGGCGTCCCCTAGGTCGGCGTCCCGCAGGTCGGCGCCCCGCAGGTTGGCGTCCCACAGGTTGGCGTCCCACAGGTCGGCGCCCCGCAGGTTGGCGCCCCGCAGGTCGGCGTCCCCTAGGTCGGCGTCCCGCAGGTTGGCGCCCTGCAGGTCGGCGCCCCCTAGGTTGGCGCCCCCTAGGTTGGCGTCCCGCAGGTCGGCGCCCCGCAGGTCGGCGCCCAGCAGGTCGGCGCCCCCTAGGTTGGCGTCCCCTAGGTCGGCGTCCCGCAGGTCGGCGCCCCGCAGGTTGGCGCCCAGCAGGTCGGCGCCCCGCAGGTCGGCGCCCGGTGCGCTCGGCCGCTCACCACGACCACGGGCCGACCGCAGGGCCTCCACCAGCTCGGCCTTGGCGGTCATGCTGCACCGTCCAGGATGCGTTCCGCGGCACGGCCACCGATCAGGAGTTCCACCCGGGCCTGGTGGTGCAGCCCCAGCCGGATGTTCTGCCGTGCCCGGAACACCGCACCCTCCAGCAGCACGTCAGCACGAACCTCCGCAGACAGCACCTCCGCAGCGCGGACCTCCGCCGCAGATAGCAACAGGGCGTTCACTGGACGTCCTCCGTATCGAGCGCGGTCGTCAACGCCTCCAGGGCGTCGTCTCCGTTGACCTGGGCGAGTGTGTTGATGAGTAGCGACGCCTCGCGCCGGGACAGGTCGTTACTCGACTCGATGGGGCGGCCCACGATCGTGGACGTCACCTGGAGACGGGTGTCCCGGTTCTCACGCACCGCGAACCGCGCCCAGGTCGCCATGAGCATCTTCAGTTGGGCCTTGGAGACGCTGCCTGGGGCGGTACTCTCGCCCTTCACCGGCACGGGCGGGGGGTGGTCGGCCCCCTCGGTGGGTGCCGGGGCCTCCACGGCCTGCTGGGGCGTGTCCCGGGGTCCGTCCTCGCCGGGCAGCAGTGGCACCGCGAGCGGCACAGGCGGGGTGTCGTGCTCGGCCGGGGCCGACGCCTCGGCGGGGGCGGGCAGGGCGGGCTGCTGCAGCTCGGCCGGCGGCTCAGCCGGGGCCTTCCCACGGGTCACCCGGCGACGCGGCCCACCAGACGGGGCAACCGGGGCAGTGTCCCCCGGCTCGGACCCCATGTCCTGCAGCTCCTCCACCGCCCGGAAACCGTGGATCACGTCTGGGAACACCATCCGGCACAGCGCGGCGGTACACCGGGCGGTGAGCATGTCCCTTGGGTACGCCTTCCACACGTCTTTCCCGAGCAGACCGGCGGCCCGCGCCATGTCCAGAGTCCACGCGAGCTCGGTCCAGGTCTGCGACCCGGCACGGCGGGCCCGCATCCGGCACACCGCCCCGGTTGCCTCCACAAACTCCAGCTCGTGACCGGCGGCGTACACAAGGGCCCGCATCATCTCAGCGCTGATCCCCGGCCGCCCGTTGACCACGTGGGTGGACGTGAGCGCGGTCATCGGGGGCAAGCCGACCTCGCGGCCGTAGAGCATGGCGGCGGCGGTGGCGGCGGTGTTCCCGCGGAGCCCGCGGGGCACGAACTCGGTGTCCGTGATCTTGGATGCGAGCTGGGCGACCGCGTCCACTACCTGGGTCCAGGAGTCAGTGTCGGCGGTGGCCGCGACCACAGCGGCGGGGTGGCGCAGGGCGGGCAGGTTGTCACTCACCGTGGCCACCCCCGCCCAGGACCGAGCTGGTGAACGCGAACACGATCGCGAGGAACGGGGGCAGCGCGAGCCAGTACCAGGTCACGAGTCGGCCCCCCCAGCCTCCACGGCGGCACCGATCAGCGGCCACTCATCCCACCGCTGGACGGCCCGCCAGACCTGCAGCAGGTAGAGGAAGTCGCGGAACACCGCGTCAGAGGCGTCCACGGGCAGGGTCCGAACCGTGTCCGGCAGCACGTGGGCGACGTAGACCAGCTCCACGGCGGGAACGGGAATCTCTACGCCCTTCTCGGGCTGCATGACCTCGGCGTACCGGTACGCCGCCAGCTGCAGGCCGGTTTCGTTCCAGACCCCCTTCCCGGTCTTCACGTCCAGGAGGCACACGGCATCGTCTCGGACACCGACCTTGGCCCACAGGTCTGCGGTCCCGGCGTACCCGTACCCGGTGTGCGCCAGCGGGGTTTCGGTGGCGATCGTCTGAATCTGCCACTCGTCCAGCCACCGGGCGTACGCCTCCACGGGCCCGTAGTGCTCCGGCGGAACCGCGACCTCCACGCCGTGCACCAGCTTCTCGCCCAGGGCGTGAATCTCGTTCCCCCGCAGCGCGGCGGCCCGGGACACGTCGCGGGGTCCCCGCTCGATGTAGGACAGGCGCTCCGCGATGGGGAGTTCAGCGAGGCGGTCCCACTCGTTGACGGCCCGTTCGGCGGCGGTGCGGGCGTACCAGTTGCGGAGCGCCGGCTTGTCGAGTGTGCCCAGCACGGTGGTCACACCGGGGACCTTGGCACCGTCGATGCGGTACCCGTGGTTGCGGCCGTAGTTGCGGCGTTCCAGTCGGGTGGTTGTGGGTGGGGCGGTGGTTGTGCTCATGCGGAGTCCTTACCTTGTGGGTGGGTGGAAGGACCCCCGGGCCCAGGGGAGGCAGGGAGTCATCCGGGGGGATCCCCCCGGGCCCGGGGGCGGCTCAGGGGGTGGGGGTGAGGAGGCGGTCTACCTCGGTGCGGGGGAAGCGCCTCTGGCCGCCGGGGGTGCGGACGGAGTGGATGAGTCCGGCGGCGTCCCAGCGGCGCACGGTGGCCACGGACACACCGAGTGCCCGGGCAACGCTTCCGATGGGCACCAGCATGGATTCGCTCGATGTGTGGAGATAACTAGGTGTGCAGCAGCAGGTGGCCATGCTCGGAAGGTAGGCATATCCACATAGCCCTGTCAACCCACCCGGCGTGTCTAGACAGCGCAGTGTGTAGGTACTGACACGTTCCGGGGGTCGGTCCTAGCGTGACGGCATGACCGAGCAGCAGGCACAACACCTCTGGATCCCTGACGACACGTTCGGGGATCGGCTCCGGCGGATCAGGCGTCACGTGGGGTTGTCCCAGGGCGAGTTCGCGGCCCGCATCGATGAGGGCGACAGGCAGCTGGATGATGCGGGGTTGTGGGCGGCGGCCCGGGCAGGGTCCAGGGCCGCCTAGCGTCGCGTCGAGCTGGGTACGACGGCTAGGAGTCCCCGGCGGGGACCAGGAGCCCCACGAGCCCGGTCAACGCGCCCACGGCTACGTTCTGCAGCACGTCGGGGATTGGGTTCCCCAGGGCGGACAGCCCGATGATGCCGACCAGGGCGACCAGGGCCAGCGCGCCGACCAGGAGCACGACGATACGGACGCTGGGCATCATGCTTCCTCCTGCTCGGCGGCCTGCCGCTGCCAGAGCTCACGCAGCAGCTGCGCGACGCTGGGGCGGCGCTTCTTCTTCGTGACGGGGTTCGTCACGGTGATGGGGGTGGCGAGGACCGCGGCGGCGACCTTCTCCACGTCTTCGGGTGTCAGCGGCATGTCTTCCTCCTGGGGGGGCCACACGGGCCTAGGGATGGGATTCAGTCGGGGCCCGTCGTCGGGCCGGTTGTTCGCGAGCCCGTTGCGGCCCGCCAGGTAGGCGTCCTGCTGCCTCCGTGCAGCCGGCGCGAGGGCGGGGTGGTCCAGTACCCCGGCGTGGATGTGCGGGGGCCACAGCCCCTGATCGGAGGTCCGCCACCACGCGAACATGCCGGCGGCGCGTAGGTGCCGGATGCAGGCTGGGTGACACGGTTGGAGGTCCACGACCCCGCCCCCGTCATGGGTTCCCTCCGAACCCGGGTCACCGGCCCCGGCCTGGTACGACCCCTGGGTGACCACGAACTCATGCCCCGCGGCACGTTCGGCGGCTTCCAGGCACGCAATGGTGAGCGCGTCCACGTTCGTTCTGCCCCGCCACTCGGGGCGGTCCAGCCTCGGGTCTACCACCATCTGATCCACCTACTCGCCCGGTACTTCTCCGCCCACCTGATGTGGGCGTCGAACACTGCCGCCAACGTCTTCTGGTCCTGCCTGATCTGCTCCAGCTCGCGGGTGATGTCACCCATGTGGTCCTTGATCGTGGGGGCCGCCCGGTTCTGGTGCCCGTTGACGGTGACCTGCCGGTGCGTCTCGGTGACCTTCTCCGCGATCGGGTTCAGCTCGGACCTGATCCACGGGAGCAGCACGAACTTCGTCGCGAGCCCGGTCAGGGTCGCCACAGCGATCAGGGTCCCCGCGACCACCCCGATCACCTGGACCGCCCCGACGAACTCGCTCACGTCAGCGCCGGCCCGATGGGGTAGACCCGCAGGGCGGTGGTCCGGGCTGCCCCGTCCGGCGACATGGTCCCCATGACCTTCAGGGTGTTCCCCGCACCGAGGAGGACGGGTGCCACGAGCCGGTGGGTGTGCCACCGGTCGGTGTAGAGGGTGTCCTCCAGGGTGAGTTGGTCGGTGGACGCGGCGACGACCGCGCCACCGTTGTCCACCAGGGTGAGGTCCGAGACGAACCCGGCACCGCCGCCGGCAGGCGCGACGGCCCGCACGACGACCTCAGCCGAGACGATGAACGGCCGCGTGGGGCCGGTGTAGGTGATGACCCCGGCGGCGTACGCGAACCCCGCCGCCATGACCTCCTGGGTGCCCGGGAACGTCACCACCGCGGCGGCCGTGGTCAGGGCGACACCGGAGTTCGCGGGGGCGATCTGCACCCCGCCCACCGGGGTGTTCCGGTCGTCCACGTCCTCTGCCAGGGCCCGCATGGCGGCGGCCCCGTCGAACACGCGGCCGGTCGGTTCGGGCCACCTGAGCCCGTAGGTGCTGGTCGTTCCCATCGTTCGTCTCCTCCGTTTACAGCAGCCCGCCCGGGTCCTCTACCCGAGTCAGGTCCCACCACGTCAAGTCCGGGTCCACAGTCTGCCACTGGTACGCGTCGGTGTCCGGAACGTCGATCCACCGCACCGCAACCCCGGACAGCACCGGATCGGACACCGCAACCGCGAGCGCCCACCGGCGCGGGGCCGCGGTCTCGGTCCAGCCCTCCACGATCACCACACCGGGCACCGGGCACGCGGCCGGTAGGTCGGTCAACTCCAGCCGGTCGCCGCACCGCAGGCGCAGGAGCCCGGCGCGCTGCTCGGTGGTCACGGTGCGGTCGGTGGCGACCAGGGCGGGCAACTGCCAGGCGGGGCGGGCGTACCGGCCCACCAGGAGAGTCCCGAGTTCGCGGGCCAGGTCGGCGGAGACCAGCTCGGTGGACACGGCCGTGGGGTACGGGCCGTACCCGGTGACCGGGTCCGCGCTGAACGGGTCGGTGACCCTCACCAGCACACCGGCCGCGGTGGTGACTGTGACGTCGTTGACCACGGCGGCGACGTGCTGTTCCCACGACACCTCGGAGAGCACGTCCCCGGCGTCCAGGGTGACCGCGGGTGTGCGTCCACGCCGGTACTCGGGGCCCTGGTAGTCCACGGCTCCGTCCGGCTGCTCCAGCACCACACCCCCGGAGGAGGTCGCCACCGTGTCCAGGAGGGCCCGGGCGCCGGCCGGCTGGGTCGGGGCCGCCAGGGTGGGCCCATCGGCCCCCACCGCGCCAGTGTCGAGCCCTACGGCGTCCAGGATGCGTTCCACCCGGTCGGTGTCCGGCTCAGCCGGCCACCCGGTCACGTCCACCCCCAGTCGGCCCAGGCGGCCCGACCTGCCGGCGGCAACCACCGCGGTGACGCGTTGCCGGTGACGGGTGGCGGTGTCGGTGACCTCCCCGGTGAACCGGATGCGATCCTCCCCGGTCAGCCCGAGTTCGGTCGCGACGGCCTCGCACAGCTGGACGCGTACACCGGTGCCCAACTCCAGGGGGCCGGGCATGAACGCGGTCACCAGCTCCAGCGAGGCAGTGGCGGCGTCGGGGCGGGACCGGGCGTCGCGGCGGCCGTGGTTGATGGTGTACCCGCGCAGCGCGGTGGACATGGTCGTGTCGTGGGTCCACACGGTGGCACCGGGGGCCCGGGTGTGGAGTTCCACGATCGGCTGGTCGCCTTCGGGGTCGAGCCCCAGGGCGGCGGCCAGCCGGTGGGTCCAGAACCTCGGGTCAGGGTCGGCGGCCGGTGGTGCCGGCGGTGCGATGAGGGCCCGCACGGAGACCCGGCCGACCGCGGTGACGTCGCGGCGGCGCAGGGTGCGCACCGCGACCCGCCCTACCCGGGCGTCCGGGTGCGGGGAGACGAGTGCACGGACGGCGACGCGCCCGACCCGGGCGTCGGTCATACCGTCTCGACCCCGACCTCTAGCCCGTCGAACGCGGCCGGCGACCACGCCGCCCCGCCTGGGGTGGTGGTCCAGATGGGCCCGAGCACCTGGGCGACCGCGGCGGCCGGGGTGATGTTCGAGCCCACGGCGGCGGTGCCGGCCTGCTTGCCTACGGCTCGGATGGTGGGGGCGGTGCCGGCGTCGGACGCCTGGAGGTACAGGACGGGCTGCACGGCGAGCAGCGAGGCGGTTGGGGTGGGCAGGGAGGGCATGGAGTAGAGGTCGCGGCCGGCGCCGGCCGCCGCGGCGACGTACTCGGTCATGAGTGGCGCGGCAGTCAGGGCGTCGTCCACGTGCTGGTAGTTGTCCACGCTGTTGCCGTCCGACCCGACCCACGCCGAGACGTCCCCGTTCCCGTCCGGGACGACGGTCTCGATCGCCAGGTCACCGGGCCATGTGTTCAGTGGGGCGGAACCGGCGTTGTCCAGGATCACGAGGTCATCCACGGTGATCCAGTTACCCGAGTTCGTCCCCCGGATCAGAACCGTGTCCACGTAGGCGCCGGCGCCACCGTTCGACGTGTTCCCACTGAAGGTGACGAAGGTGGTTTCGTCCACCTTGATGACGGCCTCGCCCACGGTGCCCGAGATGACGGCCTTTATCTGGATGTTGTGCCAGGTCTGGTCGATCGGCACCGTCAGGGTGGAGGTGACGAGCGAGGTGGTGCCGCGGTAGAGGACGAGCTGCCCGCTGGTGTTGATCCTGACGGCCAGGTGGATGGTGGCGCCGACCTGGAGGCGGAGCCAGTCGTTCGACGCAGACGGGGAGTTGGAGAACGCGGCCGAGAACCCCAAGAACAGCGTCTGCGTGTTCGGGATGCCCCACTGCCAGCCCTGGGTGGTGTTCGTCAGCCGGAGGGCTGAGGATCCGGTACGCCGGCCGGTCACGAACGTGGGGGTGCCGGTGATGACGGCGCTCTGATCGTGCACCCCGACCTCATCGAACCCGTTCAAGTACAGCAGCGACATGGTCAGACCCCTTCGATCACGAGGGGGCGCCCGAGCCTGTCGGCGTACCGGGTCAACACCCCTTCCAACTGCTGGGCCACGGCGTGCTCGTCCACGATCCCCGACCCGTCCACGTCCACCCGCAGATAGGTGCGCTGGTCCACCACGGTGGGCCCACCCCAGCTCGCGGCGGAGGCTAGGAACGCCTCAACGTCACCGACCCACGAACCCTCAGCCAACCCGCCCCAGCCACCGGCACCCGGTGCGGGACCGAACCCCGGCGCGGAGAAGTCCAACCAGTCCGGCTTGTCCGGCCAGTCAATCTTCCCGATCCACCCGATCAGGTCTTCCACGGCCGCCTTCGCGTCCTTGAACCACTGCACCAGGGTGGAGATAACCTCAATGGCGGCGCCGATCTGCTCGATCATCTTCACCAGGTGGTTCTTCCACAGGTCCACTAGAACCGGGATTAGGTGCTCAGCGGCCCACTCGCCGGCCTTCTTCAGCTGCTCGGCCAGGTCCCGCAGCTCAGGCTCGTTTTCCTTGATCTTCTCCTTCAGCTCCTGGAACGCGTCCTTGATGTCCTTCAGCGCCGGGCGAACCTCACGTTTGATGACCGGGACGATCTCGTCCCGCAACCACCCGTAGAACGCCTGGAGGGCCGGGATCACGTCGTCACGGATCGCCCTACCCGCGTCCTTGATGGAGGGCCCGAACTCGTCCCAGAACGCTTCAGCGGTGCGCTTCACCCACGGGATTGCTTCCTCACGCAACCAACCCACAAACTCGGTCGCGATCGGGAGCAGCTTCTCCCCGAGCTCGGTCTTCAGATTCTCAAGGTCGGCTTTGAGGATCTTGGACTGGTTCGCCAACCCGTCCTGGGTGCGGGCGAAGTCACCGGCCGCTTTCGCCCCGTCCTTGTGCATGATCGCGAGGACCGCGGCGGCCTTCTCCTGCGCGGTCAGCTCATCGGCGGTCTTCTTGCCCGACGAGGCCAGGGCCTCCTTCTCGACCCGGGCGGCGTTGATGTTCGGGATCAGCGCCTGGAGGGAGTCGTACTCCCCGCGGAACGCGGCCGACATGCGGTCGGCTACGTCGGAGGTCTCCAGGTTGTTGAACGACCCCAGGTCGGCGGCCAGCTGCACGACGTCGCGGGACATGTCGGCCGCGGTCCCCTGGGCGAACCCGAGCTGGGAGAACATGTCCCCGAACCCGCTGCTCGCCTCCAGGGCGGCTTGCTTCGACAGTCCGGCGGACTCGGCCGCACCCTCGGCCCACTTCCGCATCTCGCGGCCGTGGTCCCCGAAGATCACCCGGGACTTGTTCAGCGTCTCCCGCCAGTCCGACGCCGCGCCGATCGCGTCGAACGAGAACTTGGCCGCGGCGGCGGTGGCCACCGCGAGGCCGGCGACCACTGCGGCCCCGGCGAGCTTCGCGGCCCCCCCGAGTTTCCCCAGCTCACGGTTCGCGGACTGTACACCCGGGCCGACACCACGGGAGTCAACGTCAACGTCAACGCCCACGGCTGCTGCACGGGTGCCGCCGATCATCGCCGCCGCCTCGCTTCCTGAACTTCCATAAGGTGTTCCACCATCGCTAGGTAGGTCTGCGTTTCCAGGGCCTCCAGGTCATCGGGGAGGACGCCTCCTCCCCACATGTGCGCGACGACTACTCGTGCGCGGAGGCTGAAGGGTTTCCCGGGTCCTCCTCCACCGGCTCAACGGAGCCGGCGCCCACACCGAGCACCGCCCACAGGTCCCGAACCTCCAGGTTCGTGAACTCCTCCAGCGTCGCGTCCGGCCGTGCCCGACGCGCCCACATCCACGCGATGTGAGCCCACGCCAGCAGCTGGTTCGGGTGGTCGTCCTCAGCGAACGCGGACATGAGGTTGAACCCGGCGGCCCGGGACGCGTACCCCATCTCACCCACGGTGAGCTGGGTGGGCCGCTTCCCCTCCGGCACCAGGCACACCCTCGGGGTGTCGTGCTCAGCTGTGTGCGACGGCTGGTCGGTCATGGTGAGGTCTCCGTTCCTCTAGTAGCTGCTCTTGATATGCCGGGTTGCTTCCCGGCAGTGGTCCACTGCCAGCGCCTCCACCCCCGGGACCGCGGCGGTGATGCCCCGGTCAACGAACGGGTTCGGCTCGATCCCCCGCGCCGGCCACCCCCCCTGGATGGGGCCGGCGTACGGTGCCGACACCTCCACCCCGAACGGGGACGGCCCCACCGACCCGGCCAACCGGCCGGTAACCCGGGGGGCCGCACCCGCGATCTTGGAGGCCACCTCCCCGGCGGTGGCGGCCTCCAGGTCGGTGGTGTCCTCCAGGTCGGCACCCATCCGGGACAGGTCCGCCATGAGGGCCCCCAACCCGGGAACCCGCACCCCCGTGGTGGTGGTGGTCATCGGTTACGGGGTGTAGGTCGGGGTCGGGCCGGTCTGGATCGGCCACGACGCGTCGGAGGTCAGGCGCACGTTCACGCCGCCGCCGATCACGACGGCCCGCACCTTCGCGGTCAGTGCGTACGACGGGCCTTCCGCGTTCGGCTTGAACGTGCACGGGACCACGTCCCCGGCGTTCGCCCGGCAGAACTCCACCCACCCGTCTGGGTCGGAGAAGTCCTGAATACCGGTGAAGTTCAGCGCCCAGGAGGTGACCTCCTCAGGCAACAGGACGTCCCCGGTCAGCACCTCCACCCGCTCCCCGGACTCGGCCACCGTGGGCACGAGCTGGACGCTGGTGGCCTGCCCTGCGAACGCCTCAGAGTCCACGGTCAGCACGCCGATGCGTAGGCGAGAGTCGATGATCGTCATGTCGTTTGTCTCCATTCGGGTGTGGTGAAGGTGCAGAACAGCACCGGGTGTGGCGGCTGGTCGGAAACGAGCTGGTACAGCCCGGGGCGGGTGCTCTCCACCGGTGCGACCTCAGCGACCCGGTCGGCCAGGTCCGAGAGGAGTCGGAGCGTGGTCAGGTCCGCGGTCCTGGTGCCGGCCAGGCACACCACTTCCCACGTGTCGAGCTTGTTCAGGTGGTCCCGGGTCGGGGGCGGCACGAACACCCCGCCGGGGCCCGGGAACGTGACCGCTACCCGTGGGTCGGCGGTGGCCTCGATGCCGGCGCCCACGAACGACTGAGCAACCTCACGCGCACACAGGTACAGGCTCACGGGGTCACCCCCAGCACCCGCGCATCCGGGTGGGCGGCCACCGCGCACAGCGACACTTCCCGCAGGAGGCCGGCCCCGGCGACGGAGACCCCGGGACCGGCCCGCCTGATGCGTGTCATAGTCGGGGAGTCCATCTCGACTCCCGGGGACACGCCGTCGCGGAGACCCCGCGCCGCAGAGTCGAACGCCGCCCGCGCCTCGGGGGTGTCGGGCTGCTCGAACAGCATCGTGAGCCCGGTCGTGGTGGTGTGATGCTCGATCGCGACCGACAACACCACGTCCCGGCCGTGCTCCAGGAGCAGCTTCACCCGGGACAGGTCGTCGGGCACCTGGAGGTCACCGGGGCCGAACGTGACCAGCCCACGGCTGGTCTGGATCGGGACGTGCCACGGGGTGACCAGCACCAGCATGCGGCGCATCACACAACCTCCTCGGCGGGGATGGTGGGGGCACCGAACGTGAACGCCCGGTGACGGCCGATCCGTAGGAGGCGGGCAATGTCGGGGTCCTCCCGCAGGATCGGGGACCCCCCGAGCTCGGAGTAGCCGGCTACTCCGAGCATCGAGCCGCGGCGCTCGTAAAGGCGGGCGGCGTACATGACGGCCCCCAGCTTGATGTCAGCCGGCGGTTCGTACTCGGGTGGGGTGGCGGTGTTCCAGTACCCGGGGTGCAGCTCGTCCTCCACCCACTCTGCGACTGCGGCCACCGCCTGATCGAGCGCCGGCCGGGTACCCTCGGGCACGGCTTCGCCCGCCTGATCCTGGAGATAGTCCAGGACCAGACGGGCAGTGAGCCAGGTCCGCGCCACAGCCGATCGGGCTAGGACGCGTTGACGAGCTTGGCGAACGCCGCCGGCTTGATCGTGCCGGAAGCCATGTACCCGCCGTACGCGAGCTCGACACCGAACACCTTCGGCTGCACCGCGGTGAGGAACCCGAACCGGTCCTCGTAGACCTCGGTGCGGGACTTCACGCCCACGATCAGGGTCCCGGCCGGGAACGACGGCACGATGACCCGGTTCGTCTGCAGCAAGTTCCCGGTGAAAGAGGTCAGCGAGGAGTCCCCGCCACCGTTGCCGGCCGTGGTCGCCTTCAGGTGGTCAACCAGGACACCGAGCTTTACCCACCAGTCGAGCGACGCCCAGATGGTGTCCGGGAGTCGGCCGGAGCCGGCGTACGCGAGCGACGCGGCACCGTAGAGCCCGCCCAGCAGCTCGGTCAGGGTCGGGTCGTCGCCGGCGTCGCTGGTCAGCTCCTGGGTCTGGGTGACCGCGGTGACGAACGCGTCCGCGGCGGCGTTCTCCGTCTCGACCGCGTACACCTCCATGAAGTCGGTCATGAGGGCGTCCCACACGGCCGGAGAGGTCCAGTCGATCGCCTGCCGAGAGACGTTCATCCAGCCGCCGTAGGTGTCCTTCGTGAAGTCCACCGCCCCGACCTTGAACTGACCGTCCTCGACCTCGGCCTTCTCCGCGGACTGCTTGCCCACATTGACGTGCTCGGTCACCACGGGCCGCTTGAACGTGGTCCCGGGGATGCCGCCCAGGTCCTTGGCGCCCACGGAGGAGATGAACGGGCGGGCCGCGTCCAGGTCGGACATGACCTGCCCCTGGATGGTCACGGGCAGCAGCCCGGGAACCTCGGCGGTGGTGGTGTGCGGGGCCGACGCACGGACCAGCTGCCCGCCCTCCAGGACCACGCCCGTGGACTGGAGACGGTCGCGGGCGGCCTCGTCGCCCTTCTGCGCGGCCCGGTACCCGTCCGCCAGGAACTCCCCGGCGGTGCGGTACTCGTGCTCACGGGTGTTGATCGCGAGCGACTGTCCGCCGCCGGTCTGGCCGCCGGTGCCGGTCGAGCTGTATGAGGCGCCGGTGGAGCGGTGGGCGCCGCGCAGCTTCTCGAACTCGCGCAGCGGCTCCAGCTGGGAGTCAATCTGGGCGATGCGCTCGCGGGCGGCGGACAGGTTGTCCTGCTCGGCCTGGACCAGGTCGCGTTCCTCGGCGTCCACCCTGCTGAGGGTCTGGTCGATGAACTCGACCTGGGCGGCGCGCTGCTCCTCCAGGCGGGTGATGACGGGGTTACTCACGGGGGACCTCCTCGGGTCACACGAACGATGGTTAGTCGGTCGGGTGCCTCTCGGGTGGTGCCCCAGGTGGTGCCCCATTGGGTCCGGCGTGGGGTCCGGCGCGATCAGCGGCGCGGCCTATCTGGTGACCAGCGTAGAACACGCGGCCACGGTCAGCCGCGGAGTCGCACCAGCTCGGCGCGCCACGCGTCCGCCGCACGCCGGCTCCCGGCCCGCTTCCGCATCGGCTCACCCGAGCGCACCCACTCCACCGCCGCCCCCGCATAGGCCGGGGTGGACACAAGCGAGGTCTCCAGGAGGCGGGCCTCCTGCCGCAACACGGTGTCCTTGTGCGCGGCCCCCAGGTCCGGTGCGAAGTCCTCCGCGTAGGTCCACATGGACCGGATCGGCTGGAACCGGATAGACATGAAGTTCAGGATTCCGTCCTTCGCGAGCTGGGCAGCCCGCTGGGCGGTGTCGCCCCGGTCGAGCCGCCACACCCCGTAGAGCCCGTCCGACTTCTCGTCCCACGACTCCGCGGCCCCGATCGGGAACGACCGGTCGTCGTGGAACATGAGCAGCGGCAGCGCCCGGGCGGCCTCCTTGATGGACTTCCCGAGCGACCCGGCCGCGAACGACTCCAGGAACCACCCAATGTCGGCGTCCTCGCCGTAGGGCACGGCACGCCCGGCGAGCCGGGTCAGGGTGTCGGTGGTCTCCACGTCGCGCAGCTGCACCACGGCGGGCATGGTCCGCAGTTCGGGGGTCATCGTGCTCACTGGTCGTCCTCCTGGTCGTCGTCGTCGTCGTCGGGGTTGTCGGTGGGCGGGTCTACACTCCCCGGCTCGGCGGGTGCCGGCGGCGGGGCGGCGGGCCAGGCAGAGGCCGGGAGCGCCGGGAAACCCATGTACTCCCGGGGTTCGTTCGGGTCCGGGAACAGCCCCGCCCCCGTGGTGAACGCCTGCAGCATCGCCGGCAGGTCGTCCCTCAGCAGCTCGGTGCGGTTGAACCTCACTCGCGACCCGTGGGGGAGCCACGCGGCCGACCACACGTCCTCCAGGACGTCCATGAGCGGCCCTAGGGCCGTCTTCGTGAGGACCAGGAACATGGGCCCCGGGGTCCGGTACGTGTGCGAGGATCCCTCGGCACCGAGCCAGTACCCGTCTAGGTTGAAGATGTTCGCCGCGTCCTTGGCCGACAGTGACCGCGCCTCCACCATCTGCGAGTCGGTCGGCTTCCACGACAACGGCACCACCTGGGTACCGGCCGGGAAGATACCCGGCCGCGGCTCCGACCCACGGAACCGCTCCACCCACTTGTCAGCCACCTTGTCCGCGTCCACCGGGTCCAGCTCGGTGTTCGGGGAGATGATCGCCACCGACGGCATTCCCCGATCCGTGAGCGCCGACGACTCGGCGGCCTCCTGCAGCCCGATCCGGTTCAACGACCGCATATGTTGCTCCACCACACCGACACCGCGCCACGGCATCACCGGGTCAGCACCACGCTGGGCGTGGACCACATCAGCCCGGGGGACCTCCCGCCCGTCCAGGGTGTACACCGGTTGCCCGCGGTTCTCCTGGATGCCCCACCGGTGTGCGGGGTACCACCGCACCGCAGCCGGCCGCCCTGAGGCGTCCCGGGCCGTGACCAGGTGGCACGCGTTGCCGTGCAGAAGGTAGTCCTCCACGTGGAGGGACACGAACGTGGGGCGCGCCTGGTCAGGGTCCGGCCGATCCAGCAGCCGCGGACCCGTGCCCGGGCCGGCCCCGGCGGGGCGAACCTCGGAACCCTTCACCAGCTCCAGGGGGCACGACCCGATCATGGAGTACAACCCCAACGCCCGCCCCACACCCGGCAGACCCCGGGCCGTGGTCGAGTCCCACACCTGCCTGGTCAACGTCCGCGGCTCCACCGGGGGCCACAACTGCGACAACGACATACGCCCGCCTCATCCCATCCAGAATCCGGGGCGCACCGGCGGGGCATGGTCGAACGCCCACCCCGCCAACGCACCCGCCGTGAACGCCGACACCGGCGCCGAACCCTTCACCCACCGACCAGACCACCCGGCATACTTCGCACCCGCCTCCACCTCCGGAGACCACGAGTGGAACCACGACCCGGCCTGCAGCTCGTCACGGTGCCGCACATCAGCCGCCACATGATCCGCCTGGGCCACCCGCAACACCGGGTGCCCGGCGGCCTCCAGCTGGTCGGCCACATCCCGCGCCGGCCCCGTGGACCCCACCGCGATGAGCGCCGGCCTCTGCCGCTCAGAGACCCCCGCCACGGTCTCAGCGACCCACCGGGTACCGACCTCGCGGCGGATCAGCTCGACATGCATCCGGCCCGCCCGGTCCCGCCACCCCGCCACCAGGGCGGCGTCCTCAGACTGAGGATCCACCGCCACCCCCAGGCACACCGGCGCATTCGCCGGGATCCCTAGGATGTCGATCTGCCGCAGAACCGTGGTCTCAGGAACCCCGGCCCACTCCCCGGCCCCCTCCTCAGCGTCCCGGTTCCCGTACGCCCGCACAAACTCCGCCCGGTCGTCCATCTCGACCCACGCCGACCTGATCGCCGCCGGCCGCACCGTGAACCCATGCGGACACGGCCGCCGCAACCTCGGCCCAGGACACCCCGGGGTGTGACACACCGCCGGGTGATGGTCAATGCACGCCTGGATCAGCTCAGCGTCCGACAACTCCTCCAGGCGGAGCCCGTTCACCACATCGGGTAGCCCATGCTCGATGTACGCAACCCCCCGCCGGGTCCCGGCCTCCACCGCCGCCCGCCCCGTGACCCGCACCTGGGCCAACCACACTGAGTCCGCCGTGCCAGCCGTTGACATCTTCCACGCCTGCCCCGAGCTCGTCGCGAACGCCGGGACGTATCCGGCCTTGATCGCCCGAGCCTGCTCAGCGTTGAACGCCCACAACTCGTCCACGAACACCAGGTCCGGCGTCTCAGAGTGCAGCCCCTCCTCGTTCGGTGCGAACGGGGTCAGCAGCGACCCCGTCTCCACCCACCGAAGCTCCTCGTTCATGTTCCCGACCTTGCGCCGCACATCCGGCCGCAACACCGACGACAACAGGTCGTCGGTCACGTCCAGCCACCGACTCCGGGCCTTCGCCCGCGTCTGCGCCGTCATGAACATCCGGGCCCGCTGCACCAGCCGCGCACGGTGCGCCGCAACCGGTGCGATCACAGCCGTCTTACCCCCACGCCGCTGCACCGTCCACGACGCATCGTCGTACGCCCACTCCCCCGGCTCCGGGTCCCCGGCCGCCTCAGACTGGACCTCCAGGAACACATCCACCGCGTGCCGTTGATGCGGCATCAACGGCCGACCCATCGCCTCCGACACAGCCGCCACCGCGGCCCCATACGACGGCCGCTCAGGCGTCCGCGGCGTCCCCCACCGTGGGAGGACTGTCGATGATGCTGAGGAGTCGCGCACGCTCACCACCGTCACCCGCTGCACCTCCCCCAGCAGCTCGACACGGCAACACGTCCAGCAGCTCCGCAAGCTTGTCTCCGGCCTGCATCAGCCCCCGGGCGTCCCCCGCGGCCGAAGCACGATCCGCCAACGCGGCGTAACGCTCCGCCAGCAGCGCCCGCAGCTCGTCCTCCGTGGTAAACCGACCCGACTCGCGAGCATCCGCCACCACACGCCGGAAAGCGGCCCGGATCGGACCAGCAGCACCGGAACCCACCGGCCTTGCCACCGATCGCGACTCCGCTCCGGGCCGCCCACCGTCCACCGCATCCACCCGTCAAGTGTGACACGCGGTAAGGCCCAAACGGGCGAGGCGAGGTTACCCGGGATGCCGGGAGAGAGAGAGGCGGCAGCACTGCTGCCAGCCTCCTGGCCGGCTCGGGCCAAGACGGGGGGGCCGTCGTGTCAAGCTGTGCGCGACGGGTGGTCGTGGTTTGTCGTGGTCGGCCGTGTGGGTTACCAGGGTCGGGTGGGGGGTTGGGTGTGGGGTTGTGCGCCTCGGCCGGTGTTGCCTGGGCATTTGCAGTCTGGGTGTTGGCATCCGCGGGGGTGGCCGGCTGCTGCGAGGTGGGCGGGTTGCCAGTTGTGGGGTTCCCATTCCAGGTGTGGGTGGGTGGAGGCGGGTTGGGTGTGGTCGATGGAGTTGGCTCCTGGGTGGCCGCAGAGCCAGCAGCGGTCGCCTCGGGTTCGGAGGAGCCAGCGGAGTGCGGTTGTGACTCGTCTTCCGTTCCATCGGTTGCGTGGCATGTGGTCTCCGGTTTCGTAGGTACCTGTGGATAGCGAGTACAGGGGTGGTTGTGTATACGGAGTACGGAGTACGGAGTGGTGTCATCGTGGGGTGACACTCTCGATGACACTCTCGATGACACTCTCGGTGACACTCTCTGGTGGTTATCCACAGGGCGGAGTGTCATTGGGGGGTGACGCTCTAGTGTCATCGTGGGGTGACGCTCTCGTTGGTGTGGATCGGTCGGATCGTTGCGTGTCGGGCGTTCGTGAGTCGGGCTACGGTGTACTCCTGGTGAAGGCCGATGCGGGCGCGCTGGTAGGTCGGGATGATGAGTCCTCGGCCGACGAGCTCAGCGAGGGCGTTGCGAACCGTGCCGGCCTTCAACCGGGTGCGGCGGGTCAGGTTCTCCACGTCGGAGAACTTGGAGACCCGGTCGGTGTCGCGGGCGTCCTCGCCCACTGCGATGAGTACCAGGAACTCGGCGGGGCGGAGGTCTATGGGGGCGTAGTCCAGTACCTCGCCCACGATTCGGCCGCTCACTTCCTCGGCTCCCACCAGTTGTCCCCCACCAGCATCCACACCGACAGGACCAGCAGCGCGACGGACAGGACGATGAGCACGCGGAACCAGCTCCTCAGGTCGCGGGGGACAGGGTGATGACGACACCGGGCCAGGGACGCACCCCGCCCGGGTCCTGGGGATCCTGGCATGGGTAGACCTTCCTGGTGTGGGCCTCCACCACGGCGCAGTCATCGGGGATCACCTTCGCGTCCTGGAGGGCGTCCAGGACCAGGCGCAGCAGCTTGTCCAGGTCGCCGGTCGCGTGGGACACCGGGTGGGTGGGGGCGTTCGGTTTCAGAGTGTTCGCGTTGCGGCCGGTGCCGTAGTGGGACCTCGGCCGCGGGAGGGTGAACACCACGTCCGCGGACAACGGTTGCCCGGGGCCGGCGGCTGGGCTACGGGTCGCGTAGTGGGCGATGGTCTCCCGCCACCCCTTCGTGCGCTTGTTGTCTTCGATGAGGACATGGCCCCGGCCACCCCGGGCCCCGATGCACTTCAGGGAGCCTTTCGGGGCGGGGTGGCCGGGGACAGTGATCCTTAGGGGGCCGTCGAGCACGGGGGGTCAGTCGTCTTCGTAGTCGAGTGAGTCGGAGTGCTTGTCCTCGGTGACCTCGGCAATGTCGAACGGGATCGGGGTACGCCCGGTGCGCTTCTCCACCGCGGCCTGGATCGCCTTGACCATCAGGTCGGACACCTCACCGGTCTCCCCCAGCGGCTCGATGCGGCGGACCCGCACGGTGGGGATGTGCTCCCCGGTGTCGGTGTCCACGGTGATGCGCTGCACGTCGAGCCACACGGCCGCGACCAGGAGCTTCTTGGGGTTCTCCTGCAACCACTCGGTGTGCTGGTCGAGCCCGTTCGTCTCGAAGTCACCGGGCAGCTTGGATGAGAGCTTTACAACAGCAGACATGGCGGGTGGTTCCTTTCGTGGGTTGGGTGGTGCGTCAGAACAAGGGGGTATCGGGGGTACCACGGGGCTTCCGCTCGGCGCGGAGCGCTTCACAGGTCGCGAAGTGCGGGGTCATCCGGATGGGGTAGAACCCGCCCGGGAGCCGGTCGCGGGAGACCACGAACCCGACCAGTCCCCGACCCTGGAGGCGGGCGGCTACGTTCCCGTCAGGGTTGGGGACCGGGTTCACGGGCATGGTTGCGCCGGTGTCGAGCTTCACGAAGACGATGGGTTCTCCGCATTGGCGGCAGTCGGCCAGCGGGACCGGCGGCCTGGGGGCACGGGTGGTCGTCACGGCTTCCCCAGGGTGAGGGTTGCGGCCACGGCGCGGTGGTCGGATCCGGTTGGCTTCAGACGGCGTACGTCGCCCACGTCCAGCGTGTGCGAGTAGGCGAACCCGTCCACGCCCTTCCCGGCCCACCCCAGCCCTAGGTCGCCGGCCCACCGTGCGGGGTTCTTCTGGTTCGTGTCGAGCCCGACCACGACGGGCAGCGGGGACAGGGCGATGAACCTCGCCATGTTGGCTTTGAACTCGGCCTGGGGGGCCTTCCCCAGGTAGCGGGGGGGGGCGTGGGCGGCGATCCCCCGGAACCGGAACGACGTTGCCCGGTGCTCTAGGTCGGCCCAGGTGAGCCACCGTGCGAGCATCCACCCGGGGACCGGGTTCGCGCCCAGGTGCCAGGACCGGCCGAGTGCCTGGAGTTGGGTGCGGTCCCACACCAGCGCCGACCCGGCGCGGGCGGTGTCGCCGGCCTGGTGGACCCCGACGAGGCCGGAGAGCTCATGGCGCAGGTCGAGCTTCTTCGCCTCCTGGAGGAACGCGAGGCCGGCGCCGGGGAACGAGTCGAGGAAGTTCGCCAGTGAGCCGCGTGGGCCGTCTGTGAAGTCCACGTTTGTGGTCACCATCTGAACCCGTGCCGCGGTCATACGACAGGCTCCATGTTCAGCGCGGCGGCCATGAGGTCGCGGGCGCCACGACCACGGGCCGACCGCAGGGCCTCCAGCTCGGCCTTGGCGCTCATCGCCCGGCCTCCCCGTTGTACCGCGCCCACGCC
>CALMKJ010000185.1 GCA_937867305.1 uncultured Ectothiorhodospiraceae bacterium | reverse complement strand
CGCAGTGGCGTGACCTCACCTGGAGCGAGGTCGCGCGCGAGGTCGGGCGCTGGCAGGCGGTGCTCGGGCAGGAGGGGTTACACCCCGGTGACCGGGTGGCCCTCGCCCTCAGGAACTCCCCCGAGTGGGTGATCTTCGACCAGGCGGCCCTCGGTCTCGGGCTCGTCACGGTGCCTCTCTATGTGGACGACCGGCCCGACAACGTCGCGCACATCCTGAAAGACTCCGGCGCGCGCTTGCTGCTGGTGCAGGACGCAGCGGCCTGGCGCCGCCTGGCGCCGCACCTCGCGGAGGCCGCGGCGCTGCAGCGGGTGTTGCTGCTCTCCGAGGGGCGTTCCGGCGAAGGCTCGTTCCCCGACGAGCGTGTCGCCGGGTTGAGCCAGCGTTTGCCCGGGGAGACGCAACCCCTTGCCGTCCGGGACGGAGACCCGGACGCCCTGGCGTCCATCGTCTACACCTCGGGCACCACGGGGCGGCCGAAGGGCGTGATGCTGAGCCACCGCAACATCTCCTCCGTGGCCCAGGCCGCGACGCAGGTCATCGACATCTATCGGGAAGACGTCTTCCTGTCCTTCCTGCCGCTCTCCCACATGCTGGAGCGGACGGGGGGGTACTACCTGCCCCTCATCACCGGCTCGACCGTGGCCTTCAGCCGCTCGGTCCAGCAGTTGGCGGAGGACCTGGAGCAGGTGCGGCCGACGGCGCTGATCGCCGTGCCGCGCATCTTCGAGCGCTTCTACGCCCGAATCCAGCAGCAGTTGGAGAAGGGGAGCCCCCTGCGTCGCCGCCTCTTCCAGTCCACCGTCGACGTGGGCTGGCGGCGCTTCGAGGTGCAGCAGCGCCGAGCGAGCTGGTCTCCCTCTCTCCTTCTCTGGCCGCTCCTCAGGCGCCTCGTGGCGGAGAAGGTGCTGGCACGCATGGGCGGGCGCCTGCGGATCGCGGTGAGCGGCGGTGCCGCGCTGCCCGCGCCGGTGGCACGCCTCTTCGTGGGGCTGGGGCTGCCGGTGCTTCAGGGTTACGGGCTGACCGAAACCAGCCCCGTGGTGAGCGTCAACACCTTCAACTTCAACGACCCGGCGAGTGTGGGCCCCCCGCTACCGGGGATCGAGCTGCGGCTCGGGGAAGACAGCGAATTGCTGGTGCGCGGTCCCGGCGTGATGCGGGGGTACTGGGGCGACGAGCAGGCCACCCGCCAGGTGCTCACCCGGGACCGTTGGCTCCACACGGGCGACAAGGTGGCCCTGCGGGAGGGCCGCATCTACATCACGGGCCGCCTGAAGGACATCCTCGTGCTCTCCAACGGGGAGAACGTGCCGCCCGTGGACATGGAGGTCGCCATCACCCTCGACGACCTCTTCGACCAGGCGATGGTGGTGGGGGAAGGGCGTGCCTTCCTCAGCGCGGTGCTGGTGCTGAACGCCGAGGAGTGGGGCAGGCTCGCGGAGAAGCTCCGTCTCGACCCGGCCGCGCCGGAGAGCCTCGAGGACCCGCGGGTCGCCAGCGCGGCGCAGGCCCGGGTGGACCGGCAGGTTCGGGGGTTCCCGGGCTACGCCAAGATCCGGCGCCTGGTCCTGTCGACCGAGGCCTGGACAGTGGACAATGGGCTGCTCACCCCCACGATGAAGGTGCGCCGCAGCCGGGTCGTGGAGAGGTTCCAGGAGCGCATCGATAAGGTCTACGAGGAAGGGCCGACCCGCGCGCGCCGGCGGGTGGCCTGACTTCGGGGGGTTGACACCGTACGGTCAGGCCGGCGTTGACCCGAGGGGGCCTGCCCAGTTGCCTTTCTGCTTTTGGCCGCGCCAGGGGGAGCGCTCCCTGGCGCGGCCGGTCAGGAGATTGGAAACCTCCTGACTGGGCACCACGTCGTCACATCTGCCAGTTCAGCTGCAGACCCACGATGTCGACCTTGAGGTCGTAGTCACCCTTCAGGGTGTGCCCGTATTCGTTCGTGTTGTTGGTCTTCGCGTCGTCTACGAAGAGGTGCGCGTACCCGAAGTCCACGCTCACCTTGTCGGTCACACGATAGTTCGCCCCCACGGCAAGCCAGATGCGGTCGTTTCCGGGCAGACGGGGGCTGCGCGTCTCGCTGTTCCGGATGGGCTCCTCGTCCGAGGCGACGCCCACACGCCAGGTGAGGGGACCCCCGCTGGGTGTGTAGGTGAGCCCGAGGCCGTAGCGCCAGGAGTCCTTGTAATCGAGGTGAAGCTCGCTCGAGGTAGTTTCGAGCTCGATCGGGATGGACTTGGTCCGGCTCCAGTTCGTCCAGGTGACGTCGGCCATCAGCGCCCATTCGGGGGTCAGGGCGTGGTACGCGCTGACGGAGAGGGAATCCGGGAGCGAGACCTCTGCGCTGGCGTCTTGCGTATGGTCGATGCCGGCTGCGGCTGGGGTACCGGCAGCGAAGTCGAACTTGGCATCCCCCTCGGGCTTCGGCTTGAACCACTTGCGGTAGGACATGCCAAAGCGGGTCTGTTCGCTCAACTCGTAGAGCAGTCCCAGACTGTAGCCGAAGCTCCAGTCGTCACCGGAGATCTTCACCTTGGCATCCAACGTCCCGGGCGTTACCGGAAATCCCTTCTTTGCCAGCCCCGCAGCGACATCAAGCATGCTGGTGAGCGTCACGTCGGTGTACAGGGCGCTCAGCCCCGCGCCGACCGACAGTCCGTGATCGAGCTTCACGGCAACCGAGGGATTCACGTTGATGGTCTTGAGGTCGGACTTGACCGCGTGGTACCGGCCAACCCACTCGTCGCTGTAGTCCGTCACCAGACCGAACGGGGTGTCGATGGCGAGACCGAGCGTCACCCGGTCGCTCACGGCGTGCGTCAGATAGGCGTTGGGCACCCAGACCCCGCCGCCCCCGTCCCCCGCGTCGCCCCCACGGATGGGGAAGACGCCGGCCAGCTTGCTGCCCTGGTTCTTGAACTGGATGGACGGTTTGATGTAGTTGACCGCGAAGCTCGCCCGGGTGCCGGGAAGACGCGTCATGCCTGCCGGATTGAAGAAGACGGTGGTTGGGTCCTCGGCGATGGCGGCGCCTCCGGAATACGCGTTGCCGAGCCCGCTCACGCCGTGCTCGACCAGCCCGAAGCTCGCGGCAGCCGC
>CALMKJ010000184.1 GCA_937867305.1 uncultured Ectothiorhodospiraceae bacterium | reverse complement strand
GGCGGCGAGCGGCTGGCGAAGCGCTACGACTGGCTCTACGGGGTCTGAGCGGCGGGTTGCCGGCGCGGGTGCGCCCGGCTAGACGAAGCCACGCGCCTGTCGCGCGCCCCCTTGGCGAAACTGGTAGACGCACCAGACTTAAAATCCGGCCGTGCCCGAAGAAAAGCGCAATCGGATCATGCGCCTAGGTCCGAATGCGCCGAAGGAGGCCCGAGATAGGCCCGATGGGCGCGGCTCGCATGAGTCGCGGGCATGGGTTCGGGAGGATATGGAGAGAGCAGGCCGCCTGGTGGAACTGGTAGACACAAGGCACTTAAAATGCCTCGGGCTTCGCCCGTGCGGGTTCGATTCCCGCGGCGGCCACCATTCGAAAGGCGGGCCACGTTGGGCCTGCAACGACGACCAGGGCTCCTCCTGGGCCGTGTACGAGAGCTCCGGCTCAGGATAATGTGATCGAAGGAATCGTAAGTAGAGCGAGATGGCAGACTGGGGCAAGACACACGACATAGCGATCGCCGCGACGCTCAGGAAGGGGCGGCGTGCGTCCACGCCCATCTACGAGACGGACTTGGGCTCTGCCTACTGCGGCGACTCCCTCAAGGTGCTGCGCAGCCGGCCCCTCCAGGCGCACAGCGGAAAGGTCCAACTGGCGTTCACGTCGCCGCCCTTTCCCCTGAACACCAAGAAGAGCTACGGCAACCTCCAGGGCGAGGAGTACATCCGGTGGTTCGCCAAGTTTGCACCGCTCCTGCGTGACCTCGTCACCGACGACGGCTCCATCGTCATCGAGATCGGCAATGCGTGGGTGCCCGGCGAGCCGGTCATGGCCACGCACGTGATCGAGGCGTTCCTGCGCTTCCTGAAGAAGGGCGGCCTCCACCTCTGCCAGGAGTTCATCTGGTACAATCCGGCCAGGCTCCCGTCGCCGGTCCAGTGGGTCAACCGGGAGCGGGTGCGGGTCAAGGACGCCTTCACGCGCATCTGGTGGATGTCCCCGACGACGCGACCGAAGGCGGACAACCGGAAGGTGCTGCGGGAGTACAGCCCGAGCATGCGGCGGCTGATCGAGACCGGCAAGTACAACGCCGGGCCGCGCCCCTCCGAGCACAACATCGGCGCGGAGAGCTTCAAGACGGACAACAGCGGAGCCATACCCCCGAATGTCGGCGGTGCAGAGGCGGTGCCGGCGCTCGACGGAATGGTGACGCCGCAGGGCTTCGCCGAGTACCTTGAGGAGGCCACGAACCTCCTCAAGGCGGCGAACACCCTATCCAGCGACGACTACCGGAGGTTCTGCGTGGAGCGCGGCGCCCCGGTCCACCCCGCGCGGATGCCCGCGACGCTGGTGGAGTTCTTCGTCAAGTTCCTCACGGACGCGGGCGACACGGTCCTCGACCCGTTCGCGGGGAGCAACACCACGGGCGCGGTCGCGCAGGCGCTCGGGCGCCGGTGGCTGTCCGTCGAGGCCGACTGGGCCTACGCGGCCCACTCTATCGGGCGCTTCGACCCGCAGGTCGTAGCCGCGACGTGCGACGAGATAGTCATCCAGCGCCGGCCTGGCGATCAGGCCGCCGCCTCATCCTCCCCCAACGCAATGCCACTCTTCACCTCCTGAGCCGCCATCATGGTGGCCACGGCCGCGAGTCGGCAGCGCTCCTGGCGCTTGATCTCCTGCGCCACCTCGCTGTCGTCGTCCACCTCGGCCGTCGCGCTCGCCTCGTCCTCGTGCTTAAGCAAGGCGTGAACGGCCAGCCAGAGCTCGTACCGGCGCTGGAACGAGTGCGCGAGGGCCGGGTTCGACGCCTCCAGGCGCCGCTTCTCGTTGGCGAAGCGCGGGAATGCGGTCGAGTAGTAGACGTAGAGGGTCCCTTCCGTCATCTGCGCGCCGCTGGCGTGGCGCTTGACGTCGAGGTCGTCAGCCTGGTCGGTGACGTAGGTCCAGTTCTCGTCGTCCGGCCCGTCCACGGGGATCAGCTCGAACTGCGGGAAGGCGGTCTGGTTCTCGCCCTCCTTCGGCTTCGGGGGCTCGACGATCCGGTAGTCCCGCTCGTCGCTCAGGGCCGACGCACCGGGCCGATAGAGCTCCACCCGGACGCTGCCCTTGGTCCCGATGGCCACGTCCGCCTTCGCGCGGACGCCGATCCGCATCCTACCACCGCTCAGAGGACTGGTCCCGAATACCTCCAGGTCGTCGCCGACCGCGACGTTGAGCCGCGACTTCTTCGGGTCATCGGGGTCGTGGTAGTCCGAGTTTGCGTCAGTCTCGATGCGCACGTACCGCCGCTGCCCGGTGTGGAACTCGATGGGCTCGTCCTCGTCTGCCACGATGCGGATGAAGGTCGGAGGGTCCCGCGTCTCAATGGGCTCCGGGACCTTCTTCGTGCCCAGCTTGGGCTTCGGCGGGTCGCCGCCGCCCTCCTTCTTGGTCCCCGCAGCCTCGGCGAGCGCCGGGCCGACGAGGCGCAGCATCTTCGCCACCTGCCTCTGAATCTGCTTCTTGGCCGACTCGTCCTTGTCCTTCAGGCTCTGGTCGCGCGCTTCCTCGTTGAGCCGGCGAAGCTCGTCGTCGGACTTGAGGAGGTTGACGATTTCAGCCTGGATCGTCTCGTGGACGAAGCCCTCCTTCCACTGCTCGCGGGTCGAGGAGAACAGCTTGCGCTTCGCGGCCGGGGAGAGACGGTCGCAGTTCACGTGGACGATGAGCCGACCCTGCACCTGGAGGAACGGCAGGTCCGCATCCTTCTTGACGATGCGGCCCGACAGCTCGCCCTGGTTCTGGCCGTTATGGGTGAATACGATGGGCTTGGTCTCATCGACAAAAGCGCGGGATGGGCGGTTGTTCGATGCTTTCCCGTCCTTGCCGACCGAGCGGGCCAAAACCCAGTACTCCACTCCGATCTCGCCGTGTTCTCCTAGTGACAGGTTGAACATCGGGAGTCGGTAGTCGATCTCGGGACCCTTCGCGTTCTCGTCGTCCTGGTCGACGGCGCCGTTGAGTGCGTTGCGGGAGCCTTTGATCGTCCGGTTCCAACCCGCAACCGTGTTCTCGAAGCGGATCGGCGCGACGGGGTCAAACATGACCCTCTGCAACGCGCCGTAGAGGCTCTTGGGTCCGATCGATGCCGTGTAGGTCGTCAGGTCGTACCCGAAGTGGCGGATCGTAGTCCCGTGCTCGGGGTCACCCTCGGCGGCGGCGACGACGGGGACCGTCCCTCCGTCGGTCAGATAGACGTACCGGCCGGTCTTGAACTGGTCGGCAGGCAGGTCTTCGTACCAGACCAGCGTGAACGCAACCGAGCCACCGCCAGCCACGCGGGACGCGATCAGGACGAAGCGCGAGAATGCCAGCGTGCTGGACCCACCCTGGCCATAGGTGCCGGCGAGGTAGTGCTTCTGGATCTTGTTGCTCTCGTTAAGGCTGAGGATCGTGCCCTCCATGTCTTCGGGGGCGATGCCGCTGCCGCGGTCGACCACGGTCAGGATGCGCGACTGCCAGCCTTCGCCGGGGTCGAGCCGAAGGACGGTGTCGCCGGCGAGGTTCTGCCGCTGCTTGGGCGTCAGGGCGGATAGACCGCCCTTCATCGGCACCTCGAGCCAAGCCTCAGCCGCCTCACGCGGCGAAAGGCAGACGGGCATGCCCTTGTGGCGAGCGTGCTCGTGCTCCAGCAGCGCGTCGTGTGCGTTGGTCACCCGCTCAATCAGCGAGCGGGCCGGGTCGGTCGCGACCTCGATCGCACCCCTGTTGTTCTCTCGGCGGCCGAAGGGCACCACTTTTACGTTGGCGTCGGCGCGGACCTCGGCGAGGGCAGCCCTCACCTCCTCAACCTTCGTCGCCGCCACCAGGGTGTCCAGGAATGTGCGCCAGTCGGTCATCCCTGTCTCCCTCAGAGCTTGAACTTCGAGCCGACTTTACCCTTCGGCGAGGCGAAGCGCGCCTCCACCTCCGAGACCGCGTCCCTGAGGGCTTTAAGCACCTTCTTCAGCTCCGCGTCCTCCCACTCGTATAGCGAGCGATTGGACAGATTACCGATCCTCGAGATCGCGTCGAGGGCCTTGTTGGTGCGGCTCTCCGCTATCTCCCGGAACTTCGTCCGCTTCTCATTCTGGCCGGCAGGCGCGTTGATGCTGGCGTCCATATATTCCTCCGATACTGTGGCGACCACCTGTTGTTGGATGACCGGTCAATGTCGAGGGAGAATGTGGGCGCTGACAGCAGGATGTCAACATATTCGTCGAATATTTTCTCGCCCACCGAGTGTGTAAGACGGATATTCGTCGAATATGTGTGCAAGGACGGTGCCGCCAGCTACTCGGCTGCGCGCGCGTTCAGGCCCCGGTGCGGAAGCGGCTCGTGCCCCCGACGCCCGCCCTGCGCATCCGGTGGGAGTACGGGCGGACGGACCTCTCGGACGCGCGGGCACCCGCGATCCGGGCGTCCACCCCTTCGCCATCCGACGCTCGACGATGAGCGATCGGGCGAGAACGCCGACACCGAGGCCTCACCGGCTCGACGCCGATGTCCGCGGTGGCCTCGGACGCTCGGCGGCTCCGGTCTGTGCGTCGGCCGCCGCCGAGGCCTCTGCGGCCCTCCTCTTCGCCCCCACGTCGCTCTCCTCCCGACGACCCGATCGTCGAGACACCGTGCCCGGTCCCCCGCCGGAGGGAGCCGGGCGGGCGGATGACGTTTCGCTTCGGCCGGCTCGCGGGGCCCCCCGACCGCGGCAGGGTGGCGGGAGTGCGTCAGACAGAGGAGACGGAAGATGGCGGGGAGATACAGGGTGACCGTGGCGGGGGCCCTCTACTTCCGGGTGGACTGCCTCGCGGAGGCGCAGTCGGAGGCCCTCGACTGGGCCAGGGAGGTGACGATGGCCGCCGAGCAGCCGGCGACCGCGCAGGTCCACAGGATTGGCGAGAGGGAGGCCGACGCCTGGGGGCGTCCCGCCCCGGCGCTCTGGCTGGGGTCGGCCGTGGGCAGGCTGGAGGGCAGCATCGCCAGGGTCGCATGGGTGCCGGCCCCGGGGCGCGGGAGGCCGGACGGAGCGCGCGCCTGAGGGGTGGTGGCTGCTGCCCGCTGCCGCGCTGGGCCTCGCCGTCTGGGCGTGGGCGGCGTGGCGGCTGATCGCCTGAAGCGCTCAGCCGTCCACGATCCTGGCGCCGCGGACCGCCGCGAGCCCGTCCAGGACTGCGGTCCGGACGAAGTCGGCGGGCGCCTGCCGAGAGTGCCCGTCGTTGAGCGCGCCGATGTGGGGCGCGTTGTTGGTGATGTGGATTTCGCGGTTGGCGCGGATGTCGAAGGCCTCGATCGTCGGTGCTCCCGCATCGATGGCGGCAGCGGCGTTTGCCTCCGCCGTCGAGCCGCCCGCGCCGGGCACCCGCGCGGCGAGCAGCCCCTCGAACGCCCGGTCGAGCTCCGGCGTCCAGTTCGAGCGGGCCGTGCCGGTGTTGACCGGCGTGGCCTCCACCACGGACCTGAGCACCGCGTGGGCGCAGTCCCGCACGGCGCGCTCGACGTTGCCCTCGACCTGCACGGCGATGCGGTCCAGTCTCCTCGCGAGGCCCTCCAGGTCACTCTGACGGGACATGGACATCCTCCTCCCTGACGAAGCGGCGGAGCGTCACAGGGCTGAAGTCCGACATGCCCGCGTCCGTCCGCTTCCACCGGCCGTTCCCGCCGGTGGGCTCGAAGCCGGCCAGCAGCAGGGCGGCCTCGGCCCGGCGGAGGGCGCGTCGGTCGGGCGCCCCAGGCCGCGCCCCCAGGAAGAACGCGGCCTCGCGGACGGTGGTGGCCTCCAGCCGACCGAGCGTGGCCTCGAGCCTAAGGCCGAAGTTGAAGAGCTCGTCCTCCAGCATCAGTGCACCGTGCCGGCGCCGCACGCGAGGCGGAAGGTGACGTAGCGGTCGAGTACCTCCAGCAGGACCGGGTCGTCCGTGAGGTCCGGCCAGCGGTCGTCTGACGGCCAGTGGCCCCGCACCCACTCGAACCCGTCGCGGCTGAGCCGCACCGGGTGGACGGGCACGCGCTCGTAGCCGAGCCGGGCGAGCGCAAGCTCGCAGATCGTGACGCGCGCGCCCTCACACGGCACGCCTGGGCCGTGCAGCATGAGCCATAGCTCGTGCGGCGTGACCCTCGCGACCCCGGCCAGGAGCTCGCGCAGGTGATCGTCGGTGATCTTGGCCATGGCTCAGGTACCCCTCAGGTGGGAGCTGCCGCGATCCAGGGTGGGCCAGACCGTCTGCGCCCGCGCGCC
The DNA here is from genome assembly GCA_937867305.1 of uncultured Ectothiorhodospiraceae bacterium. GTDB lineage: Bacteria > Pseudomonadota > Gammaproteobacteria > JAABTG01 > JAABTG01 > JAGNLM01. The sequence goes on along the minus strand of CALMKJ010000184.1, from coordinate 6,892 downwards.
CACCGGCAGGCCCGAGACGAAGGCGGCGGGCGCGGAGGTCAGGTCGACGCTCGCCCAGCCGGCGAGCGCGTTCGGCTCTCCCAGCAGGGCCTCGGCGGCGCCGCGCGCGTCCGCCGCGCTCGCGCCGACCGCCACGGCGAAGTTCAGGCCGTCGGCACGCCGCTGGGCCTCCGAGGCGGGATAGAATGCGTATGTGGCCATGGCTCAGTTCTCCTCGTTGTCGTCTGGAAGCTCGGACGCGCCGAGCGCGGCCCGGTCGCGGGCGCGGAGCGCGAGCCCGACCCGGTCGACGGGCCGGCCGGTCTCGAAGGAGCGGTCGTCCAGGACGGCGCGCTGCGCCAGCTCGCCCACCTCCATGATCGCGGCCTGCACGGCGCGGTGCTCCTCGCCGACCATGAGGTCGGCCAGCTCGTGCGGGGAGAACGGGCGCTCACCGTGGGGCATGCGGCCCATCTGCGAGGCGAGGACGGCCGCCAGCTCCCGGTCCTTCGAGGATACAGCGAGCGCGGCCAGGCTCGCGAGCTCCACCTTGCCGGAGTGCTCAAGCTGCTGGATGAGGCGTGATCGGCGCTCGCTGCCGAGCGAGTCGCGCATGAGCATCTGCATGGGGCTGTGGTAGTGCGCCCTGGCGTCCTCCGCCTGCCGGCGCAGGGCGTCAAGCTCCCGCAGCCGGGCGAGGCGGGCATCTGCGCTGTCCCTCTTCAGGTCGGCCCGCAGCCCGCCGATTGCCCTGTTGAGGACGAGGGCCTGCTGGGAGGGGCTGAGGTCGTGCAGGTTGGCGCGCAGCTCTTCCCGGCGCTTCGCCACCCGCTCGTTCATCTCGGAGAGGCGCTTCGCGCTCTCCGAGTGCAGCTCGCGTGCCCGCGTGAGCGAGGCCCGCAGGTCCGTCACGGACCGCCAGGGCTTCGTCAGGGTGGGTGGAGCCTTCTTCTGTGCCATGTGGTGTTCTCCTTCGACGTTGAGCGTCACGCTCAACCAGGCCGGAGGACCTTGGCGGGGACCATCCCCATGTGAGCGTCCACCCCCATCGGGGTGACCGGGCCGCCCCATCGGACGGCCCGTAGACGCCTTCAGCATGGCCCGTCGCCGTGCCGGATCGGACCAGCAGTCACGCCGCCCTCAGCTGCCCCTTCGCCCAGTTGCGCCGGTACTTCTCCGGGAGCTCCTCGGCGATCAGGTCCAGCGCCGCGTGCCCGGGCCCCATCTCGATCTGGAACGCGCGCATGCCCGCCCATGCGGTCGCTGCGGCGACCCGCTTCCTCTCGGTGTCGACGTGAGAGAAGCGCTCGATGTCAGCGCGCTTCGGCCTGATCGTGATCGTCCTCTTCCTCGTCTTCATGACAGCAACCCCAACTGCACGCTCGGCGGCTCCTTGCCGTGCCGAAGGCCGCTGTGCGTGAACAGGAACAGCAGCCGAGCCACGGTGCGCCGGTCGGTCAGCTCCTCGAAGTGCTCAAGCTTCAGCCACCCGTCGATGGCCGCGACCATCGGCGCCTCGTCGACGTCGATGGCGTCTGAGAGGGAGACGGAGAGCAGTTCGGCGACCGCCCTCTCATGCTCGCTGACCATGGCATCGGGGTGGTTTATGTACTCAGGCAGCATGACGCACCTCCTCGTAGGTGAGGCCATGCTTGAAATGTGAAAGTCCGTCCATTTCGCTTCTCCACGTTCGCCCCGCTTAACTGCGGGATCGATACAAAGAAGCACAGCCGTCGGAGAGGATCATCACGATAATACTTGACTAATACTTGTATTTGTTCAATATCGTCAACCATGGCGAAGCACCCAAACGGATGGAAGCCGAACGGTCGTGAGTACGTGTGGAAGAGCACGCTCATAAAGGAGTTTGCACGGGCGCTGGAGGACGCGGGCCGTCCAATCACCCACTCGGCCGTCCTGGAGATGCTCGACCGCGAGCGGCCCGGCCACCGGACCTACCCGACCGAGATAAGCCGCGCCCTGACCGCTGCGAAGGTGGAGTGCAAGGCGCGTCGGAGAGGCGGTATACGGGTCGAGGCAGAAGGGGCGGCCTACCCGAGCCTCGCGTCGGCGGGAGAGGCCCACGGCATCTCGAAGGAGGCCGCGCGGAAGCGGGTCAAGAGCCCGCACTTCCCGACGTGGAGGCTCCGCGACTAGTCGCCGGACGAGGCCCGCTGCCCCTCGGCGTGCTCGCCGGCCATGGCCTCCCACAGCTCCAGGGGGAACGGGTCGAGTCGCCAGAACAGCGCGCCGGTCGGGCGGCCGTGCAGGCGCACGAGCTCGTCGCCCCCGCCGTAGAGCGCGGCGGTGCCGGGCGCGGTCCCCTCCAGCGACCGGGCGAGCCTACCGGCCTCGCGCAGGTCGCGCAGCGTGTCAGACCAGGAGCGGGGCACCGTCGGCCTCCGTCTCCAGGGCGACGTCGCCCTGCACCTGCTGGTACCTCTCCAGCAGCCCGATCAGCGCGTTGCGGTCCTCGGGCGGCATCCGGGCGATGACCATCGGGTCGAGCCCGCCGGAGACTCCAGACGCCCCCGACACCTGGAGGAAGGAGCCGAGCCGCTCGGGCCACCGGAGCCGCAGCAGGACCTCGGTCAGCCGGTCCGAGGGCCGCACGTCGTCGAAGGAGCGGGTGAAGGCGTGGTCGAGGACGGCGGTGAAGGCGTCGTCCATCGCCACCGCGTACCTGGCGCGGAACTCGGGGTCCCTGCGCCTGTGGTCGTGGATGGTCGAGACGCTCACGCCGACCTCCTCGGCGGCGCGCTTGGGGCTGACCGTGCGGCCGACGATCTCCAGGACGGCGTCCTCCACCTCGGGCGACCAGCGGCGGTCCATCTCCGGCCTCCGCCGACCCTCCTCGAACCGCTGCGCCGCCTCCTGCTTCCTGTCCATTTTCGTACCTCCTGCGCGCACCGTGTCCCGCGCACCGTGCGCCCCGCGAGGCGGGAAGCACGCCAGCGCTTTTCAAAATCCTGGGAAGCCCCGCACCGGGCGGCCTTCAAAATTTTGGAGAATGAGGCACCGGCGCCCTCCCTGCACAGGGGAGGCTACGGGGCACACGGAGACCCCAGGACGCCGGCCCCTTCTCAACGGGAAGTGGGTTGTTTCCCCCGCCTCCGTCGGGCCTGGGGCCGGGCCGGGGGAAAGGCTCCCCCCAAAGCGCTTGCGATGCTTGGCCTTTTCGGCCCGCCGGAGGGACGCGGGACAGGCGATCCCCCGTGTCTGCGCCCCATGCCGCCTTCGCGCGGCCTCTGCGCTGGCGCCAGCGCCGACGCGCCTCGCGCGGGCTCTCTGCCCCGTGGCCGAGGTGCGCGGCGTGGGGCGCGGGCGTCGCCCGCGCCTCTTCGCGCGGGAGCCTCGCGGGCGGCTTCCTCCAGCCTCGCGCGCGAGGGCATACGGGCTGCGGGCGGCCATCGAGAAGCCGCCAAGGCTCGGGGGACAGCACCGCCATGCCTGAAGGTCGGTGCCGAGGCGGCGGCACCCCTCATCGACCAGGGAGAGGCCCCATGGAGGCCACGCGCCCAAGTGCCTTGAGGACGCTTCGGTCGTTTTGAAGAAGCTATGCGTCCGGTCTAAGCGCATGATCCGTAAGCAGAAAGACGCTTTAGACGCCGGACGCTTCTTTTTTCTACTTCGCCGTACGGTTTTTCTCGTTGCTCCGGCTCACATGTCCCCAAGTGCTGCCCTCTATCCGGAGCTGAATTTTTATAGAACCGATTTATATACTGTATAAAGTGTCTATAGTGTCTAAGCATAAGATATATAGCCTTTTCTTCAGACGCTTTGAGGATCGTAAGCGTCTCTAAGCGTCCGTCCCATGCATCCCGTAGGTCGGACAGGTCGGACGAGCCCTCCCTCGGCGGTGGAGGGAGGGCATTGCCCGTCATTCGAACAGGGCGGAGGCGCCGAGCCGCTCCTCGAACAGCTCTCGGGCCTCCGACAGCGATGGGAGCCACCAGGCCCTCTCGCCGCCCTTCGTCTTGCCGGTCTGGAGGCCGAGCGACCTCCCGGCCGTCGCCAGCGCGCGGTGGCTGGCCTTGGCGCTGAAGACCCTGTTCGCCTTCAGGTAGCGGTCGTAGTCCTCCAGCAGCTCGCCCTTGGAGACCGGGTCGAGTTCCGCGGGCCCACGGTCCCAGGCGATGGGCTCGGTGACCGGCAGCGCCCCCCGGTCCAGCAGCGCCATCCACCATTTCGATGCGTGGTTGAGGCTCAGGGCCTTCTGCTCGGCGAGCGCCTGCGTCTTCGGGATGCCGCGCGAGGGGTGCCAGCCCTCGATGTCCGTCGCCAGCAGGTCGTGGAGCATCGCCGCGAGCCCGCCCGCCGCCATCTGGGCGTTGAGCGCCCCGAAGAACGCCTTGTCGTTGCGGCGCGCGTCCGACACGTCGAAGACCGCGAACCTGCGTGCGTCGAGGCCGGCGGGGATGACCCACTCGTTGTTGCTCGCCATCATCAGGTGGATGAGGTTGCGGCCGGGCACGATGTCGGCGCCCTTGCCCTCGAACGCTATGACCGGCTCCGTCACGAGCTGCTTCAGCACGCCCTCCGCCTCCTTGTGTCCCGGCCAGAACGCCTCGTCGGCGAACAGGAAGGCGACGGTGCGCAGGTGGGCGTTGAACCGGCCCGCGAACTGGGCAGGCGACGACACCGTGAGGCCGTGCGCCCCTGCGATCTGCATGAGCGCGCGGCCGAGCGTGCCCTTGCCGGTGCCCTCCCGGCCGCGGAAGGTGATCGCCGCCTCGGGCGACGTGCCCGGCCTCTGGAGCATGAAGGCCATCCAGCGCAGGACGTAGTCCGAGGACGCGCGGTCGCCCGAGCAGAGCACCTGCTCGATCAGCTCGCGCATCAGGGACCAGTCGCCGGGCTTCGGCTCGACCGCCCAGCCGCGCCAGAGGTTGAGCTTGCCACGGTCGCGTCCCTCGGGATCGAGTACGATGCCGGGGTACTTGCGCCGACGGGGGCTTGCCAGCCAGAGCTCGGCGACGCTCACCTCGCGCCTGCTCCCCATCGCCTTGACGCGCTCGTCCTCGTGGTAGTGGAGGAAGTCGGCGCGAGACATCTTCGTCCAGACGCGGCGCGGCGGGTCGAAGACGCCGTCCTCGTCCTCCATGAAGATCGCGAACTTCCCGCCGTTGATGACGCAGCAGAAGCGGTCGTTCATCTGCTCGACCAGGTCGCGCTCGCGCCTGCCGGGCTCCTCGGGCTCGCCGTCGTCCGGGAAGTCGTCGAGAGGGTCCGAGCGCTCCGCGGCCTCCACCAGGTCGCCGCGACCCGCCTTGTGGAGCGCGCTGTAGAGCGTCAGGCGCGTGACCGACGCGGGCCGGTCGGTGCCGAAGGACTCCCACCGTGCCCGCGCGGTATTGAGCCTGTCGGCGTAGTCGGGGTCGGTCGCGCACCAGTCGAGGAAGGCGTCGATGCCGTCCCCGCCGGTCGCGTGGTGGCAGGCCATGGCGATCGGGAGCCACAGGTCGTTGCTGCCGAAGTCGCGCGCGTCCAGGCCTTCCAGGAGCATCGAGAGCTGTTCCGAGGTCATCGCGCCGTCTTCGGCCGCCGAGGAGGCCGACGGCCTCCGCAGGAGGCTGAGGAGCGCGTCCGGCGCGTCCGGCACGGCCATGTCGTCTCCGAGCAGGGGGTCCCACTCGTAGCGCCGGCCGCTCGGGTGCACCGACGGCGGGACGACGACCTGTCGGCCCTGCGTCTTGAACTCCAAGCCGGGATACTCGTCCAGGGCGTCGCGCACCCGCAGGCCCTCGGGCTTCCGGAGGTAGAGGTGCGTGCCCCCGCCGCCGGTCTCCACGGTCGGGCCGTTCGGCAGGCCGACGTCGCGGCGCAGCCGGGCGAGCGGGTCGTCGCCGGGCGGGTAGTTGCGCGGGTCGGCGTCCACCACGAGCTGGTCGCCGCGCAGCCGCGCGCCGAGGTTCATGCCCCTCGCGGCGTGGGCCTCTGCCTCCGCCCCCGTCAGCGCGGCGTCGCGGCGCCAGCCGGACCGCAGCGGGGCCTTGCCGACGGGCCGGCCCTTGGCGTTGACCGCGTCGTGGCGGTGCAGCGGGATGAGGTCGAGGAGCAATGGCGTCGCCGCCACCGAGGGCGCGGCATCCTCGAATGCGTCGGTGCGCTTGAACTCCGCTCCGTCCTTCTCCGGTGCCCTGTTGGCGGGCGCGTCGATGACAGCGGCGCGCCCGTTCCCCGTTTCGGTCGGGCGGCTCATTGGAGTGCCTCCCTCGCGAAGGAGTCGACGAACTCGCGCAGGTCGGCGACCCGGTAGAGGACCTTCCGCCCCAGCTTCAGGTACCGGGGCCCGCCCCCGCGCGAGCGCCACTCCGACAGCTGGACGGAGCTGATGCTCGTGAACGCGGCCGCCGCCTCCGTGTCCAGGTACTCCCTCTGCGGGGCGCCCAGCCCCGCCTCGATCCTGTCGAGGCGGACGAGCGCCTCCCTCATGAGCTCTTCCATGTCGCGTCCCTTCCGATGCGCGGTTCCGATCGGACGAGGCTACGGAGGACGCGGCCCGCGACATACCAACGTTTATTCGTGCCGGACCGTGTGGAGCCGGGGCGGACCGTGTGGAGGGCGCATTTTCTCCGAGGGTCCGCTTGACGCCCCCAGAACGCCAGATTGGCGTAGCCGAACGGAGGCCGCTGATGGACGCATTCTGGGAACGCATTTGGGAGGAGGCCGACGCCGAAGAGGCCGAGCTCGGCGCGCTTCGCGACGGCGCCAGGCTCTACGCCATGGAGCTTGAGGGACTGGAGGCCTTGGAAGAGGACACCGGCCGGAGGGCCAGGCTGCGCGAGGCGCGGGAGGCGGCGGAGGCCGAGTGGCGGTCCCTCGACCCGCTCCTCCGGGCGCTGCGCCGTGCGGCGCTTAGAGCATGACGATTTTAGACAGAAGCATATCCTGAGTTTTTGAGGTAGTTTGC
>CALMKJ010000183.1 GCA_937867305.1 uncultured Ectothiorhodospiraceae bacterium | reverse complement strand
ACCGGGCGGTGACCGACGCCCGGTGACGCGGGACGCCTCCCGGGGCCACTCCGGGCCAACCGCCGTCCCGGGGCTACTCGCCGCCGAGCCCGGCCTTGCGCAGCAGCGCCTCGGCGAACTTCGCCGGGATGGCGTAGGTGATGCCGCTCGGCTCCTTGAGCAGGTTCTCCTTGCTCTCCTTCACGAACACCTTGTTGATGACGCCGATGACGACCCCGGTGTCGGGGTGGTAGAGCGGGCTGCCACTGTTGCCGGGGTAGGCGGTGGCGTCGAGCTGGAAGACCTCATAGGGCGCGGACAGGCGATGGACCATCTTCGGGTCCAACGTCCGGGCGCTGATCTGAGGCGTGGCGATGGGCGTGACCGCCGAGACGATGCCCTGGTGCGTCACCGGGCGCATCCCCAGCACGATGCCGAGGGGGAAGCCGGTGAAGGCGTAGCGCTCGCCCTCCCGGACCCGATCGGAGTCACCGAGCCGCAGGGCGGGCAGCGCCGTGCCCTTGAACGAGAGCAGCGCCACGTCGTGCTCGGGGTCGGTCGCCACCACGGTCGCCTCCCGCACCCCCTCGCGCTCTCCGGCGCCGGTCAGCACCGCGAGGAACTCCTTGCGCTCCGGGTCGAGGGAAGACGGGATGACGTGGGCGTTGGTCACGGCGTAGCGCCCGTTCCCGACGACGAACCCGGTCCCGTTGAACTGACCCGCAGGCCGCCGCGTCGGCTGGACCGTCCCGATCCCGAGGATGCTCGGCTTGACCCGGGCGACGGTCTCCGGCAGGCCCGCCCACGCCGGCAGGGCCAGGACCATGAGGAGGAGGAACGGTACGAGGGCCCGCGGCGAGCGCCCGGAGGTCCCGCCCGGTCGTCCGCGGGCGCCGCTCACCCCGCCAGGTGGCGCTTGATCACGTCGATGTCCACCACCCGGTCGTCCAGGCGGTCCGGGCGCTCGAGGGCGAGCTGGACCTCCTTCAACGTCTCCAGGTAACGCTCGACGGCCTCGCGGACGAGGTCGGAGCGGGCGCGCCCCAGCTCGTTCGCCGTGCGGTCGAGCTCCGCGATCAGCTCGTCCGGAATACGTGCAGTGATGTACGGCATTTCGACCCCCAACCCGCGTCGAGCTCAGGACTTGCGCCCGAACTGCCCGCCCGCCGGCGGGCGCTGCGCTCCCTTCCCCTCCCGGCCCCCGGGGGGCCCGTGGGCGGCCCGGCCCTCACGGTCCCAGAGGACCTTCACGATCCGCTCCGCGGCGCGACCGTCCCAGAGCTCCGGACGGCGCCCCGCCTTGCCCTGCCCGTCGATCACCCGGTTGGCCTCGGCCAGGATCCGCTCCGGGCTCTGGCCCGCGAGGACGTTGGTGCCCTCGCTCACCGTGATGGGACGCTCGGTGTTCTCCCGGGCGGTGACGCAGGGCACGCCGAGCGCGGTGGTCTCCTCCTGGATCCCTCCCGAGTCGGTCACCACCACACGAGCATTGTCCATGCACTTTAGAAAGTCCAGGTAACCCAGTGGATCCACTAGCTTCAGGTCCCGGTACCCCCGCAGAACCCGGTCCAGGCGAAACTCCGCGAGCTTGGCCCGGGTACGGGGATGGATGGGGAACACCACCGGCATGCGCGCCGAGAGCGCCCCCAGGACCTCGAGCAGCCCGGCGAGGGTGTCCCGGTCGTCCACGTTCGAGGGGCGGTGCAGCGTCACCAGCACGTAGTTCCGGGGGCTGAGGCCGAGGTCCTCGAGGACCTGACTGCGGCTCGCCTTCTCCCGGTGCTTCAGGAGCGAGTCGATCATCACGTTCCCGACGAAGAAGACCCGCTCCTCCGGGATCCCCTCACGGCGCAGGTTGTCCAGCGCCGAGCGCTCGGTGGTGAAGAGATAGTCCGCAATCTGGTCGGTCAGGACCCGGTTGACCTCCTCGGGCATGGTCCGGTCGTAGGAGCGCAGCCCGGCCTCCACGTGCACGAGCTTGACGTTCATCTTCACGGCCACGAGGCCGCAGGCGATGGTCGAGTTGACGTCACCGACCACCAGCACCAGGTCGGGCCTGAGCGTCTGCATCTCGCGCTCGAAGGCGATCATGACCTTGCCGGTCTGCTCGCCGTGCCCCCCGGACCCGACGCCGAGGTAGACGTCCGGCTTCGGCAGACCCAGGTGGTCGAAGAAGAGCTGGGACATCTTGTGGTCGTAGTGCTGCCCGGTGTGCAGCACCAGGGGCTCGATGCCGGGCTGAGCCCGCATGGCCTCCCAGAGCGGCGCGACCTTCATGAAGTTCGGCCGGGCGCCGACGACGTTGACGATCTTGAGGCTGGACATGGGTGCGCTCGGGAGTGGTAGCCCCGGCCCCGGGGCCGGCGGGGCTCTGGCCAGGACAGCGGCGGATCCGGCCGCTTCTAAAGCGGGTCTTCGGGGGGGCCGCTATCGGCGGCGAGGCGGAAAGCGCCCGCATTGTACACGAGCCGGTGCGCCGGTAGTGTGGTGGGGGGGACACCCCGGCCGGAGCGGCGGCCGGCCGCACCCCCGGTCTCGCGAGGGAGTGGACATGGCACCCGAGGGCTTCACCCTGCTCGTCACCGGCGGCGCCGGCTTCATCGGCTCCGAGGTCGTGCGCCAGCTCCTGGCCGAGACCGACTGGACGGTCGTCAACGTCGACAAGCTCACCTACGCCGGCAACCTGGAGTCGCTCGAGTCCGTCGCGGGCCACCCGCGCTACCGGTTCGAGCAGGTGGACATCTGCGAGGCGCCCGCGGTGCGCGGGCTCTTCGAGCGCCATCGCCCGGGCGCCGTGATGCACCTCGCCGCCGAGAGCCACGTGGACCGGTCGATCGACGGCCCCGGGGAGTTCGTGCGCACCAACGTGTGGGGCACCTACACCCTGCTGCAGGAGGCCCTGCGCCACTGGCGGACGCTCCCCCCGGAGCGGCGCGCCGCCTTCCGCTTCCACCACGTCTCCACCGACGAGGTCTACGGCTCGCTGGGGCCGACCGGCCGGTTCACCGAGGACACCCCCTACGCCCCCAATTCCCCCTACTCCGCGAGCAAGGCGTCCTCGGACCATCTGGTGCGGGCGTGGTTCCACACCTACGGGCTCCCGGTGGTCACCAGCAACTGCTCCAACAACTACGGCCCGTTCCAGTTTCCCGAGAAGCTGATCCCCCTGGTCACGCTGAACGCGCTGGAGGGCAGGCCCCTGCCCGTCTACGGCAAGGGCGACAACGTGCGCGACTGGCTCTACGTGGGCGACCACGCGCGCGCCCTGCGCAGCGTCCTGACGGCCGGCACGCCGGGCGAGACCTACAACGTGGGCGGCAACAACGAGCGGACCAACCTGGAGGTCGTGCGGACGATCTGCGCGGTGCTCGACCAGCTCCTGCCCGACTCCCCGCACCGCCCCCACGAGCGGCTCGTCACCTTCGTCACCGACCGCCCGGGGCACGACCGGCGCTACGCCATCGACGCGTCGAAGATCGCGCGCGACCTCGGCTGGACGCCCGCGGAGTCGTTCGAGTCCGGCCTGCGCAAGACGGTGCAGTGGTATCTGGACAACCCGCGGTGGTGGCGGCGCGTGCAGGACGGAAGCTACCAGCGCGAGCGGCTCGGCCTCCTCTAGCGGCAATCGAAACCGAGGGCACACGATGAAGGGCATCATCCTCGCCGGTGGCAGCGGCACGCGGCTCTATCCCCTGACCCAGGTCGTCAGCAAGCAGCTGCTCCCGGTCTACGACAAGCCGATGGTCTACTACCCCCTGTCCACGCTGATGCTGGCGGGGATCCGGGAGATCCTCGTCATCTCGACGCCCCAGGACCTGCCACGGTTCCGGGAGCTGCTGGGCAGCGGCGCCCGGTGGGGACTCGAGCTCACCTACGCCGAGCAGCCCCGCCCCGGGGGCCTCGCCGAGGCCTTCCTCATCGGCGCGCCCTTCATCGGCCGGGACACCGTCTCGCTGGTGCTGGGCGACAACATCTTCTACGGCCACCGCATGGCGACCCTCCTGCAGCAGGCGGCCAGGGACCCCGGGGGGGCGACCGTGTTCGGCTACTACGTCCGCGACCCCGAGCGCTACGGCGTCGTCGCCTTCGACGCGAGCGGGCGCCCCTCCCAGATCGTCGAGAAGCCGCGCGTGCCGCCGTCGAACATCGCGGTCACCGGCCTCTACTTCTACGACCACGAGGTCGTGGAGATCGCGCGCGGCCTCGCGCCCTCGCCCCGGGGCGAGCTCGAGATCACCGACGTCAACGCCCACTACCTGTCCCGCGGGCGGCTGCGGGTGGAGATGCTCGGGCGCGGCACGGCCTGGCTCGACACCGGCACCCACGAGTCGCTGCTCAAGGCGGGCCAGTTCGTGCAGTTGCTGGAGGAGCGCCAGGGCCTGAAGGTCGCGTGCCCCGAGGAGATCGCCTGGCGCATGGGCTACATCGACGACGCGCAGCTCGCCGCCCTCGCCGCCCCGCTCGCGAAGAGCGGCTACGGGGACTACCTGCTGGAAACGCTGCGCCGCGGGGGCCTGTAGGATGAAGGTCGAGCGGACCGCGCTGCCCGGCGTGCTGATCCTGGAGCCGAAGGTCTTCGGTGACGCGCGCGGCTTCTTCATGGAGACCTGGAACCGCAGCCGCTACGCCGAGGCCGGCCTGCCCGGGGAGTTCGTCCAGGACAACGTGTCGTACTCCCGGCACGGCGTGCTGCGCGGCCTGCACTATCAGAGCCCCCGCGCCCAGGGCAAGCTCGTCCACGTCCTCGAGGGCGAGGTGTTCGACGTGGCGGTCGACGTGCGCGTGGGGTCGCCCACCTTCGGGCGCTGGGCCGGGGCGACGCTGTCGGCGCAGAACCGGCGTCAGCTCTGGATCCCCCCGGGCTTCGCGCACGGCTTCTGCGTCACCGGCGAGACCGCCCTGTTCTGCTACAAGTGCACCGAGCTCTACGCCCCCGAGCACGAGGGCTCCATCCTCTGGAACGACCCCGCGATCGGCATCGCCTGGCCGCTCGAGCACCCCACACTCTCGGCGAAGGACGCCGCCGCGCCACCCCTGGCCGCGGTGAGCCCTGCCCGCCTGCCGACCCTGACCGGAGAGCGCTGACCGTGCTGCTGCACCACTTCATCCGGGACCAGGCCGCGCGGCGCCCCGAGGCCGTCGCCCTGCGCCAGAGGCAGGAGACGATCTCCTACGGGGAGCTGCAAACCCGGGTGGAGGCCTTCGCCGAGGGCCTGCTCGCCCGCGGACTCGGCCCCTCCGAGCGCGTGGCGGTCTACCTCCCCAAGCGCGCCGAAACGGTGGTGGCCCTCTTCGGCGCCGCGGCGGCCGGCGGCGTGCTGGTGCCCGTCAACCCGCTGCTCAAGCCGGCCCAGGTCGCCTACATCCTGAAGGACTGCAACGTCCGGGTGCTGGTCACGTCCGGCGACCGCCTGACCCTCCTGGCCGAGGGGCTGCGCGAGTGCCACGACCTGCACACGGTCGCGCTGGTGGACGGCGCACCCGAAGGACCCCTCGCGCACCTGCGGGTCCTCCCCTGGGAGGGCCTCGCCCGGGGCGAGCCGGGCGTGCGACCCCACCGGCGGATCGACATGGACATGGCGTCGATCCTCTACACCTCCGGCAGCACCGGGCGCCCGAAGGGCGTGGTGCTCTCCCACCGCAACATGGTCACCGGGGCCCGCAGCGTCGCCGAATACCTGGAGAACGTCCCCGAGGACCGGCTGCTCGCCGTGCTCCCCTTCAGCTTCGACTACGGCTTCAGCCAGCTCACCACCGCCTTTTCCGTGGGCGCGAGCGTGTCCCTCATGGACTACCTGCTCCCGCGCGACGTGGTGAAGGCGGTGGCACGCGACCGCATCACCGGGCTCGCGGCGGTACCGCCGCTCTGGGTCCAGCTCGCCCCGCTCGACTGGCCCGCCGAGGCGGTGGAGAGCCTGCGCTACCTCACCAACTCCGGCGGCGCCATGCCGACCCAGGTCACCGCGCGCCTGCGCCGGGCGCTGCCCCGCACGCGGGTGTTCCTGATGTACGGCCTGACCGAGGCCTTCCGCTCCACCTACCTCCCCCCGGAGGAGCTCGACCGGCGCCCCGAATCCATGGGGCGCGCCATCCCCAACGCCGAGATCCTCGTGGTGCGTGAGGACGGCTCCCCCTGCGCCCCCGGGGAGCCGGGCGAGCTGGTGCACCGCGGCTCGCTGGTGGCCATGGGGTACTGGAACGACCCCGAGCGCACCGCCGAGCGCTTCAAGCCCGCACCGGGCCGGCCCCCCGAGGTACCGCTCACCGAGATGGCGGTCTGGTCGGGCGACACGGTGCGCACGGACGAGGACGGCTTCCTCTATTTCGTCGGGCGGCGGGACGAGATGATCAAGACCTCCGGCTATCGGGTCAGCCCGACCGAGGTCGAGGAGGTCCTCTACGGGAGCGGCCTCGTCGCCGAGGCGGCGGCCCTCGGCCTCCCGCACCCGGCCCTGGGCCAGGGGATCGTCGCCGTGGTCAAGCCGCGCGACCCTGCCTTCGACCCGGAGGCCCTGCTCGCGGCCTGCAAGCGTGAGCTGCCGAACTTCATGGTCCCGCTGCAGGTCGTGATTCAGGACACCCTGCCCCGCAACCCCAACGGCAAGGTCGACCGCCGGGCCCTCGTGGAGGGCCTGCGCGGCCTGTGGGAGGAGAAATGAGCGAGCGCCCGACGCACGCCCCCATGGATCAGTTTCCGGTGGTCGACGACTGCCTGCTGGTCGGCGGCGTGCCGCTCCCGCTCCTCGCCCGGCGCGTCGGCCAGACCCCGTTCTACGCCTATGACCGCCGGCTGCTGAGCGCGCGCGTGCGCCTGCTGCGGGCGCTGCTGCCCGGCGAGGTGAGCCTGCACTACGCGGTGAAGGCGAACCCCATGCCGGCGGTGGTCCAGCACGTGGCCCGAACCGTGGACGGGCTGGACGTGGCCTCGCTCGGCGAGCTGCGCACCGCGCTCGACACCGGGATGAGCCCCGAGGACATCAGCTTCGCGGGTCCCGGCAAGAGCGACCGGGAGCTCGCCGCGGCCGTGGCCTCGGGGATCACCATCAACCTCGAGAGCGAGGGCGAGCTGGAGCGCTCCGCCCGCATCGGCGCCGGGCTCGGGGTGCGCCCCCGGGTGGCCGTGCGCGTCAACCCGGACTTCGAGCTGAAGTCCTCGGGGATGAAGATGGGCGGCGGGCCGAAGGCCTTCGGGGTGGACGCCGAGCGCGTTCCCGCGATGCTGGAGCGCATGGGGTCGCTCGCGGTCGACTTCCAGGGCTTCCACGTCTTCTCCGGCTCCCAGAACCTGCGCCCCGAGGCCATCCTCGAGGCCCAGACCCGCACCTTCGAGCTCGTCCTGCGCCTCGCCGCGCACGCGCCGGGCCCGGTGCGCCTGCTCAACATCGGCGGCGGCTTCGGCATCCCCTACTTCCCGGGCGACCGCCCGCTCGACCTGGGCCCGGTGGCCGAGAACCTGCGGGCGCGCCTCCCGGAGGTACGCGCGCGCCTGCCCCACGCGGAGGTGGTGATCGAGCTCGGCCGCTACCTGGTGGGCGAGGCCGGCGTGTACGTGTGCGAGGTCGTGGACCGCAAGGTCTCCCGGGGGCAGGTCTACCTCGTCACCAACGGCGGGCTGCACCACCACCTGGCGGCCTCCGGCAACTTCGGCCAGGTGATCCGCAAGAACTACCCCGTCGCGGTGGGCAACCGCATGCACGGCGGCGAGCGCGAGGTCGCGACCGTCGTCGGCCCCCTCTGCACCCCGCTGGACGTGCTGGCGGAAAAGACCGAGCTGGCCCGGGCGGAGGTCGGTGACCTCGTCGTCGTCTTCCAGTCCGGGGCCTACGGCCTCAGTGCGAGCCCCCAGGGGTTCCTCGGCCACCCGCCGGCAGTGGAGGTGCTGGTGTAGGGAAACGGGCCCGCTCCGCGCCCCCGCGAGTCCCCTTGCGGGCACTCCACCTAGGTCAAACAGCCTAATTGATTGTTTTCAGTAAATATCTTCAATCTCCCACCGTTGGCGCGGGGGTTTCTCTGCGCTAGGCTTACATAAATTTCCGATCGCCGGACAGGCGACCCCTGCAGCCAGCACCAGGGCGCAGGGGCGGGATAATAAGACTTGGATTGGGGGGGGGACGTGCCTCAGGGGCACGACGATGTCTTGCTGCTTCTGCAGTGCCTGTGCGACGCGGCACTGGACGACGTCATCTGGGGGCGGTTCCTCGAGGCGCTGTGCCGGAACACCGGCAGCGTCGAGGCCGACCTCTTCGTCGTCGACCCGCTCGCGAAGCGCTACACCAGCTGCATCGTCTGCGACCTGGAGCGCGGCTGGATCGGTCAGTGCGACCCCGAGCCCGGTGCCGAGCCGGTGTGGACGGAGCTCGAGACCGTGCCGGCGACCGGGACCGACGTCCCCCTGCCGCCCCCACTGCTCGAGCCGAACGCCTGTCCCGTCGGCGTCGCCGTCGCACTCGGATCGGCGCCCCCGGACCCCCGATTGTGGGTCACCGAGCTGTGGCAGTACGACGATCGGCAGGCCTTCCTCGCCCTTCGCCGACAGACCGACGGGGCGTTCCAGGGCGAGGAGGAGCAGCGCCTGGAGGCGGTCCTGCCGTTCCTGCGCCGGGCCTTCCTCGTGGCCTACCGCCTGGAGACCGGCGAGCGTCGCAACGCGATGCTCCTGCGCGCGGTGGAGCACGGGAGCACGGGCGTGGTGCTGCTCGAGGCGCATGGCCAGATCGTCTACGCCAACGGCGCCGCCAGGGAGATCCTGACCCAGGAGGACGGCCTCTTGCGCGACGGCTCACGGCTGCGCGCCCTGCGCGAGTCCGACGACGAAGCGCTCCAGGCCCTCCTCCACGGCGCCATCGGGCCAGCCCCGAGCGCCCAGCGCGCAAGCGGAGGGGTCATCTCCGTGCCCCGCCCGTCGGGCAGGACACCCTATTCCGTGGTCGCCGTGCCCGTGAGCCTGCGGCCGACGGTTCTGCGCCGGGACGAGGCCGTGGCCACCGTGTTCATCTCCGATCCGATGACGCTCTGCGAGGTCGACGGCCCCCACATCCGCCAGCTCTATCACCTGACCCCGCGAGAGGTCAGGCTCGCGGTCCTGCTCGCGGGCGGAACCACCGTGGCCGACGCCGCCCAGGCCCTCGGCATCGCCGAGAAGACCACCCGCATCCACCTCCAGGGGCTGTTCCGCAAGACCGGCACCCGGCGCCAGGTGGACCTGGTCCGCCTGCTCCTCGCCAGTCCGGGGCCGGCCCGCACGGGGGACAGGGGCGCGGAGAGGGGCTGACGGGACCCCGCTCGCCGCCCGCCCGGGGGTCACCCGCCCCGGGGTCACCCGTCAGGGGGCGGCGGCGCGGTGCCCGGTAACGGACTCCGTCGGTGTCCCGGGCTCCTGGAGCAGGGGCACCAGCCGGGGCCAGACGTTCTCCAGCAGGCGTGGCTGGGCCTCGGGGCGAGGGTGGATGCCGTCCTCGAGCATGAGCTCGGGGTTGCCTCCCACCCCCTCGAGCAGGAAGGGCACCAGGGGCACGCCTTCGCGCTCCGCGACCTCCTCGAAGACCCTGCTGAACCGGTCGCCGTACACCGGACCGTAGTTCGGGGGCAACCGGATGCCCACCAGGAGCACCCGGGCCCCCACCCCGCGGGCCTCCCGGACCATGGTCTCGAGGTTGCGCCCGGTCTCCTCGACCGCGATGCCCCGCAGCCCGTCGTTGCCGCCCAGCTCGATCACGACCAGCGCCGGACGGTGGCTCTCCAGGGCCGCCCCCAGCCGGGCGCGCCCCCCCCGGGTCGTGTCTCCGCCGATGCTGGCGTTGACGACGCGGTGAGGCCACCCCTCCCCCGCGAGGCGGGCCTGCAGCAGGGCGACCCAGCCGCGGCCGATCTCCATGCCGTGGGCCGCGCTCAGGCTGTCGCCGAGGACGAGGACGACCGGCGCGGGAGCAGCGGACCCCGGCGGGGCAAGGCCCAGCAGGACGGTCAGGAAGAACCAGCGCAGGCCTGCGGACCGGCGCGGCCCCCCAGGCCCGCTCGGCGCCTCGGAACCGCGTGCAGCGCGACGTTCACGGAATACTTTCATGACGCCGCAGGGTAGCCTCTCCCGTCCGGTTGTGGAACCTTGGGCGCCGGCGAGATTCCAAGAGGGCACCATGGAACGTCCATCTCCCCCACCGATCCTCCGCGCCGAGGAACTCGGAAAGCGCGTCACGAGCCCCGAGGGGACGCTCGAGATCCTCGCGGGGGCCGGGCTGTCGGTGGCCGCCGGCGAGTCCCTGGCGGTCATCGGGGAATCCGGCTCCGGCAAGTCGACCCTGCTCTCGCTCCTCGCCGGCCTGGACCTCCCCACCTCGGGGCGTGTCTGGCTCGACGGCACCGACCTGACCACCCTGGACGAGGACGGGCGCGCCCGCCTGCGGGGCCGGCTGGTGGGCTTCGTGTTCCAGTCCTTCCAGCTCGTTCCGAGCCTCACCGCCCTGGAGAACGTGATGCTGCCGCTCGAGCTCGCGGGCCGGGACGACCCGCGCCCCGCCGCCCTGGAGAGCCTCGCCCGGGTGGGGCTCGCCGCGCGGGTCCGCCACTACCCGAGCCAGCTCTCGGGTGGCGAGCAACAGCGGGTCGCGCTGGCCCGCGCGTTTTCCACCCGCCCGCGCCTGCTCTTCGCCGACGAGCCCACCGGCAACCTGGACCGCCGCACCGGGGAGCGCGTGAGCGAGCTGCTGTTCCGTCTGAACGAGGAGCACGCGACGACCCTGGTGCTGGTCACCCACGACCCGGGGCTCGCCGGGCACTGCGGGCGCACCCTGCGCCTCGAGGGGGGAAGACTGCACGCCGAGCCGGATCGGCCCCCAGGGGCCGGCCCGCGCCCGGGGGCGTGAGGCCGGTGGCCGCGGCGGGCCCCACCCTGGCCTGGCGCTGGCTGCGCCGGGAATGGCGCGGCGGTGAGCTGCCCCTGCTCGCCCTCGCCGTGACCCTTGCGGTGGCGAGCGTGTCCGCCGTCGGGTTCTTCGCCGACCGCGTGCACCGGGCGATGAGCCTGCGGGCCACCGAGCTCCTCGCCGCGGACGTGGTCCTGGTGTCCCCCGCGGCGATCCCCGAGGCGCGGCGGAGCGCCGCGCGGGAACGGGGCCTCGCCGTGGCCGAGACGCTGACCTTTCCCAGCATGGTCTCCACCGGAGACCGGTTGCAGCTCGCCGAGGTGAAGGCCGTCGGCCCCGGGTACCCCCTGCGGGGCGAGCTGCGGGTCGCGCCCGCCCCCTTCGCGCCGGACACCCCGCGGGCCGCCGGCCCGGAGCCCGGCACCGTCTGGGTGGACGCCCGGCTCGCCACCGCCCTCGGCGTGGGTCCCGGGGACCGGCTCCAGATCGGGGCGGTCGAGCGGCCCGTCGCGGCCGTCCTCTCCTACGAGCCGGACCGCCCCGGCGACCTCTTCACCCTGGGCCCGCGCCTGATGATGCACCTGGACGACGTCCCCGCCACCGCACTGGTGCAGCCGGGCAGCCGGGTGACGCACCGTCTCCTGGTCGCGGGCTCCGAGACCGGCGTCGCGGACTTCCGCGAGGCCCTGGAGGGGCGCCTCACGCGGGGGGAGAGCCTGCAGGGCGTGCGCGACACCCGCCCCGAGCTGCGCGTGGCGCTGGACCGCGCCGAGCGCTTCCTCGGCCTCGCCGCGCTCGTGAGCGCCCTGCTCGCCGGGGTCGCCGTGGCGCTCGCCGCCCGCCGCTACGCCGAGCGCCACCTGGACACCGCCGCCATCCTGCGCTGCCTCGGCGCCACCCAGGCGCGGGTGACAGGGCTCTTCGCCACCCAGCTCCTGCTGGTCGGGGCCATCGCCGCGACCGCCGGCGTCGCCATCGGCTATCTCGCCCAGGCCGGCCTCGCCGCGCTGCTGGCCGAGGCCTACCCCGGTCCGCTGCCGCTGCCCTCCCCCTATCCGGCCCTGGCGGGCGCCGCCACGGGGCTGGTCACCCTCGCCGGCTTCGCGCTGCCCCCGCTGCTGCGCCTGCGCGAGGTGCCTCCCCTGCGCGTGCTCCGGCGCGACCTGGCGCCTCTCCCCGCCCGGGCGCGCGCGGTCTACGGCTCGGCCCTCCTCGCCCTCGGCGCCCTGGTGCTCTGGCAGGCGGCCGACGCCAGGCTCGCCGCCTACGTCCTGGCGGCTGCGGGGGCCACGGTCGTGGTCCTGGTCGCGGCGGCGTACGCCCTGGTCAGCGCGCTCCGGCCCCTGCGCGGGCGGGTCGGTGTCTCCTGGCGCTTCGGGCTCGCGCGCATCGCGCGCCGCCCGGGTCAGAGCGTGGTACAGGTCGCGGCGTTCGGGCTCGGCCTGATGGTCCTCCTGCTCCTGACCCTCGTGCGGGGCGAGCTCATCGAGGGGTGGCGGGACCGCCTGCCCCCGGACACCCCCAACTATTTCCTCATCAACGTCCAGCCGGACGAGGTCGCCGGGGTGCGCGCCTTCCTCTCCGGCCACGGCGTCGCCGAGCCGGCCCTCTACCCCATGGTGCGGGGGCGGCTCGCCGCCATCGACGGGCGGCCCGTGTCGGCCGAGGACTACGAGGGGGCCCGGGCCAAGCGGCTGGTGGAGCGCGAGTTCAACCTATCGGGCGCGAGCCGGCCCCAGGGCGACAACCGCATCGTCGCGGGGAGCTGGTGGGAGGCCGGGGAAACGGCGCTTCCACAATTCTCGGTCGAGGAGGGGCTGGCCGGCACCCTGGGGGTCACGCTCGGCTCGCGGCTCCGGTTCCAGGTCGCGGGCCAGGAGGTCGAGGCCCCGGTCACCAGCCTGCGCACGGTGCAGTGGGACTCCTTCCGCGTGAACTTCTTCGTGGTCACCCCGCCGGGGGTGCTGGACGGCTTCCCAACCACCTACGTGACGAGCTTCCACCTCCCGCCCGAGCGGCCCGAGGTCCTGTCGGAGCTGGTGCGCGCCTTCCCGAGCGTCACCGTGCTCGACGTGGAGGCCATCCTCTCGCGGGTGCGCCACATCCTGGAGCAGGCCGCGCTGGCGGTGCAGTACGTCTTCCTCTTCGCGCTCCTGGCAGGAGTCACGGTGCTCGCGGCGGCCGTCCAGTCTACCCTCGACGAGCGCCGCTTCGAGTCCGCGGTGCTGCGCACCCTCGGCGCCGACCGCCGGCGCCTGCTCGCCGGGCTGCTCGCGGAGTTCGCGACCCTCGGCGCCCTCGCGGGCCTGCTGGCATCGGTCGCAGCGGCCGTCACCGGCGTCGCCCTGGCCCGGGCCGTCTTCGACCTGGACTACGTCCCGGGTCCCGGCCTGTGGCTGTCCGGAGTGGGCGCGGGCCTCTTCGGGGTCGCCCTGGCGGGCTATCTGGGCACCCGGCGCGTCCTCTCCCACCCTCCGATGGAGAGCCTGCGGGCGGGGTAGAGCGGGCGTTCAGCACTGCGGGCGAGGGCCCTGTCCGATGGGCGCGGGGGAGGCGCCGGCCCCGTCCCGCCCCTCAGCGGGTCGGGCGCAGCATGTCGAAATTCAACTGCTGCTGGGCGTCCTCCATCTGGAACTGCTGGCGCTGGCGCAGGCCGGCCCCCGGGGGCAGCCCGATGGTGCGCTCCCGCTGGCGCAGGCGCAGCACGTCGGTCTGCTGACGCTGTTGCAGGCGCTGCAGGTCCCAGGCCTCCTGCTCGAAACGCTGGGGCAGCGTCGGCGCCGGCGGGGCCGCCGGCGGGATCGGCGCGGCAACCGGCGGCGCCGGCCGGGCGAGCCAGTCCGGGCGGAGCTGGGGCCGGTTCTCCAGCCACTCCTGGTGGTAGCGTTCCTGGAGGGACTTGGCCCTCTCGAGGTCCTCGGGGCTCAGCCGACTGCGGTAGCGGTCCTGGTCGAGGCGCAGGCGGGACTCTGCGCCGGGGTCCGGGGTGGGCAGACGCTCGGGACCGGGACCCTGGGCCCCCGGGGCGCCCGCCCAGAGGGCGGCGGCCACCACCAGCCCCCGCAGGGCGAGACCGGGCCGGGCGCCGCTCACGGGGCCTCCGCGGGTGGGGCGGAGAGCTGGGCCCGGTAGCGTTCCAGGAGCACCAGCAGGAGCGCGATCAGCAGCGGCCCCAGCACCAGCCCGAACAGCCCGAAGGCAATCAGTCCCCCGAGGGCGCCCATCATCATGAGCGGCAGCGGCAGCCCGGTGCGCCCCGTCATCAGCATCGGACGCAGCACGTTGTCGACGCCACCGACCACCAGGACGCTCCACACGGCCAGGATCACCCCCTGGGTCGTGTGCCCGGTCAACAAGAGGTAGGCCACCGCCGGCAGCCAGACGAGGGCGGTGCCCACCACCGGGATGAAGGCGCTCACGATGGTCAGCGCCCCGAACAGGACGGGCGACGGCAGCCCGGTGAACCAGAAGGCGACGCCGGCGAGGATGCCCTGGACGGCGGCGGTGACCACCACTCCGACCGCCACCGCGGACACCATCCCCGCGACGGTCTCCCGCAGGGTCTCGCGCGTCCCTTCGCCCACGCGCACACCGGACCAGAAGGTCCGCTCGGCGGCCGGGCCGTCGCGGTAGACGAAGAACAGGACCACCAGCACCAGGAAGAGCTGGAAGAGGAACCCGAAGAGGTTGGCCGCGGTGGAGGTGAGCCCCCCGAGCAGCAGGCCGATCACCGCGCGCGCCGCGGCGAGCGAGCGCTCGCGCAGGTCGATCCCGGCCGCCGCGGCCATCTCGCTCAGGCGCTCCACCCAATCCTTGACGGTGGGGTGGGCCAGCACCGCGTCGATGCTGGCCAGCTTGCCCTCGGCGGTGGCCGAGCGCAGGAGCTGCTCGGCCTGCAGCAACTCCTGCAGCAGCAGCGCCACGAGCGCGACGACCGGCACCACGATGACGGCGAAGACCGCGAGCGTCATCACCGCCGAGGCGAGCCCGTCCCGCCCCCCCAGGAGCCCGCGCAGGCGCAGGTAGACGGGGTAGGTGACGATCGCGAGCACCGAGGCCCAGCCGATGGCCGGCAGGAACGGCTCGAGGATCCGGAACAGGAGGTAGATCGCCCCGGCGAGGGCCGCGAAGGCCGTCAGCGTCACCATCAGCTTGCGATCGATCAGCATGGGGTGCATCGGGCCCTCCCGCGGCTCCCGGCCGCGCGTGGTCGTCGACCGAAGGGTGGGGGGCTCACCCCCCGCCCCGCTCACCTCACCTCGAGCTCCCGGCGCAGGTCCAGGACGCTCACCTCACGCCCGTCGCGGGTGCGCGTGAGCCGGTATTCCCCCCGGTAGGTGCCGACGGGCCAGGAGCCGCCCCTCAGGGGCTTGCCGGCGAAGCTGAACCAGCGGGCCTTGTGGCCGGGAACGCTCCCGCGCTTGTCCACGAGCACCGACCCGTCGGGCGCGAGCAGCCGAAGCTGTTCCCGGTCGCCGCGCTGGACCCCGAAGACCTCGACCCAGAACACCAGGGCCCCGGAATCCCGGGGCAGCACCGCCCCGGCGTAGCGCCCCTCCTGGGCCGCCCGGGCGTCGGGCTTGTCCGGGGCGAAGCCGGCCACGAGCAGGCCCGTCTCCCGATACCCGAGGGCCTCCAGGGCAGCCGGGGCCCAGAGGGGCGCGTCGCCCAGCCGGCACCCCACGGCCTCGCCCGGGCCGACGAACGGGTCCACCGGCCGGCCCTCGTGGCGCACCGAGAACTCCAGGTGCGGGAACTCGGTGTTCCCGGAGAGCCCCATGAGGCCCAGGCGCTGCCCCGCGCGCACGGTTTCGCCCGGCTTGACCGCCACGCTGCCCCGGAGCAGGTGGCTGTACTGGGTCTCCCAGCCCCCTGCGTGGGTCACGGCCACCGAATTGCCGGCACCCCGGCCCTTGACCGTCTCCGGCGCCACCTCGCGGACGTCCACGTCGGGCATGCCGTCGCGCACCGCCCGCACCCGGCCGGGCGCGGCGGCGAGCACAGGCACCCCCCGCCGCATCTCCAGGAGGCTCGGCACACGGATGTCGGTCCCGGTGTGGCCGTCGTAGCTGAGCGTCCCGCAGCGGTAGTCACGCCAGCCGCCCGCAGGGTCGTGGTCGAAGTAGTTCTGCACGAAGCAGGCGGTGCCGGCGCAGTCCACCGGCAGCTCGAAGCGCGGCGCCGCCTCGGCGCGCGCGGCGCGGGGCCAGAGGCCCCCGGGCAGGAGGCCTGCGCAGAGCGCGCCGAAGACGAGCCAGCGCCCCAGGGGGCTCCGCCCCCGGGAGCCTGGGCGGACCCGCAACGGTAGGTGGACCCGGTGCACCACTTCAGCCCTGACCCTCTCCGATGGACCGCTCTCCGCGCAATCCTCCCCGATGCGGCCCCCGCTGGCAAATCCATTCCCGCCCCGGCCCCGGACCGGGACCCGGCGGGCGAAGGCGGCGACAGGGGCGTTCCGCGCCACCCGTGCGTTCGGGTACGCTCCCCCCGTGCCTTCCCGCCCCGCCGACCGGCCCACCGAATCCCCCTGGCGTCTCGACCCCGGGCTCGCCCACCTGAACCACGGATCCTTCGGGGCCTGCCCGGAGCCCGTGCTGGCGGCCCAGGCCCGGTGGCGCGCGCGCATCGAGACCGACCCGACGGGGTTCTTCCGCCACACGCTCTGGCCCGCCCTCGACCGGGCACGCGCAGAGCTGGCCGCCTTCGTCGGCGCCGCGCCCGAGGACCTGGTCTTCGTCGCCAACGCGACCGCGGGAGTCAACGTGGTCCTGCGCTCCCTCGGGCTCGGGCCGGGGGACGAGCTGCTCACGACCGACCACGCCTACGGGTCCTGCCGGCGGGCGCTGGAGGACACCGCGGCGCACAGGGGGTGCCGGGTCGTCGTCGCCCCGGTGCCCTTCCCGTTGGCGGGGCCCGAGGCAGTCCTCGAGGCCGTCCTGGACCGGGTCACCCCGCGCACCCGGGTGGCCCTGCTGGACCACGTCACCAGCCCGACCGCACTGGTCTTTCCCATCGAGCGTCTGGTCGCTGCGCTCGGCGAGCGTGGCATCGACACGCTGGTGGACGGGGCCCACGCCCCCGGCATGCTCGCCCTCGACGTCGCGGGCCTCGGTGCCACCTGGTACACCGGGAACTGCCACAAGTGGCTCTGCGCCCCCCGCGGGGCCGCCTTCCTGCACGTGCGCCGCGACCGCCAGCCCGGCCTGCGCCCCCTGGTCGTCGGCGAGGGCCGGCCCGCCGCCGGACCGCTGCCCCCCCTGCACCGGGCCTTCGACTGGCCGGGGACCTTCGACCCGAGCGCCTGGCTCACGGTCCCCGAGGCCATCCGCTGGGTTGGCGCCCAACTCCGCGGGGGGTGGCCGGCCGTCCGCGACCGCAACCGCTCCCTGGCCCTCGAGGCGCGCGCGCAACTCTGCGCCGCGCTCGGCCTCGCGCCACCGGCGCCGGAATCCATGCTGGGTTCCATGGCCGCGGTCCCGCTGCCCGGGGGGCTGACGACCGCCCGGGCGGGCGGCCCCGACGCCCTGCGGGACCACCTCCGGGACCACCACGGGGTCGTCGCCCCGGTGATCCCCTGGCCCGGTCCCGCAAGCTGGTTGCTCCGGGTCTCCGCCCACCTCTACAACCAGCCCGCGGACTACGCTCGCCTGCTCGAGGCCCTGCGGGATCCCTAGCCCCTAGGGTGCGACGGCGGGGCGGGACTCCAGCACGATCACGGAGCGGGGCTGCACCCGGTACGCCCCGCCCCCCGCGAGGGGCGTCTGGGACTCGGGACCGGTGATGTCCCCCGGGCTCGGCTGCGCCGTGTCCACGGCGAGGTGCCAGGCGCCCGACAGGGGCTCGGGCAGCACCGCCACCTGCAGCTCCGCCGAGAGGTTCATCACCACGTAGAGGTCCTCTTCGCCCTCGGCCACGCCCGCGAGGGTGAAGGCCAGGACCTGGGCCTCGGGGTCGTCCCACGGCGGCTCGAAGGGCTCCAGCCCGTGCCAGCAGATGTCCGGCTGGCGGGCCCCCGCGCGGCGCTGGCCGCTCAGGAAACGCCGGCGCATCAGGCTCGGGTGCCGGCGGCGCAGGGCCACCATCTCGCGCACGAAGCGCAGCATGGGGGCGTTGCGCTCGAGGAAGCCCCAGTCGAGCCACGAGGTCTCGTTGTCCTGGCAGTAGCCGTTGTTGTTGCCGCCCTGGGTCCGCAGGACCTCGTCGCCCGCGAGCAGCATCGGCACACCCTGGCTGAGGAGCAGGATGGCCATGAAGTTCTTCGCCTGCTGCCGGCGCAGGGCGTTCACCGCCGGGTCGTCGGTCTCGCCCTCGACCCCGCCGTTCCAGCTGAGGTTCTCCTCGACCCCGTCGTGGTTGCCCTCGCCGTTCGCCTCGTTGTGCTTGGCCTCGTAGCTCACCAGGTCCCACAGGGTGAACCCGTCGTGGGCGGTGACGAAGTTGACGCTGTTCATGGGCAGCCGCCCGCTCGGTGCGTAGAGGTCGCTCGAGCCCGCGATGCGCGTCGCCACCTCGCCCACGAGTCCCGTCTCCCCGCCCACGAAGCGGCGGATCACGTCCCGGTAGCGCCCGTTCCACTCCGCCCAGCGGTACCCGGGGAACCCTCCCACCTGGTACAGACCGCCCGCGTCCCAGGCCTCGGCGATGAGCTGGGTGTGGGCGAGGACGTGGGAGAACTCGATGTGCCACGGCATCGGGGCGTACCAGAGCGGCTCGCCGTTCTCGCCCCGCACCAGCACGCTCGCCAGGTCGAAGCGGAAGCCGTCCACGTGCATCTCCCGCACCCAGTACTCCAGGCACTCCACCAGGAAGCGCGTGACCACGGGGTTGTTGCAGTTGACCGTGTTCCCGCAGGCCGTGTAGTCCCGATATCGGCTGCGGTCCGTGGGGTCCAGGTGATAGACCGTCTCGTTGGCGAGCCCCTTGAAATTGATCGTGGGCCCGTCGGCGCCGCCTTCTGCGGTGTGGTTGAACACCACGTCGACGATCACCCCGATGCCGGCCCGGTGCAGGGCCTTCACCAGGTCCCGGAACTCCCGCCGGTGGGTCCCCTCCTCCGGGGTCACGCAGTAACCGGGGTGCGGGCTGTAGAAGCTGTGGGGGCTGTAGCCCCAGTAGTTCACCAGGCCTCGCTGGGCGGCGCCGGGCGGCACGTCCTGCTCGTCGAAGGCCATCACCGGCAGCAGCTCCACGTCGGTGACGCCGAGCGAGCGCAGGTAGGGGATCTTCTCGATGACCCCGGCGAAG
Source organism: uncultured Ectothiorhodospiraceae bacterium (assembly GCA_937867305.1). GTDB lineage: Bacteria > Pseudomonadota > Gammaproteobacteria > JAABTG01 > JAABTG01 > JAGNLM01. The sequence continues at coordinate 2,980 of CALMKJ010000183.1, read as the reverse complement.
GTCCCCGGGTGCGCCGTGCCCGCCGAGGGGTGCCGGGTGAAGCCGCCGACGTGCAGCTCGTAGATGACGGTCTGCTCGAGGGGCCGCACGAGGGGGGCGTCCCCCTCCCAGTCGTAGGGGTCGTCCACCAGCACGGCGCGCAGCGAGGTGTGCCCGGCCGGCCCGGGCTCCGACGCCCGGGCCCGGTCCCACACCCGCGAGGTGACCCCGCGGGCCCAGGGGTCCAGGAGCTCCTTGCCCCGGTCGAAGCGGAAACCGGTCGCGACCGTGTCGTCCGGACCGTCCACCCGCCAGGTGTAGTGCACGCCCGGCCGCAGGCCTTCCACGTAGACGTGCCAGAAGAAGAACGTGCGGTTGACCTCGGGGTCGAGCACGATGACCTGGAACGGCTCGGGGCTGTCGGCACGCTCGTAGAGCAGGAGCTCCACGTCCGTGGCGTACCGGCTGAAGAGGGAGAAGTTCGCGCCGCCCGCGTCGCAGGTCGCGCCCGGGGGGTAACGGGAGCCGGCGCTGACCGGGAACGGGACGACGGGGAACACGGCGCGCGGCGACCGCTGGGTCAGGGCGCGGGGCGGCTTCTGCGGGCCGACGAGCTCATCCGCCCGTCGCCGACATGAACCGGACCACCTGGCAGGGGTGCTCCCGGAACTCGTGACGCTCGGGCTTCAGCGCGATGGCCCCCCGCAGGGCTTCGTCCAGGTCCCCGTCACTCGCCCCCGCGCGCAGCAGCGGGCGGAGCTCGATGGCGTCGTTCTGACCGAGGCACAGGAACAACCCGCCGTCCACCGAGAGGCGCACGCGGTTGCAGGTCTCGCAGAAGTGCTGGGAGAGCGGCGTGATGAAGCCGATCTTCAGGTCCGTGCCGGCGACCTGCACGTAGCGCGCCGGTCCCCCGCCCGACATCACGGCGGGGACGAGCTCGTAGCGCTCGGCGAGACGCGCCCGGACCTCCTGCAGGTCGACGTAGTGGCTGGTCGCGGCCTGACCGGTCGCGCCGACCGGCATGGTCTCGATGAGCCGGAGCGTGTAGCCGTGCTCCAGACAGAACTCCACCATCGCCGGGACTTCGTCCTCGTTGACCCCGCGCATCACCACCATGTTCAGCTTCACCGGCTCGAGCCCCACCCTGCGGGCCGCCTCCAGGCCCGCCAGGACCTTCTCGAGCCGGCCGCCCCCGGTGACCCCGGCGAAGCGCCCGGGGTCGAGCGAGTCGAGACTGACGTTGACCCGGTGGATGCCCGCGCGCTTCAGCGGCTCCGCCATGCGCGCGAGCCGCACGGCGTTGGTGGACAGGGAGAGGTCCTCGATGCCCGGCAGCGCCCCCAGGCGGGCGACCAGCTCGGGCAAGTCCTTGCGCACGAGCGGCTCGCCGCCGGTCAGGCGCACCCGGCGCACGCCGACCCGCGTGAAGGCGGCGACGACACGCTCGAGCTCCTCGAAGGTGAGCCAGTCCTCGGGCTCTTCGAAGCCGTCGAAGCCCTTCGGCATGCAGTACGTGCAGCGCAGGTCACAGCGGTCGGTGACCGAGACCCGCAGGTACTCGATCCGTCGGCCGAAGGGATCCGTCAGGTCGGCCATCTTGGAAGCCCCGTCTCCGCACCGCCGGACTCCGGCCCGATCGAGCGTGCCACCGCTCGGCCGGCCACGCAAGCGTGCCGCCCGTCGCGGGTCACGGGTGCGCCCCGTGCTTGTTCCCGAGCAGGGCGTCGATGTGCGCGGCGACACCCCGCCCGAGGGCCGACAGGGAATAGCCGCCCTCCAGCACCGAGACGACGCGCCCCCCGGCGCTGGCGTCGGCCACCCGCTTGATCTCGCAGCTCACCCAGCGGAAGTCGTCGTCGCCCAGCACCAGCCGCGTCATGTCGTCCTCGGCGTGCCCGTCGAATCCGGCCGACACCAGGACCATCTGAGGGGCGAAGGCGGCCATCCGGTCGAACCAGGCGTCGGCCACGGCGCGGCGAAAGGCGCGCCCGTCGGTACCGGCCTTGAGCGGCACGTTGACGAGGTGCTCGCCCCCCGTGTCCGCCCCCGCGTAGGGATACGCCGGGTGCTCGAAAGAGGAGCAGTAGAGCACCCGCGGGTCGTCGCGAAAGATCTCCTCGATGCCGTCCCCGTGGTGGGCGTCGAAATCGCAGATGGCGACCCGCTCGAGCCCGTGCTCCGCGAGAGCGTGCGCCGCGCCCACCGCGACGTTGTTGAAGAAACAGAAGCCCCCCGCCCGGGACCGCCCGGCGTGGTGCCCCGGGGGGCGGACGGCGCAGAAGGCGGAGGTGGCCTCCCCCCGCATCACCAGGTCGACGCCGTGGACCGCCGCACCGGCCGCGCGGTACGCCGCGCGCAGGGTGCCGGGGCACATGCCGGTCTCCCCGTCGATCCAGTGCAGGCCTTCGGTGGGCGACTCGGCGCTCAGCCGCTCCAGGTAGGCGCGATCGTGCACCCGGCAGAGCTGCTCCTCGGTGGCGAGGGGGGCGTCGTAGTGCCGCAACACCAGCTCGATCCCCCGGGCCACCAGGTGGTCCTGGATCGCGTGCAGGCGGGCCGGGCACTCCGGGTGCTCGGGCCCCATGTCGTGGAGGAGGCAGTCGGGGTGCGAGATGTACGCGATGGTCATGACCGCTCCTCGGGTTGCGAGTACAGTTATCGACTACGCTTGACGGGCGATCTCCGCGCACGAGGATAACCGATGGGGCCCCATTATCTCGACCGGCTGTTCAACCCGCACACCATTGCGGTCTTCGGGGCGAGCGAGCGCGCCGACAACGTCGGCAGCTTGATGTTCCAGAACCTGATCGCCGGTGGGTTCAAGGACCAGATCTTCGCGGTCAACCCGAAGCACTCGGAGGTGCAGGGTCACGTCTGCTACCCGACGATCCGGGACGTGGGCGTGCCCGTGGACCTCGCCGTGATTGCCACTCCGGCCGCCGCGGTGCCCGAGATCATCTACCAGTGCGGCGAGCACGGGGTGCGGGCCGCGATGGTG
>CALMKJ010000182.1 GCA_937867305.1 uncultured Ectothiorhodospiraceae bacterium | reverse complement strand
TCCAGGACCTCACCACCGTGCTCGAGGCCGCCCCCGCGCACCTGCGGTTCGGGCTCGCCAGCTTCGACGGCGAGCTCACGGCAACCGTGCCGATCGGGGAGTCGCGCACCGTCGTTCGCGACGCGGCGACCCGCATCGCGCCGACCGAGCGTCCCACCGAGCTCTTTCGGGTCGCCCTCGAGGCCCTGAGCGTCCTGGCCGCGACACCGGCCGACCGCCGCGCGCTGTTCCTGTTTTCCGACGGACTCGCCGAGGACCGGGCCTACTTCCACCAGGACGTGGTCGCGGCGGCGAAGGCGCGGGGCATCACCATCGTGGGCTTCGGCTACCCGCGCTCCCCCGTCCAGGCCGTCGCCCTGCAGACCCTGCGCCGCCTGAGCGAGGACACCGGCGGGACCTTCCTTCCCGCGGACGCCTCGGGGCGCGTACCCCGCGAGGCCGTGACCACCCTGTTCCGGTCGCTGGACAGCGGCGGCACCCTGCGCGCGGGTCTCGCCCCGGCGCTCGCCGCCGGGGTCAGCGGACCCACCCGGGTTCAGCTCACCGTGCAGACCTCCCGGGGCGTCGCCGAAGGCTACGCCCAGGTGGAGCTCCCCGCCCACGGGGCGCCGGCGGGAGCCCACGCGGCACCCGCGGGAACCCCCGCGTCCGCGTCCGCGGCCGGCTCCTCAACTCCCCCGTCACGGTCCCCGTCCGAGGCTCCGGCCCAGACGTCGGCCGAGGCTCCGGGCGAGCCCCCCCTTCGCCCCGCCCCGCCGGCGCCGATCGAGCCCACCCGCCGCCCCACCCCAGCCCCGGCGCCGGCCCCTCGCGTCGTGTTCGACTACCGTCTGGCGCTCGGCGCCCTGGCCGCCGCGGTGATGATCCTCGCCTGGGCCCTGCGCCGGCGCTCGCCCGGCCGCGCCCAGCGCCGCACCGGGAGCGAGGCGCCCGTCGGCTACCTGCACTTCCGCGATCAGCCCGAGCGCGAGGGGTTCCCCGTGGTGGGGCCCAGGGTCCGCATCGGGCGGCAACGCGACAACGACCTGGTGCTGGGGGACGCGTCGGTGTCCCGCCACCACGCCGAGATCCAGGTCGGCAACGACGGCTCGCTGACGCTCGTCGACCTGGACTCGCTGAACGGGGTCTTCGTGAACGAGCGGCAGGTGAAGAGCGCCGGCCTCACGGGCGGCGACTCGGTCGAGATTGGGGATGTCCGGCTCCTGTTCAGCGAGCACGCGGGAGCCCCCCAGGAACCCCGGCGGGCACCCGCGGCGATGCTGGAGCAGACCGGCATCGCGCGGGCCTCGGACCTGCCCACCTCCCTGCACTGAGGCTGCGTCAGCGAAGGCCCAGGCCGGCGAGCAGCGCCTCCAGGCGGGCCGGGATGCTGGCGCCGGGCAGTCGCGAGAGCAGCCAGCCCAGGCCCGCGCCGAAGGCGTTGGCGAGCATGTCCTGCACCTCGAGATGGCGCACCCCGCCGGCCTGCTGGAGAAACTCGAGCCCCACGCCCATGGCCACGAAGGCCAGGGCATAGCCGTTGCGGGCCAGTCCCGAGTAGAGCCCCCCGAACCAGAGGGCCAGCACCAGGTAGCTCCCCACGTGCTCGAGCTTGTCGCTCCCGGCGGGGAGCGCCTCCGGCGGCGAGGGCGTGAGGCTCCCCCAGACCACCAGGGCGACGAGCAGCCAGCCAACCGTCATCCAGAGGGCCCGATAGCGGAGCGGACGGGGCAGAGTACCCCTCATGGCAGAGGTATTCGCGGGAGCATCGACCCTATACTTATGCTGGATCGGGCTGTCCGATGGCCCGGATGGAGTCTTTGAGCGAGGTCAGCCATGGGAACCTACCAGCACGTCCTGCTCGCGGTGGACTTCTCGAAGGAAGCCGATCACGTCGGCACGCGGGCCGTCGCGCTGGCCCAGGAATGGGGCGCCCGCATCACCCTGCTCCACGTCGTCGCGCCAGTGTACCAGGAGCCCATCTACGAGGGCGTCACGACCCTGCCCCTCGACATCGAGGCCCAGCTGCTGGATTCGGCGCGCCACGCCATCGCGGACCTCGCGCGTCGGCTCGGCGTGCCCGAGGCCGAGCGTCGGGTCGAGGTCGGGAGCCCCAAGACGGTCATCCTCGGCACCGCCGCGGCGCTCGGGGTCGACCTGATCGTCCTCGGCAGCCACGGCGTGCACGGCCTCGGCCTCTTGCTCGGCTCGACGGCCAACGGCGTGCTGCACGGCGCCCGCTGCGACGTTCTCGCGGTTCGGGTCCCGAGCTGAGCCCCGCAGGCCCGCGAAGCCTGTCACGGTAACCCAGTAGGAGAAAGCCTCCATGTCGGAAGACAAGATCTACGAAGTCCCCGCTAACATCGCCGCTCGCGCCTACCTCGACGACACGCAGTACCAGGCGATGTACGCGCGCTCCGTCGAAGACCCGGAGGGCTTCTGGGCCGAGCAGGCGGAGAAATTCATCACCTGGGGCCGGCGCTGGGACCGCGTCCTCGACTGGGACTACCACCGGGGCCACATCCGCTGGTTCGAGGGCGGGAAGCTCAACGCGAGCTTCAACTGCCTCGACCGCCACCTCAAGGAGAGGGGCGACCAGGTGGCAATCATCTGGGAGGCGGACGACCCGGCCCGCGACCGCAAGATCACCTACCGGGAACTGCACCAGCAGGTCTCCAAGCTCGCGAACGTGCTGAAGGCGCGGGGGGTGAAGAAGGGCGACCGCGTCAGCATCTACCTCCCCATGATCCCGGAGGCTGCCGTCGCCATGCTCGCCTGCGCGCGCATCGGCGCCGTCCACTCGGTGGTCTTCGGCGGGTTCTCCCCGGAGGCGCTGAAGGACCGCATCCTCGACTCCGACTGCAAGGTCCTCATCACGGCCGACGAGGGCATGCGCGGCGGGCGCCGGGTGCCGCTGAAGGCCAACGCCGACAAGGCGCTGCTGTCCTGCCCTCACGTGCACACCGCCGTCGTCGTGCGCCACACCGGGGGCGACGTGGCCTGGCGCGAGGGCCGCGACGTCTGGTACCACGAGATGATGGAGCACGTCTCGGCCGACTGCCCGGTCGAGGAGATGGACGCCGAGGACCCGCTCTTCATCCTCTACACCTCGGGCTCCACGGGCAAACCGAAGGGGGTGCTCCACACCACCGGCGGCTACATGGTCTTCGCCGCGATGACGCACCGCTACGTCTTCGACTATCACGACGGCGACATCTACTGGTGCACGGCGGACGTGGGCTGGGTCACCGGCCACACCTACATCGTCTACGGGCCGCTCGCGAACGGCGCCGTCACCCTCATGTTCGAGGGCGTGCCGAACTACCCGGACGGCTCGCGCTTCTGGCAGGTGGTCGACAAGCACAAGGTCAACACCTTCTACACGGCCCCGACCGCAATCCGGGCGCTCATGCGCCTCGGCGACGAGCCGGTGCAAGCCACCAGCCGCGCGACCCTGCGTCTGCTGGGGTCGGTCGGGGAGCCCATCAATCCCGAGGCGTGGGAGTGGTACCACCGGGTCGTGGGCGACCACCGCTGCCCCGTGGTGGACACGTGGTGGCAGACCGAGACCGGCGGGATCCTGATCACGCCCCTCCCCGGCGCGACCCGCCTGAAACCCGGCTCCGCGACCCGCCCGTTCTTCGGGGTGAAGCCTGCCCTCGTCGACAACGACGGCCGCCTGCTCGAGGGAGAGGCCGCCGGCAACCTCGTGATCACCTTCCCCTGGCCCGGCCAGATGCGGACCGTGTTCGGTGACCACCAGCGCTTCATCGACACCTACTTCCGCAACTACCCCGGGATGTACTTCACCGGGGACGGCGCGCGCCGGGACAAGGACGGGTACTACTGGATCACCGGACGCGTCGACGACGTCATCAACGTCTCCGGCCACCGCCTCGGCACCGCGGAGGTGGAGAGCGCGCTGGTGCTGCACGACTCGGTCGCGGAGGCTGCGGTCGTCGGCTACCCCCACGACATCAAGGGCCAGGGCATCTACGCCTACGTCACGCTGATGGAGGGGATCGAGCCGAGCGAGGAGCTGCGCCGCGAGCTGGTGGCGCTGGTGCGCAGCGAGATCGGCGCCATCGCGACGCCGGACGTCATCCAGTGGGCCCCGAGCCTGCCCAAGACCCGCTCCGGAAAGATCATGCGCCGCATCCTGCGGAAGATCGCCGCGAACGAGTTGGACAACCTGGGCGACACGAGCACGCTCGCCGACCCGTCGGTGGTGGACAACCTGGTCGCGAACCGGGCCAACCAGTAAGCACGACACCGCGCCACCCAGCAGGCACGACACCGCTTCCCCGGCGCCCTCGCCGGGGAAGCTCCCCGACAGATTCAGGAACCGAAAAAAAACCCCGGGACGTCGAAACGTCTCGGGGTTTTCACGTTAGGAGCCTGGCGGTGACCTACTTTCACATGGGGAGACCCCACACTATCATCGGCGCAGAGCAGTTTCACTTCCGAGTTCGGGATGGGATCGGGTGGTTCCCACTCGCTAAGGCCGCCAGGCAAACCGGTATTGCCGCTGCAACTCACCGCGCGTAAGCGTCGAGCGCACCGGCTTGGATCGGAGGGCTGGAAAATCAGGCGGTATGTGCCGCTTCGCTTCGCAGAAACATCCACCAGCGCCCTGTTCAGGGACCAAACTGGTTGGGTGTTATATGGTCAAGCCTCACGGGCAATTAGTACCGGTAAGCTTCACGCATTACTGCGCTTCCACACCCGGCCTATCAACGTCGTAGTCTTCGACGACCCTTCAGGGACCTCGAGGGTCCAGGGAGATCTCATCTTGAGGGGGGCTTCCCGCTTAGATGCTTTCAGCGGTTATCCCTTCCGTACATAGCTACCCGGCTGTGCCACTGGCGTGACAACCGGAACACCAGAGGTACGTCCACTCCGGTCCTCTCGTACTAGGAGCAGCTCCTCTCAAATCTCCAACGCCCACGGCAGATAGGGACCGAACTGTCTCACGACGTT
>CALMKJ010000181.1 GCA_937867305.1 uncultured Ectothiorhodospiraceae bacterium | reverse complement strand
GACCCCCACCCGCTCCGGCCAGAGCCCGATGAGCAGCCAGCGCAGCGCGGTGAGCCCGAGCGCGGCCAGGAACAGGGGACGCAGGCGGAAGCGCGCGAGCAGCCGGTGCATGAAGACGAAGAGCAACACCTCCACGGTCACGCCGAGCGCCCAGAGCTCGCCGATGCCGGCGTGGCTGTAGCCGTGCCCCTCGAGATAGATCGAGTAGAACGCGTAATAAGGGCCGTGGCTCGCCTGGGCCAGGAAGCAGGCGGTCAGCAGCGCGATGACGGGGCGGCGGCGCAGCACCCGGCCGATGGGCTCGTGGCCGAGCGCGAGGTGCCCCAGGGTGCGCTCGGGGACCAGCAGGGTACTGACCCAGATCCCGCCCATCAGGGCGAGCACGACAGCGGGCAGGATGCCCGCGCCGTGGCGGTCCAGCACCCCGCCCAGGCCGGCCACGGACAGGACGAAGCCGACCGATCCCCAGACCCGGATGTGCGTGTAGCGGTAGACACCCTCCCGCAGGTGGCTGAAGGTCGTCGCCTCGAGCTGCGGGAGAACCGCGTTCCAGAAGAAGCTGAACACCGTCAGCACGAGGGCGAGCCAGCGGTAGCCGGAGCCGAGGTAGACGCCGGCGAAGCTGAGCGCGGCCAGCGCCGAGGCGAGCCGCACGACCGCCATGGGCGCGCCGCGGCGCTCGGCGATCCAGCCCCACACGTTCGGCGCGACCACCTTGGTCGCGGTGAGGATGGCCGTCAGCTCGCCGATCGCCCCGGGGCCGTAGCCGAGCGACGCCAGGTACAGTCCCCAGTAGGGAACGAGGGCGCCCAGGCTCGCGAAGTAGACGAGGTAGAAGCCGGAGAGGCGCCAGTAGGGGACGCCGGGGGCGGGGGCACGGGACCAGCCGGTCAGGGGCACGGACGGGTTGCGACTCGCGGGGGGCCGGCCCCAGTATACGCAGACACCACCACCCGGCCACGCCGGCGGCGCCTGAACGGTGAGGCCCCCGCACCGCGGACTGACTGGCCATGTCCACCGCAATCCTCTGGCTGCACGGCGACCTGCGCCTGGCGGACAACCCCGCCCTCGCGAAGGCGCTGGCCGCGCACGACCGCGTGCTCCCCGTGTTCTTCGACGCCCCCGCGGAGGGCGTCCCCTGGGCGCCCGGGGCGGCGAGCCGCTGGTGGTTGCACCACAGCCTGACGGCGCTGGACGCGGCGATTGAGGGGCTCGGGTCGCGCCTGATCGTGCGCCGGGGGCCGGTCGCCCGGGGCCTGGCGGAGCTCGCACGGGAGACCGGCGCGCAGGCCGTCTACTGGAACCGGCGCTACGAGCCCGCTCAGGTCGCGACCGAGCGCGCCGTCGAGGGCGCGCTCGCCACCGCGGGTGTCTCCTCGGAGAGCACGCAGGGGTCCCTGCTGGTGGAGCCCGGCACGCTGCGCACGGCGGCCGGCAACCCGTACCGGGTGTTCACCCCCTTCTGGCGCGCCGCCCAGAAGGTGCTGCGCCCGGAGCCGCCCCTGCCGGCGCCGCAGGCCCTGCCGCCGGTCCCCGGGACCGTCGTCTCGGACGGGGTCCCGGCCCTCGAACTGCTGCCGCGCGAGCCCTGGGACGCGGGACTCGCCGCCAGCTGGCAGCCCGGCGAGGGCGGCGCCCTCGCCCGCCTGGAGGCCTTCCTGGAAGGCCCCGTCGCCCGCTACAAGGAGAGGCGTGACTACCCTCCCGAGCCGGCCACCTCGCGCCTCTCGCCGCACCTGCACTTCGGCGAGTTGAGCCCCCGCCAGGTCGCCTGGGCCCTGCGGACGGGGGGCGGGCCGCCCCCTGCCCCATCCGGGCCCAGCGCCGGGGGGACCCCCGGCCCCTGGTCCGGCAGCGAGACCGGCGCCGAAGCCTTCCTGCGCCAGCTCGGCTGGCGGGAGTTCGCGCACCACGTCCTCTACCACTTTCCCCACACCGCCGACGCCCCGCTCGACCGCCGCTTCGAGGCGTTTCCCTGGCGGCGCGGCTACGACCGCCTCCTCGCGGCCTGGCAGCGGGGACACACCGGGGTCCCGCTGGTCGACGCGGGGATGCGCGAGCTCTGGGCCACCGGCTGGATGCACAACCGCGTGCGCATGGTGGTCGCCTCGTTCCTCGCGAAGAACCTGCGCATCCCCTGGCTCGAGGGGGCGCGCTGGTTCTGGGACACGCTGGTCGACGCCGACCTCGCCAACAACACCCTCGGCTGGCAGTGGGCCTCGGGGAGCGGGGCCGACGCGGCGCCCTACTTCCGGGTCTTCAACCCCGTGCTCCAGGGCGAGCGCTTCGACCCCTCGGGGGCCTACGTCCGGCGCTGGCTGCCCGAGCTCGCGCGGCTTCCGGACCGCTGGCTGCACCACCCCTGGGAGGCCCCGCCCGCGGTGCGGACCGGGGCGGGCGTGCGCCTGGGCGAGGACTACCCTCTGCCCCTCGTGGACCTCCAGGAGAGCCGCGCGGAGGCCCTCGCGGCCTACCGGGCGGTGACCGACGCCCGGTGACGCGGGACGCCTCCCGGGGCCACTCCGGG
>CALMKJ010000180.1 GCA_937867305.1 uncultured Ectothiorhodospiraceae bacterium | reverse complement strand
GCCTCCGCGGCCTTCCGGGCCTCGGCCGCCTGCGCCTCTGCGGCCTTCTGGGCCTCGGTGGCCTTCTCGACCGCGGCCCGCTCGGCGGCCACCTTCGCCTGCGCGTCCCGGGCCTCCTGCTCGAGCTTGGCGGCGGCGGCTGCCTTCGCGTCCCGGTCGGCCTCGGCCTGGCCCAGGGCCTTCTTGACCGCCGTCAGGTCCTTCGCGAGCGTGTCCTTCTCGCCGGTGAGCTTCGCCGCGATCGCGGCTGCCTCGTCCTTCATGGCCCCGAACTGCCGTTTGAGGGCCTCGAGCTCCTTCTGCAGGCGCTCGGTCACCGCCTCGGCCGCAGGAACCGCAGGGGCCGCGGGGACCGCAGGGGCGCTGGGTGCGTCCTGGGCCAGGGCCGGGAGCGCTGTCAGGAGCGCGGCGGCTCCCAGGGTGGGCACGAGCCCGGCGAAACGGCGCCGGGCAGCGGTGGGGTTCGACTGACGGGACATGGCATCCTCCTTCGCTCGCGAACTTTTGACGGTCTTCCCACCCTGGCGCGTGACACGCCGGCCGACGGCGACACGGGTGGGCGTCGTGTCGCGCGCCGATCCTCCCTGCAGCGAGGCGGCCGGCCAACCCTCCTCGCGCCGAGCTCACTTCCGGCCCACCGGCGGACCGGGCGTCAGCCCGTGTTCCGTAGCCCCGATGCGAGCGCGTTGACGCTGCGCAGGAGCGGATCGAGCCACGGGTCCGGCTCGCCCCCGGCCCGGGTCCGGCGCCGGCGCAGCAGCCCGATCTGGATGTGGTTCAGCGGCTCCAGATAGGGGTTGCGCAGCGCGATGGCCTGGGCGAGCGGCGGATCGTTCTCCAGCAGATAGTGGGTGCGGGTCACGGCCCGCACCTCGTACAGGGTCCGATCGTACTCCTCTCGGATGGCCGGGAGGATGCGGGAGAGGTCGAGCGCCGGGTCGCAGAGGGCGGCGTACTCGCCCGCGATGTCCATGTCCGTCTTCGAGAGGATCATCTGTACATTGTCGATCACGTTCCGGAAGTACGCCCACTCCACGTACATCCGCTGCAGCTGCACCAGGCGTCTCGCCCCCCCCTCGTGCCAGTCGGCGAGGCCGGTCCCGACCCCGTACCAGCCCGGCAGGTGGAAGCGCGCCTGGGCCCAGCCGAAGACCCAGGGGATCGCCCGGATGGAGGCCTTGCCCCGCTCACCCTCGCGCCGGTGGGAGGGGCGCGAGCCGATCTGCAGGTGCGCAAGCTCCTCCACCGGCGTGCCCTGGTAGAAGAACTCGAAGAAGCCCGGCGTCTCGTCGACCAGGCGACGGTAGGCGCGCTCGGCGGCGCGGGCCACGGCGTCCATCGCTCCCAGCCACTCGCGGCGCTCGCGCGCCGGGGGGTGCAGCAGGTCGTCGCTGCGGCGCAGGAGGGCCGAGGCGCTGATGGTCAGCTCGTAGAGCGCGCTCTGGGGCGCTCCGTACTTCGAGGCGAGCATCTCGCCCTGCTCGGTGACCCGGAGCTCTCCGCCCACCGTCCCCGGGGGCTGGCCCAGGATCGCCTTGTGGGACGGGCCGCCGCCGCGCCCGACCGTTCCGCCACGGCCGTGGAAGAAGCGGATCGGCACGCCCTGGGCGGCGGAGAGCGCGGTGAGGCGCTGCTGGGCGTCGTAGAGCCGCCACGACGCGGCCAGCATCCCCCCGTCCTTGGTGGAGTCCGAGTAGCCGAGCATGACCTCCTGGCGGCCGCCGGCGGCCGCCACCAGGGTCCGGTACACCGGCGTGCGCAGCAGCGTCGCCATCACCCGGTCGCAGCCCTCGAGGTCGGCGATGGTCTCGAAGAGGGGGCTCACCGAGACGTGACAGAACCAGCGTCCGTTCTCCCGGCCCAACAGCCCCGCGCGGCGAGCGAGCGCCAGGACCTCGAGGACCTCGCTCGCCCGGCGGGCCATGGAGACGACGTAGTGCCCCAGGGCCTCCGGGCCGGCCTCGGCCCGCACCCGCCCCATCACCTCGAAGACCCGCGCGGTGCTGCGGGTCGCCTCGGCGAGCCGCTCGTCCGGGACCTCGGGCAGGCCGTCCTCCAGGGCCTGGACCAGGCGGGCGACCCGCGCCGCCTCGTCCAGCCCGCCGTAGCCCGGTTCGCCCGCCGCGGCCAGGATCTCGTCGATCGCGCGGGTGTGCGCGGCGGCCTCCTCGCGGATGTCGAGCGTGGCCAGGTGGAAGCCGAAGGTCTCGGCCTGGCGCACGAGGTCGGCGATGGGCCCGTCGGCGGAGACGTGGTCGCCCGTGGCGTGCAGGGCCTGGCGGACGAGGCGCAGATCCGCGACGAAGTCCCCGGTCCGCCGGTAGGCCCCCGGCAGGGTCGGTCGCGGGTCGCCCCGCAGGGCCGCGCGCACGCCCGAGAGCCGGCGCTCGAGCCGGGTGCGCACGTAGAGGAGCTTGTGGCGGAAGGGCTCGGCGGCCCGGTGGTGCGCGAACTCCTCGGCCAGCTCCGGGAAGTCCACGCGGTCGCGCGCGATGCTCGCCAGCAAGGGCTCGAGCCCGCGGCAGAAGCGTCGGGCGTGGGCCAACTCCCGCTCGAGCCGGTCGACCTGCTGGATGTGCAGCGTCAACGCCACGCGCTCCTGCATGCGCACGGCGAGGGCGGTGGTCTCCGGGGTCACGTGGGGGTTGCCGTCGCGGTCCCCGCCGATCCACGACCCGAAGTGCAGGAACGAGGGCACGACCAGCCCCGAGTCCGGGTAGTGCCGGGCGAGGGCCTCCTCGGCCGCCCGGTAGAACTGGGGCACCGCCTCGAACAGGCTGTTGGGGAAGTGGGCGAGGCCGCTGTCGATCTCGTCCTGCACCCGCAGGGTGCTGCCCCGGACCTCGTCGGTGAGCCACAGGAGCCGGATCTGGTGCTCCAGGACCGTATCGGCACGCCGCTGCTCGGCCTCGGTGCGGCCGGGGGCATGGCGCTCGCCGAGGGTGTCGGCGACCCGGCGCAGCGCCTCCTGCACCGTGCGGCGCCGGGACTCTGTCGGGTGCGCGGTGAACACGGGCATGTAGCTCAGGCGGTCGAGCAGGGACTGCATCCCCTCCCGGCCGACCCCCCGGGCCGCCAGTTCCGCCACTGTCTCCTCGAAGGACCCGGGCCAGGCCCCGTCCCGGTGGGTCTCGTACCGCTCCCCCTCCTCGAGCACGTTGATGACGCCGAAGTAGAGGTAAAAGGCGCGGATGACCTGGGTCAGGGTCTCGGGGTCCAGACTGCCGATGAGCTCGCCCAGCGCCCGCCGGCGCTCGCCGTCCCCGCCCTGGCGGGCCTCGAGGAACCCCCGGCGCAGCGCCTCGACGGTGTCGTAGACCCGGGGCCCCGCCTGTTCCCGGACCACCCGTCCGATGATCTGCCCCACCCGCTGCACCCGCGCCCGCAGCGGCTCGCGCTCGGGATAGGAGGTCTGCGTGGCCACCCCGTCAGCCCCGCCCCACGTAGAGCACGCCGCGCTCGGCGAGCCATGCCGCGAAGCGGGCGTTCTTCTCCTCGAGGGAACAGGTTGGCGGCAGGGAGTCGAGGTAGTGGCCGTAGTCGATTCGCAGGCGCGTCTGCTCGTCCTTCGCCAGGGAATCCCAGGGGCGGAGCTCGGGCGTCGGCTCGGCGGCAGGCATGCGCTCTCAGGCCTCGTCGAGCGCGAGCCCGTGGCGGCGGACGACCGCGCTCGTGCGGGTCACCAGCAC
>CALMKJ010000179.1 GCA_937867305.1 uncultured Ectothiorhodospiraceae bacterium | reverse complement strand
CTCAAGCATCCAGAGCGCGGCTATTGCCCATGAGGTGAGGAACAGCTTGCGGAGAATGCCGACGGGGTCGGCGCCGTTCTTTCCCTGGGTTAAGAGCGTGAGGCACGTATACAGGGCGACAGTCAGCCCGAGGTTCAGGAACAGAATGAACGCGATCCCGTTCCAGCCGAATAGGTCAAGTAACGGCTCATACTCGAAGGCACGCAGGTCATACAGTACATGGCCTTCGAGAGCCAGCAGTGTCAGGCCGGCAGCTGAGAATGCCCCCAGAGCGACCTGTCTTATGGAGTGCCACATGAGTTGGCTACGGGGCCTCTGGCAAATTTACGCGCGGCGAATAGCCTCCGCGCTTATCGTCCATTGCAGCGTCCAGGCGTCAACCTGTGACCGCCACATGGCGGAAGAGAACGTGTGGTCAGCCGCCGCGAGCTCATGGGTCGACACCCGGGGCTCTTTCATCAGCCGCCGCCAGCGGGGAGAGGCGCGGATCGTGTCCCGGAACTCATCGGCCGTCAGGTCACGGCCGCTCAGGATGACCAGGACCGGCCCGCGGAAGAGCACGAGCCCCTCCAACATCCGCTTCGGCAGCGGTCCACCGCCGTCCGCAAGAAGGGATCGAGATTGTGCTGGTCCCCCGCCTTGTCCAAGGGTGGGGCGGGTTACGTGGAGGGCCGCGATCGCATTGTCCCACAGGGAGCGCAGCGACGCCCGGTAGTCAAACGCTCCCGTTAGGACCTTGCGCCACAGGTCCCGGTTGAAGAGCCGCGCCAGGTAGTAGTGCTTCACATAAGCCCGGGCCACGCCGGCCTCAGTGCGGACCCACGGGTTCAGCAGTACGAGCCCGCAGACTCGAGCGTCCGTGTGGGCATAGAACAGCGCCGCCGAAGCCGCATCGCACAGCCCCCAGATCACGACCTCCCGCAGCCGCGGTAACTCCTGCTGAAAGGCATCGATAGCCGCGCGCAGGTCGTCTCCGACCGCGTCAAACGTGCGAGGTGCCCCTTCGCTGTCCCCCATGCCGCGGTAGTCGAACCGCAAGACGGGGATACCGGACGCCGCCAGCGCACGGGCGAGAAGGACGAACTGGCGGTGGCTCCCCACCCGATACTGGGGACCGCCGACCACGATCAGGACACCGCGTGGGCTTGGCTCGGAGCTGGGGTGCAGGATGCCCAGGAGGAGATCAGCGCCGCACGCGAATTGCACCGGCCGCTCGCCAGAGGGGCCCTGGACAGGGGCCTGCGCTGGTGAGCCGGCCGTGTTCATCGTGGCGGTGTCCGAAGGAGTGCCACGGTAGCACCAACCAGCTCCGGCGCCACCGCGATCTCCTGTGTAGACCAGAACGGCTCGCCTGGCACGACGGAGGTGCTGATGGGAACGCCCCCTTCCGCCAGGCCGGTGGTTACCCGGGCCGAGCCGGGCGGGAGCTCCCGCACTTCAGCGCCCGAGACCTCGAGCCAGGCCACTGGCCGACCGGCGGCCAACAGGTCCTCGGCTAGCAAGCAGCCGAGGAGTCCCCTGGCGAGTCCGGGCGCAATCCGGTAGCCCGCCACCTCCAGGATCTCCCCGGCAAGGAGACGGGTCTGCAGGTCCTTGACGGTCTCCTTTTCCCCGCCCCGGAACAGGGCACCTGCCGTCCGGAGCCGAAGGAACTGAGTGAGCCAGACCTCCCCCTTCGGGACCGGCTGCCAGAGCAGGAGTCGTTCCAAGACCGCCCCCGCCTCGCGCGCGGCGGCCCCCGCCAGCAGCGCCCCGCCCCGCAAGCCCCAAAGGGTCACCCGATCGCAGTGTGACTCTGCCCAGCCACGAGCCCCGCGAACGTCCGTCAGCCACGCGTCCCAGGTGGCGTCGCCGAAATCCCCGGCGCTGTCGCCCGTGCCGAAGAGGTCGAACACCAGGGTCCCGAAACCGTCTCTCGCAAGAGCCCGGGCCTGGAGTGCGACCATGCGCCGACTCTTGTTCATCTCCTCGGCGAAAGCAGGGCAATGGACGACGATCGCGCGCGGCTCTGCACCCGTGGCCGGCGGAACGTATACCGCAAAGAGCGGCCCGAACTCCCCTGCCAGATAGAAAGGCCTCATCAGGCGGAGACCGCCCGACGGCGTTTCGTCGCGGTCCGCACGATGGCCCCCAGAAAACCGCCGAAGGCCGCCAGGGCAGGCCCCCTCACTGCATCTTCAGCCCCCTCTTCCGTCGCCCGCTCAGGCAAGCTTCCGCTCCACGAAATCGGCCAGACTTCCGACCGTCTGGAACACCTCCGCATCGATCTCGTCGTCATCCACCGCAAACCCGAATCGCTCCTCCAGACTGGTGACCACCACCACCACGGCCATGGAATCGAACTCGGGGATAGCGCCAAGCAGACGTGATTCCGAAGTCAACGACCGACCCCGCTCGCCCAGTTGAAGGCTCGAGGCGATGATGTCGATGACCGCGACCACCGTATCTGCTGCGTTCATACCGGATGACTCCTTGCGCTCATATCTCCCCCGACTCGGGCGAGGCCTGGGACCGCACACCGCGGATCGCCCGCATGAACCGCTTGGTCGCCCCGAGCAAGAGCCCCCGCGGCGAACGGCGGAACACGATATGCGAGACGTGCTTCCGCACGCTGCCTGTCCAATAGCTCTTGTGCCGCATCCTGTCCCCGAGAAAGTCGTACTCCGCGAAACCCTCCTCCACCGCCCGGCGGACCGACGCAGCGATACTGACAAACCCGGGGCTATCCTTGGCGAACGCCTCGTCAAAAGAGGTCTTCATCTGCGCTACCAGTCCCCCAGCGGCGTAACAGAGGCTGTATGCAATAGGCCTGCCCTTCCGGACGAGCACGTTCGCGAACAGAATATCTGCCTGGGCCAGGACGGGGAGGAGAAGCTGGTAGTAGCGCAACTCCTCCGGCCGCGCCGAGATATTCATTCCCTCCTGGGATTTCCAGCTCAGGTCCTCAATAGCCACCATCTGCTCCAGGAGGGTCTGCAATTCTACCAGGCCCCGATACAATCGCATCTCGTCCCGGCGATGATGATCGAGATGGCGCTCGGCGCTTCGCTGACGGTAGCGAAAACTCTTCGTTTGAGCCATGACGAAAGGCTCCCACTCCAACGGTAAACTCAGAAAAGGGGACAGCTCTCCAGGGTGCATCAGCCTGACGCCCACTGCCGGCGAAGTCAGTGCCCGCAGGTCCCTGTCCGTGCGACCTCCAACGACGACGTTGTCCACCACCAGCGCGTCCCAAACATATCTCCCTGCGTGCCGCAGAAAAGCATCCAGATACTCAGCCCCCGCATTCAGGGCGAGGACCTCCTGATGGTAGGAGACCAGGTTGCCGCCAAGCTCGAGGGTCCGAAAGCGGAGCCCGCCCATCTGCCTGCGTCGCAGCAGGAAAGGCACGCCCGCCACCAGCGCATCGTTTCGGGTGAACAAGCACACCCGCACCTGCTCCAGAACCCCCCAAGCCTCTGCC
>CALMKJ010000178.1 GCA_937867305.1 uncultured Ectothiorhodospiraceae bacterium | reverse complement strand
GAGCGGGCCTTCAGCTCCGGCTGCATCCGGATCGAGAACCCCATCGAGCTGGCGGAGCTCCTGCTCGACGACGGCAACCGCTGGGGCCGGGAGCGCATCCAGGCCGTGATCGACACCAAGCACACCCGGACCGTGTTTCTTCCCCGCCCCGTCCCTGTGCTGTTACTCTATTGGACTGTGTCGGTGGATGCGGGGGGTCGGGTCGGGTTCAAGAAAGACATCTACGAACGTGATCGGACCGTTCTGGAAGGGCTCGCCCAGAGCGCGAGAGCCAGGACGTGGCCGGCCGTATGAGGCGTCTCCAACCTGTTGGGAGATGACCTCCAAAAAAGCGGGAGCAGACCGCCCCGACGTAGGGCGTCCGTGACCCGAGGACCGGTGCAGCGTAGCCATTCCGGGCGCGGGCGCCGGACAGAAGCACACTCGGGAGGAGAACAGGCATGCAGAGCGACGACACGCTGAGGGACATCATTGCCGGCCGCAGACGATTCCTCAGGCTTCTCGCCCTGATGGGGCTCGGGATCGGCGCGGCAGGCGTGGTGTCCCCAGCCGCCGAAGCGGCAACTCGCATCAAGAAGAAAGTGGAAAAGGCGAGGGTCGTGAAGTTCCGCCGGGCAAGCCGGCCCACGCGCGCCCCGCAGGCGCAGACCCACCTCATCGACCGCTATGACACGCCCAGCTATGCCGAGGACCAGTTCGAATTCGTCTCGCCGAGCGAGAAGACCCTTTCGCTGATCGCCCCGACGACGGGCGAGAAGGCCCTGGGTATCCCCTTCTGGTCCGAGGGAAAGTACCAGCCCGACGCCATCCGGGAAGTCGCCCACATCATGCGCGACTGGCGCACCGGCGACACCTGCCCCGTGGACACTGCGCTTCTGGACCTGCTCTACGACCTCCAGCGCCGGCTCGGCACCACGGAGCCGTTCCAGGTCGTTTCCGGGTACCGCTCTCCGGAGACCAACGCCGCGCTCGCCCGGCAGAGCCGCCGCGTTGCCCGGCAGAGCCTGCACATGGAGGGCCGGGCCATGGACATCCGGATGGCCCGGCGCGGCGCCGGTGAGATCCAGCGCGTCGCGCTCTCCCTCGGGCGCGGGGGCGTCGGGTACTACCCCCGGATGGGCTTCGTGCACGTGGATACCGGGCCGGTCCGTCAGTGGCGCGGCTAGTCTAGCCCCCTGTCATCGGGCCACCTGTGAGCCGGGTCGCAGTTTGCGCTGCGCCCGGCTCACGAGTCTTCACGCCAGCACCCCGAGCCAACCCCGCCGCACCGCCCACTTGCCCAACTCGAGCACCGGCACGACCGACAGCGCGAGCGCGCCCACGATCAGCCAGTCGAGGGTCGTGAGGGAATACGTCGAGAAGGGTTCCTGCAGGAACGGCAAGTAGACCACCAGGGCGAGGAGGCCCAGTTCCCACGCCACCGCCAGGTTGAGCCAGCGGTTGGCGAACGGGCGGCGCAACACGGAGTGCCGGTCCGAGCGGAAGCTGTACGCCTTGAAGAACTGGATCAGCACGAGCGAGACGAAGGTCATCGTCATCGCCTCCTCGACGCCACGCCCCGAGCGCAACGCCCAGGCGAAGAGCCCGATGTTGACGAGCGTCGACCAGACACCGCCGGCCACCATCAGGGCCACGACCGGACGGGTGAACAGGCCCACCTGGGGGTCACGGGGACGACGCCGCATCAGGTCCTCGGCCGGGGGGTCCACGGCAAGCGCGAGCGCGGGGAGGCCGTCGGTGGCCAGGTTGACGTAGAGGACTTGCACGGCCGTGAGGGGGAGGGGCAGTCCCACCAGGACGGCGCCGGCCATGAGTCCCACCTCGCCGATGTTCGAGGAGAGCAGATACATCAGATACTTCTTGATGTTCTCGACGATTCCCCGCCCCTCTTCCACCGCCGCGACGATGGAGGCGAAGTTGTCGTCGGTCAGGGTCATCGCGGCGGCTTCCCGGCTCACGTCCGTGCCGGTCAGCCCCATGGCCACCCCGATGTCGGCGCGCTTGAGGGCCGGGGCGTCGTTGACGCCGTCGCCGGTCATCGCGACCCGGTGGCCCCGGGACTGCAGGGCGGTCACCACCCGCAGCTTGTGCGCCGGGGACACCCTCGCGTAGACGTCGATGCCCTCCACGTCGCGGACCAGATCCTCGTCGCTCATGGCGTCGAGGTCGGTCCCCGAGACCACCCGTCCGCCCTGGAGAAGGCCCAGCTCCCGGGCGATGGCACGGGCGGTGACCGGGTGGTCCCCCGTGATCATCACCACCTTGATGCCCGCCCGGCGGCAGGTCTCGATGGTGTCCCGCGCCTCGGCCCGCGGCGGGTCGCTCATCCCCACCAGGCCGAGGAAGGTCATCCCGCTCTCGGCGTCCGCCCGGGCCGCTCCCTGCTTGCGGGCCACGGCGAGCACGCGGAGCGCCTCGTCCGCCATCTGTCGCGCGGCGGCCAGGACCCGCTCGCGCCCGGCCGCGTCCAGGGGGACCTCCCCCGACGCCGTGAGCACGCTCGAGCACTCCGCGAGCACCACCTCCGGGGCGCCCTTGGAATAGGCGACGACCCCCTCGGGGGTCTCACTGAGCACCGTCATCCGCTTGCGCTCGGAGGTGAACGGGACCTCGTCGGCACGCGGGTTTTCCCGCTCCAGGGCGAGAGGGTCGAGGCCGGCCTTGGCGGCAACGACGACCAGCGCCCCTTCGGTGGGGTCACCGCGCACGTGCCAGCGGCCCTCGGCGGAGCGGACGAGTCGGGCATCGCAGGAAAGGACCCCCGCCTTCAGCAGCGCCTGCAGGGGCACGCTCACGGAGGGGTCGATCACCCGCCCCCCGGCGCGCGGGTGGAATTCCCCCTCCGGCTCGTAGCCCGAGCCGGTCACCCGGAGGTCCAGGTCGGCCACCAGGATCCGGCGCACGGTCATCTCGTCGCGGGTCAGGGTTCCCGTCTTGTCGGAGCAGATGACCGAGGTGCTGCCCAGGGTCTCGACCGCCGGCAAGCGGCGGACCAGGGCGTGCCGCTTGACCATCCGCCGCACCCCGAGGGCGAGGGAGATGGTGACGACCGCGGGCAGGGCCTCCGGGACGACGGCGACGGCGAGCGCCACGCCGAAGATGAACATCTCCACCAGGGGTTGGCCCCGCAGGACGCCGAGCGCCACGACCAGGGCAACGACGACGAGAGCGGCCTTGGCGAGTGAGCCTCCGGCCCGATCGAGTCCTTCCTGCAGGGGCGTGCGGCGCACCTCCACCCCCTCGATCATGCCCGCGATGCGGCCCATCTCGGTCGCGGGGCCGGTCGCAACCACCACCCCGCCGCCTCGCCCGTACGTGACGGCCGTGCCGGCGAAGGCCATGTTCCGGCGATCCCCGAGGGCGGTCTCCTCGGGGAGGGCCCTGACCTCTTTCTCCACCGGCAACGACTCGCCAGTGAGCGCGGCCTCCTCGGCCTGCAGGTTGACCGCCTCGAAGAGCCGCAGGTCCGCCGGGACCCGGTCGCCCGAGGCCAGCAGCACGACGTCGCCCGGCACGAGGTCCCGCGCCGGCACCTCCACCTCCTCCCCTCCCCGCACTGCAGTCGCCGTCGGCGCCGCCATGCGCTGGAGCGCCTCGAGCGCCCGCTCCGCGCGGTACTCCTGGACGAAGCCCAGCAGGACCGCGAACAGGACGATGACCGTGATGGCGACCGCCTCGGTGGTGTGGCCCAACGCGGCCGATATGGCGGTGGCCACCAGCAGGATGACGATGAGCACGTTCTGGAACTGCCCGAGGAGCAGGGCCCAGGGGCTCACCCGGCGGGGCGGCGCCAGTTCGTTGGGGCCCACCGCGGCGAGCCTGCGGGCGGCGGCTGCGGAATCGAGCCCTCGTTCCACGGAGGTGCCAAGCGACGCCAACACCTCGGCGAGGCCGAGGGCGTGGGGAGCGCCCGCAAGGGTGGGGGAAGGCTCGCCGCGGGACTGGTGCATCCCGGGAGAAGCGTCGGAATTCTCGACCATCGGATTCCCTCCAGAACGAACGCGGGCATGGCGGGGGCCGAGCACGTGAGTGGCCTCGTGGCGCCGGCCGACCCGCGAGCACCCACCGGGTCGCTGCAGGGAAGAGTGTATCGCGGAGCGGTCGGCAACCCCCAGAAAGGCAGACGCCGGCTCACGCCGGCGTCCGCTCCCTACCTGCAGGGGTCCCCTACGGCTCGAAGACGTACTTCGGCTTGAACCACTGAACCAGCAACGGCAGCACGGTCAGCGCCGTGACGACGTCGATGACGAGGGCCTGCATGATATAGACGCCGAGCCCCCAGGTGTTCGCCAGATTGGTGCCCAGCAGGGGGATGAAGCTGCCAAGCAAGACCACAACCGACCCGATCACCGCCGACCCCGTGGTGTCCAGGGTGTTGCGCAGCGACCGGCTCCAGTCCTTGCCCGTCGCCGCCATCTCCTCACGCAGGCGCGACACGATGTAGATCCCGTAGTCCACCCCAAGACCGATGGAGATGCTGAGGGTGACGATCAGGTGGAAGGCGAGGTTCCCGGACCAGTTCTCCACCGCCGTGAAATAACCCCCCAGCCCGTACTGTGCGAACAGCGTCACGAACAGCAGCCCGATCAACATCACCGAAACGGACAGCGACCGGAACAACAGCCAGGCCACGATGAACACCGCCACGGCGGTCCCGAGCGGGCTTTCGAGCCAGATGTCCATGGCCACGTTGCGGGTCGCCTCGGTGGCACCGAGGAACCCCCCGACCCCCGGCCGCACGTAGTTCGGACCCTCCACCGACAGTTCGTTGGTGTCCCCCGATGTGTCGGAGTTCCTGAAGCCGAAGAAGACCTGTTTGAAGCCGGGGTCGTTCTTGTGCTCCTCGATGTACTGCTCGATCTCCATGGTCACCTGATGGGTCTCGCGCGGGTCCATGGTATTGATGAAGCCCATCACCAGCCCCTGGTTCCAATCCCGCGCCACGAACGAGTCCATGTCCCCCGCACCCGTCATGGTCTCGAGCAGCCCGTTGTACAACTGCACCATGTCGTCCGGGTCACGGTCATCGTTCGGGTCTATCGACGCGAGGAAGGCCTTGTTCGGGATGTGGAAGAACTTCAGCTCCGGCTTCTGCCCCGGCTCCGCCGTCAACAGCATGTTCACGAGCTTGATGTACTGCGCGTAAGACCCCGTGAAGCCGACGAAGGGGTGCGCCCGCATCCAGTCCTCGAGCTTCTCGATGTCCGCGAGCACCTCCGCCTTGTTGAAGATACCCTGGGCACCCATCGTGTCCGGGTCGTGACACCCCTTCGGCAGTCCTTCGGAATCGCATTCCGGCTTGAGCGGCTCCCTGCCGCGGATGGGGATGGTCACCGAGATGACACCCGGCATGACCTCGTTCAGGCGCAGGAGCTGCTGGATGGTCTCCGACTGCTTCTTGAAGGCCGCCCGCGAGTAATCGATGCCCCTCTCCACCCCCGGCATCAAGTCATCCCGTGTCCCCTCGAGGATCCGCGTGTAATAGCCCGACCAGACCATCAAGGCGACCACCAGCGCGACCGGAACCCAGCGGGCCGGCCCCATCACGATGCGCTCGAGGAAGCCCCCCACGTGCACCTCCCACGCGTGCCCCCCCTCCTTCGCCTCGGCCTGGGAGCAGGGGAACGTCAGCATCAGCAGGGGGATGAGGGTCGTCGTGGTGAGCAGCAGGGTCAGCATCCCGAACATGCCGAAGTAGGCGTAGTCCTTGTAGAAGGACACGTCCACCGTGGCCAACGTCGCGAACCCCGCTGCGTCGGTGACGATCGAGAGGGTCGCGGGGATGATCGTGGTCGCGATCGCCTTCTTCGCCGCCCGGTCGCATTCGGGGATCGCGGCCCGCTCCTGCATGAAGCGCCGCGTCACCTGCACCGAGTGCCCGATGCCGATGGCCAGCAGCAGCATCGGTGTCAGCACCATCATGGTCGTCAGCTTGAATTGCGAGTAACCCATCAGGCCGAGCGTCCAGATAATGGTCGCGCCGACGCCGAGTAGCGGGAACAGCGCCCCCCGCCAGTTGTGGAACTCCAGCCACAGCACCCCGATCACGATCGCGATCGAGATGACGAAGAGCCACCACTTGTTCACGAGGTCCGCGAGCATCCATGCGAGGAAGTACGGCTCACCCGCAACGAGAAGCTCACCACCCACCGCCTTCAGCCGCGGGTCCTGGCTGTACTGGTCCATGATCGCCCGCACCTGCCGGACCCACGGCAGGTAGATCTCCTTCACACCGTCGTCGTAGTCGGCGATGACGAATGTCCCCTTCGCCGTGCAACTCTTGACCTCACGCTCCTCGTACGTGCAGCGCTGGCCCTGGGCGTCCTCGAAATAGAGGAGCATCGGCCCCATGACGGGGTTCTCCTCCAACCCCTCTTTCAGGAAGTCCAGCTGCTCCTTCGCGGCGGCCGGATCCGTCGTGCTGATGCCCGCCGTCGGAATGAGCCGCTTGAACACGAGCCCGTTCTCGTCGGCCCCCATGTACTTCACCTTCTGGGCCGCAAGATTGATGAAGTTGGTCACCCGCGAGTTCGGGAGTGCCACCAGCTTCCTGTGGAGCTCCTGAACGAGGTTGACGACGCCCTCCTGGTACACGTCGCCCTGCTTCACGATGATTCCGAAGACCATCAGGTTACCCATCCCGAACTTCTGCTCGGCATAGGCATTGGTCGCGACGTAGTGGTTTCCTGCCGGCAGCAACGTATCCGGATCGTTACGGATGTCCAGGTCCTTCACGTAGTAGCCGAAGAATCCGGTGACGGCGACCACAAAGAGGATCACCACCCAACGCATCTTGACAACCCACTGCGCGTATCGCTCGGGAAGGGTCTCTCGTGTTTCCGGCGCGGCGTCTTTCGGGGAGCTCATGGGATTACCCTTGTAGGAACGGACCGAGGCCTTGTGCGCGAGGGACCTCCGTGTCCCTCCCGGGCAGGGCTCCTCTCAGCACCCTGCCATTCCTCCACCACTCAGTCGAACAGGTACTTCAGGCCGATCTGGATGTTCGAGGAGTCCTTGAACTGCCCGAACATCGAGTCGCGGTCACCCCAGTAGGTGTTCCACTCGGCAGTGCCGAGCAGCTTGTCCGTGAAGGAGTACTCGACGTCGAGCCGGTTCCACCAGCCCCCGCCCTCTTCATAGATGGTGATGTTGTTCCAGCGGTGCTCCTGGGAGTCGCCGAAGGGCTTGGAGAAGAACAGCGAGTAGAATTCCTTGTTCTTCCGGGCCTTCGCCATCCCGTTGGTGATGTTCATCGTCGGGAAGTCGCCGGTGTAGCGGGAGCAGTTGAATTCCTGACCCGCCTGCGTCCTGCAGGTCCCCTTGTCGTCCACGTAGTCCATGTTGCGGAACTGGATGAACTGACCGCTGATCATCATGTTCGTCAGGACGGTGATGTCCGCCCCGAGGACGTACTTGAAGATGTCGGCGTCCTCCATCTTCAGGCCGTTGGCCACGTCCCCAATTCCGAGGAGCAGCCGGTCGACCACGGGTTGCTTCGTGTCCTTCTGGTACAGGAACTCACCGCGGAACACGATCGCACCCAGGAAGTCCGTGTCCATCGCGTAGTCGAAGGACCCGCCAATGTTGTGGATGCGATTCAGCTTCTCGGTGAAGCGCAACTCCACCGGGTTCGAGGTATAGGCACCTCCGCCGAACGTCGGATCCGATGCACCGTAGTACTCACCAGACGAGTTCCGCAGCAAAATGCTCGTTGGATTTGCTGTGGGCGTATCCAGATTTCGGCGTTGATACACCTCGGCTCGGGTGAGATTGGTCGCAGGGTTAGGCGCATAAACGGGAGTAACCCCATCCGGCATCGTCCCCACCTGCATGCTTTCAGCCCGTACGACATCGAGCTTCCGATGCTTCGCGGCGTCGTACCAGCCCATCTTGATATACGGATTGGGGTCGTAGTTGTAGAGATAGTTGATCGAGTAACCAAGCCCCGCATCGGTGGTGCTCTTCCATCGGAAGCCGACATTGGGGTTTCCGTCCTTCGGGTAGTCCCTCTCGTAGACCGAAGTGGCGCTGCTCCCGCCAGTCCCAACGCCCGCAAAACTATTGAAGGTCGCGAAAGTTGCGTTCGGCATCATCTCGAAGGCTGACGTCGGTTTCGTGTCTGACCGCCAGGCAGTGTCGGCAAACCCCCTGCCCGACACCGGCATCAGGTTCGTCACGAAATGGTTGCCATTCGGGTCCGCGCTACACCCCGCCATGTCCGTACCGCACTGGGCCAATGCGTTCAGGTACATGTGCCCATCCTGGATCCCGTCGGTGTCGGGCGCGATATACCCCGGAGCCATTGTCCACGCCCCGCGCGCAAAGTAGTCGACGGTCATGCCCGCAAAAGGCAGCAGGCCGGAAGTTCCGGTTGGTTGGTTGTAAATCATTCCGACCCGAGCTGCGTTCGTGAACGTCTGCGCCGTCTTCGACAGCTCAGGCACGATACGCAGGAACCCGTTCACCGGACCGGTGATGGCGTCGACGCCCTTCATGATGAAGGCTTCGCCGTGGTTGTCCTCGGTGTCCAGGCCCGGGATCTTGTTCTCCTCGTGCTCGGAGAGGATGAACTGCAGGCTGCTGCGGTCGGAGACGTTCTTCTCCGCCTTCAGCATCCAGATCGGGATGCGCGAGTCCTCGAAGGTGTTCTGATTGAACTCGCGGTAGTCCGTGGGATTGATGATGTCGAGGAGCTTGATGCCGTCCGCGGTGCCCCAGACCACCTGCTGCTTGCCGAGGCGGAACTGCCAGTCGGCCAGCTTCGTGTCGACGTAGAGCTCGCGCAGCCAGTCCTGCTGGCTGTACAGGTGGTGCCCCTTGTGGTTGCGGTCCAGGTGTCCCGTGGACTCGTAGATGACTTGCAGGTCCGCCGTCCAGCTCGTCTCCTCGCCGAGCGGACCGGTCAGGAACATGCGCGCGGAATTCTCGAACTTCAGGACGTCGCCGGCGTCGGAGTTGGCGTCGTCCAGCATCGTCCGCGCCAGGCCGGTCGGATGCCCGTGGTGGGTGAATATCGCGGTCTCGTTCTTCAGGTAGCCGCTGACCGAGACCTGATCCAGATAGCTCTCGTCGCTTTCGGCAGCCGCCGCGAGAGACGGCAACGCCAGTGCCAGGGCGATCGCCTGGCATACCGCGGAACGCTTGAACATCCCACTCCCCCCCTCTCATGGACAGGCCCCGGGACGCAGGGCCGAACGCCTCCGTCCCGGGGTGTATTGGCCCCGGTGCAAGAGCCGAGTTTCTTCTAGCGCTTGATCTTCTCGAGCGTCGTCTCGCTCCAGAAGTTCGGATCCATCTCCCGGTTGAACCTGACAACGCTCGCCGGGATGACGGCCCAGGTCTCGTGCCCCGTGTTCAGGTCCTTGCCATACCAGTAGTCCCACTTCTGGGCGCGGGGGTCGCTCTGCTTCAGGCTGCTCCAGGCGCGGTCGATGATCTTCGTCATCTTGCCGTCCTTGAAGTATTCGGTGCGGTAGTCCGCGAAGGTCTTCGTGTCGACGTAGCTGACGCGCTCGTCGTAGTACCAGTTCTTGAACTTGGTCTTGCTCTTCACCTTGTAGACTTCCTTGCCCTTCACGTCGCAGTTGGGCTTCGGAAGGTTCTGCATGTACTTGTTCTTCTCGCTGTCCTGCAGCTCCATGACCTTCAGGCAGTCCTTGAAGGCTTCCTTGCCCATCAACTCGTGGGTCTCGTGGAAGGGCTTGCGCAGGTACACGTCCTCGAAGGTGAAGTCCGTGCCGCCCCAGGCGTCGTCGAACGCGGGCTCGGCGAAGCGGCGGATCTTGCGCAGGGCCGGCAGCCAGATCGAGTAGGACTGGCTCTTGGCGTCGTCCACGTAGTCGACGATCAGCATTCCGGTGCCGTTCAGCTTGCCCGAGCGGAAGATGGCGATGTCCTTCGCCTTGGTGACACCGTCGCTGTAGGCGTTGTTCAGGTGCCGCTCCACGGTGTTCGTGGTCGGCGCCTCGCCGGCGGACTTGTTGATCAACACCGTGATGGTGTCACCGTCCTCGACGATGGAGTAGTTCTTCAGGGCGTAGAAGTGATTGACGAAGTAGACCTGCTCGAGGCTTTGTTGCACAAATCGCCTGTCCGGCAGCGTGTAGCCGATAGACTTGCAGGATGAGCAAGCCTTTGACGCCGAAGTACCGCACGACCAACTGGTCTGCCTACAACGATTCCTTGTGCCAGCGCGGCGCGTTGCTGCTGTGGATCGACAAGGACATGGAGTGGGCTGGCGCCCCCAGTGGCCAACGCGGTCGCTCTCCATCGTTCTCGGATGCAGCCATCCAGTTCTGCCTGATGATCAAGAACCTGTACGGCCTGGCGCTTCGCCAGACGACTGGCATGGTCAGAAGCCTGCTGAGGCTGGCCGGGCTGGAGTGGGATGTGCCGGACTTCAGCACCTTGAGCCGGCGCCAGAAACATCTTCAAGTGACGCTGACACATCAACGGCGTGGCGAGGCGCTACACCTGCTGGTCGATAGCACAGGCATCAAGATGCTGGGCGAAGGCGAGTGGAAGCGCAAGAAGCACGGCGCGGACTACCGCCGGCAATGGCGCAAGGTGCATCTGGGCATCGACGCACAGACCTTGGAGGTGCGGGCCATCGAGATCACCGCCAACAATGTGGGGGATGCTCCGATGCTGCCGGCTCTGCTTGAGCAGATTCCGCCAGAAGAAGCATTGGCCAGTGTCGGCGCCGACGGTGCTTATGACACGAAGGCGTGCCACGCTGCCATTGCCAGCCGAGGGGCAAGTGCTCTGATTCCGGTGCGCAAGAATGCGCAACCTTGGAAAGAAGGGAGTGCGGGCGCCCGGGCCAGAAACGAAATTCTGCGGGCCACCAAACGTTTGGGGCGGACGATCTGGAAGAAGTGGAGCGGCTACCATAGGCGCAGCTTGGTCGAAACCAAAATGCGCTGCTTCAAGTTGCTCGGTGAGCGCGTAATGGCTCGCGACTTTGATCGCCAGGTTGCAGAACTGCAGATTCGTGCGGCACTGCTCAATCGTTTCACCCAGCTCGGAACGCCTCAAACCGTGCGCGTGGCATAAATCCGTCCGGGGTCAGGGGAATTGCACCCTCGGACTGATTTGTGCAACAAAGCCCCTGCTCGATGATCTGGTCCGCGCTCGGCGCGCCCTTGGGCAACGGCAGGTCGGT
>CALMKJ010000177.1 GCA_937867305.1 uncultured Ectothiorhodospiraceae bacterium | reverse complement strand
AGAAGGGTCCTTACTTGTTGTGCGCGAAGTACTCCCGCACCAACGCCTCCATCATGACGTCACTCCTGTCGTAGAGGCGGCGGAGCTTCCGTTTGGCGCGCGTCGCGAGGGCATAGTGCGTCAGGATCGGGAGGGCGATCGTCGTGTCGGTGTAGCAGACGACCGCGTCGGGGAGGCGGTGCGGGTCCACCTTGCCCCAGCTCACCGCCTCGTGGGGCGTGGCGCCGGAGAGGCCGCCGGTGTCGGGCCTGGCGTCGGTCACCTGGAAGAAGTAGTCCTGCCCCACCTCCTTGATGCGGAGCACCTCCTGGATCTGCGGTTCGGTCTGGAGCATGAAGTTCTTCGGGCTCCCGCCGCCCATCAGCACCACGGCGCTCTTCCCTCCCGAGCGTTTCGCCGCCAGGACGTAGGAGGTCGTCTCGTTCACGTCGATGGAGGGGTTGATGCGGAGCTTGTTCCCGCGCAGTTCCACACCCGCCACGTTCATCCCGATGGTCGAATCGCCGGGCGAGGAGGTATAGACGGGGACCCCGCAGCGGTAGGCGGCGGCGAGGACGGAGACGTCCTTGAGCCCCGACTTGCGTTCCCACTCGGCCGCGTACCGGCCGATGAGGTGGTGGAGCTCGCCCGTGCCCATCTCCTTCTGGAACTCCGGCTGCACGAGGATCCCGCGCAGGATCTCGTCGGTCGCCATCAGGCAGTCGGTGTAGCCGAGGAGCACGTCGTAGATGCGGACCACGTCGTTCTTGCGAAGATCGGCGTCGTCGACGAGGTGGCTCCCCGCATGGAGCGGCATGTTGAAGGCGAAGTGCAGGTCGTGGTACAGGTTCGCCCCGGTGCCGACGATCCAGTCCACGAACCCGGCCTTGATGAGCGGGACGACGCAGGAGCAGCCCAGGCCCGCCGGGGTGAGGGCGCCCGCGAGGCTCATCCCGACCGTCACGTCCGGCTCGAGCATCTTCTGCGTGTAGAGGCGGCACCCCTCCATCAGGCGGGCGGAGTTGTAGGCGAGGAACGCGTTGTGCATCAGGTCGGGAAGCTTCTCCCTGCCCGTGATCCCCTTCGGCATGATCCTCTTCCCGGAGAGGTAGCGCGACTTGTGCGGGTACTTCTTGCTCCGGAGCCAGTCGGGTGTCTCGCAGTGGTTCTTCTGCAGTCGGTGCGTGCGTTTCATCTCATCGGTCCCTTTCCATGGATGCGCTTCATTTCACCATCACGACCCGCGCGGGCGGGATGCCGTTGAAGTTCGTCGCGCTCGCGACGCTGTAGGCGCCGGTGTGCTCCGCGTAGACGATGTCGCCGAGCTCGAGCTCCGGGAGGTCCTCCCCGCGCGCGATGATGTCCAGGCTGTCGCACGTCGGCCCGGCGAGGGGCGAGAGCTGCCGCCTCCCCGCCTTGAAAACCTTGAACTGGTACTTCGCGTGGTCGAAGATCATCCCGCTGAGGGCCCCGTAGACGCCGTCGTCGAGGTAGTACCAGTGTTTGCTCTCCCGGATCGCCTTCCCGACCACCCGCATCACGAGCACCGCCGAGGGCCCCGCGATGAACCGCCCCGGCTCGGCGATGATGCGCAGGTTGCGTTCGAAGAGCCGGTCTATCTCCCGGCGGATCACCCCGGCGGTCTTCTCGAACGTGTCCTCGTCGAAGTCGAAGTGCCGGATCGGGAAGCCGCCGCCGATGTCGAGCATCTCGAGCGGGAGCTGCTTCAGCTTCGCGTCGCGGAAGATGATGGAGGCCATCTCCAGGGCGTCCACGTAGTTGCCGAAGTGCGTGCACTGGCTCCCGACGTGGAAGCTCACCCCCGCGGGCTTCAAACCCAGCCGGTGCGCCTTGATGAGGAGCGGCACGGCGTCGGACGGGTCCGC
>CALMKJ010000176.1 GCA_937867305.1 uncultured Ectothiorhodospiraceae bacterium | reverse complement strand
GGAGCCAGGAGACCGCCCGGTCGCCGGGCCGCAGCTTCACGCCGTGGCGGATGATTCCCGCCAGGTTGCTGAGGACCGTTTCCTCGGTGATGGCGACACCGCGGGGGAACCGCGTGCTCCCGGAGGTGTATTGCAGGTAGGCGAGCTCACCGGGCCCCGATGGGACCAGCTCGTCCGTGCTCTCCGGCAAGGCGTCGAACACCGACGGCTCGCCCACGAGCCGCAGGTCCAGGTCCTGCGCCGCCTCCTTGAGGTATTCGAGGAATCCTGCAGGCGACATGGCCAGCGCCGCGGCCGAGCTCTCGAGCATGCCCCGCAGCAACTGCACGTAGGCGTTGTGGCTGCCGAGGCTGACATGCACCGGCACCGGCACCGGCACCAGGCCCACGTACTGGCACGCGAAGAAGAAACGCAGGAAATCCGGGGAGGTGTCCGCGACCAGGACGAGCCGGGACCCGCGCTCCAACCCGAGGCTCGCCAGCCGGCGTGCCAGCAGGAGCGCCTCCTCGCGCAAGCGCGAATAGGGCAGAACCGCCGTCAGTTCGCCGCGGGCCGAGTAGAAATTGCACCCCGTCTCGCCCAGCGCTGCGTAATCCAGCGCCTCCGCGAGATTCGTGAAGTCGGCAGCCCGAAAGGGCAACCGATTCATGGTCGGCGTGGGTCTCTGATCCGAGGATGCGCCCATTCTCGCTCTCTGTCCTCCGACACCCCTTGGTGCTACCCGCCCGCTTCGAGGCCCGTATCAGCCATGCGCCAAAGAGACCCACTCGGCGCGACCTCTGGCCACCGGTCAGACACTCGGTAAAAGTACCCCTCGCCAGGGGCATCGCCCCGGGCTGTCCTGTTGATGCAACACCTGTATTATTACAGCAACACGAGCGTTTGACAATATGACGTTCAAGCCGGATTCGCCTCGAAATCGACAGATACCTCGTGGATACCCTTTCGCCCGAGGAGGGAATTATAGTCGGTCGGGGCCAGCCGCAACGCCAGGATGAGGTCCATCACGTTGGTGCCGGTCATGCCCGTGTGGATCAGGTCACCGCTCGCCTCCAGGAAGTTTCCGGCATCGGCCCGGTCGAGGCAGTCCTCCGGTGAAAGGCCGGCGAGGGTTCCCCGCGCCACCGTGCCGCCGTCCACCACCGCCCCCGCGTCCTCGCTCGACCCATCGCGCCCGTCGGTTCCTGCGGCGAGCAGCACGACGTCGGGTGACCCCGCGAGGACCATCGCCGCGGCGAGAGCCAGGGTCTGGCAACGCCCCCCCCGCCCGGGCGTGGGGGGCAGGCGCACGGTGGTCTCACTGCTCCAGATCTGCAGCCCGGGAGGGCTCGCGAGGATCCGCTCCGCGATCCGCACACCGGCCTGGCGGGCATCGCCCACCAGTGGCTCTGCGTGCCGCTGCACCGCGTAGCCGAGCCGGCGGCCCCGGTGGGCGGCGACGAACCGGGCGTGGGCCCCTGAGGCGACCACGGCGTGGCGCAAACCCCTGAAGGACTCCTCCGGTGCCGGGGGTAGCGACCCTGCCACCAGGTTCTCCAGCCACTGCGGGAGGACGATCCCGCGACCGTCAAGGTCCGCTGCCCCATGGGGGACGACCAGGCCGGAGCCGATGCTTGCGAGCTCGTCACCGGGGACGTCCGCCATCACCAGATGAAGCGCAGGCCTCCCGCGCAGCCCGGCGGCGAGGCGCCCCCCTTTGATGGCGGACAACGCCTTGCGCACTCGGTTGACCGCATGGATCGGCAGGCCCGAGGCCAGCAGCCAGCGGGTGGCTTCCCGCAGGGCATCGAGGGATACGCCGGGGGCCGGAAGCTCCACCAGGCTCGAGGCACCGCCCGAGGTGAGGAACAGCAGGCTGCCCTCCGGGGGGATCTGGGCCAGTGCCTGCACCACGGCCTTGCCTGCCGCGACACTGCGCTCGTCCGGTACGGGGTGCGGGGCCTCGAGGCACCGCAGGCCGGGAAGCCCGGAGGGATGCTCCGCGCACGCGCCTTCAGGGGCCACCGCGAGCGCACCGGCGACCGCGGGGCCCAGGGCGTCCAGGGCCCCCTGGAGCATGGGGACCGCCGCCTTGCCCACCGCGACCACGTGGACCGGCGGCACCAGGTGCGCCTCGCGAAGGTATTCACGGACCCGGCGCCGGCCATCCACGGCCGCGAGCGCGGCGTGATAGAGCCCCAGCAACTGCCGGCGGGCCGTCTGCAGCGCTGCAGCGGCCATCACGCAGAGTTGTGCAACTCGATGTTGTCGCCCTCGATGCGCCGCCGGGTGTGCTCCTTCGCCTCGTCGTTGCGCGCGCGCTCGAGCCGCTGGAGGTAAGCGACGCTGACGTCGCCCGTCACGTACTCGCCGGTGAAGATCGAGGTGTCGAAACGCTGCAGTCTGGGGTTGTGCCGGTTCACGGCGCGGATCAGGT
>CALMKJ010000175.1 GCA_937867305.1 uncultured Ectothiorhodospiraceae bacterium | reverse complement strand
GGCGATTCCCCGGACGAGGAGCCTGCCATGTCCACCGTCGCCGAGTCCCTGTCCGTTATCCGCCTGGGCGAGCCCCAGGCCCACCGCAACCCGTCCGTCGTCCCTCTGGTCTGGAGGGCCTCCAGGTGGCCGCACTCGGCGACAGCCATCGCGGCCTCGTCTGCCCACGGAGGCCTTCCCGGCTGGGCGTGGGGTCTCTTTCTCACAGCAGCCCCAGCCCCTATGCTGCACCGGAAGATGGCCGTACTCCGAGCCCTCGCCCGGGGCGCAAGGGTGGAGAGCGCGCCCGAGCCCCGCGGAGGCGACTGACGCATGGCTGAAGACGACAACGACCCGGAGAGCCGAGAGGCCGAAGAGCGCAGGCGCTCGTTCGAGGAGGGGGAGGCCTGGCTGCAGCGCTCGCTCAAGGAGAGCGAGCGGGACCGCATGCTCGCACTGCGCCGGCTCGTCGGCTTCTACCGCTGCCACGACCGGCCGGAGCGCTCGGAGGCGTACCTCGATCGGCTCCTCGCCACCACCGCCGACCCCGACCAGCACGCCTGGGATTTCCTTGTCCTCGGCCAGATGATGGAGCGCAGCGATGAGTACGGGTATGCCATGGACTACTACCGCCGGGGCTTGGCCCTCGGGGCGGGTTCAGAGTGGACACGCTACTTCCTCCACAACAACCTCGGCTATTGCTTGAATCACTTCGGGCGCCATGCCGAGGCCGAGCCGCTCTGCCGCGCCGCTATCGCCATCGACCCGGAGCCCTTCAACGCCCACAAGAACCTCGGGGTGGCGCTGGAGGGCCAGGGCTGCTATGCCCAGGCCATACCTTGCTACTTGCGAGCCGCGCGCACGAGCCCGCAAGACCCGCGGGCGCTGGGCCACTTGGAGGCCCTCATCGCCCGCCACCCCGAACTCACCGTCGAGTGGCCGGACCTACCGGCGAAAGTAGCCGAGTGCCGAACGCTCGCGGAGGACGCGGCGCGATTCGAGCGCAGCCGTGCCCGTCAGAGCGGTGGCTCAGGTCACCCGGGAACTGCCGACTCGGAGGGTAACGCAGCGTCGGTGGTCCCGCTGCCCGTCGGTCAGCGCGCCGACGACGGCGAGTGACGAACACGGCCCCGCTGGCGGGGCTCCTCGATGACGGAGCCACCGATTTTCGGGCCGGGTCCATCTTCGACACACCGCCTCCCCCTGTTTGCCAGCCAGCGTCTGCCCCCGCCGGGCGCTCGCGCTGCGTTTTAAGCAGCATCAGCCACGTATGCGCCGGTCGTTCCCCCCGTCTCGCACCGATCCTGAGGGATAAGTTGCCTCGCCCAGCTATCCTTGCAATACGACATGTCGTAATGTAGCCTTGTTCTCATGGCATCCACGGACGCCCTCTCGCTGCCCGATCTGGCCGAGCTGACGGGGCTCAGCCCACGCACGATCCGCAGCCTGATCAGCCAGGACCTGTTGCGGGGGCCGACGACCCGGGGACGCTACGCGACCTACGGTGCGTACCACGTGGAGCGGTTGCGGGCCATCCGCTACCTGCGCGAGGCCGAGGGGCTGACAGTTCCGGAGACCGCATCCCACCTGGAACGGCTGGCCGCCGAGGAGGTGCGGGAGCTGGCGGCGCGCTGGGAGCGGGGGGTCCGGGAGGCGAGCGGGGTGCCGGTGGCGCCCGCGAGCCGGTCGGCGCTCGACTACCTGCGGTCCATCGGCGCCGCTGCGGGCCCGGCGGAAGCCGTCGGCGGCAAGCCCCGCCCGACGGTCTTCCCCCGGCCGCGCGAGGCGGTGACGAAACCCCAGGCCGGCCATCGGGAGGCACTGCGTCCGGTGGAGCGCCTGGTGCAGGCAATCGGCGCGGCGGTCGGCGAGGCGCGGGTGCCGAGCAAGGTGCGGGGCGAGGGCTGGTTCCGGATCCCGATCACGCCCAACGTCGAGCTGCACCTGCGGGGCTATGAGGATCCGGCGCAGCTCGCCGCGTTCGAGCGGGTTGCAGAGCTGTTGCGGCAGGTATTGCTAGGAGGAGGGCCAGACCATGAACGCGAGTGAGCAGATTTCGGAAGGTGGGCCACGCCTGCAGGTCGCGTTCGACCGCCCGGTCGTGAGCGTGAGGGGGTCCTCCGTGCGCTACCTGATCGCGGAGGTCGAGGCACCGCCTGCACCGGCGGGCGAGACCGAGCGGCTGCCGCTCAACCTGGCCCTGGTGGTCGATGCCTCGGGCAGCATGAAGGGGCTGCGGATCGAGACCGCGCGCGCCGCGGCGCAACAAGTGGCGGCGGGTCTCGACGGTTCGGACCGGCTGTCCGTGGTGAGCTTTGATAGCGAGATCACGACCCATCTGCGGGGCGTGAGGCTTGACGACACCGGGCGTGTGCGCGCCGCAGCGGCCCTCGGTAGCCTGCGGGCGGGTTCCATGACCCACCTGAGCGGCGGCTGGCTGGCGGGCGCCGAGGCCGTGGCGGAGGTCATGGCCGAGGGGCAGCCCTGCCGCAGCCACGTGGTGCTGTTCTCGGACGGCATGGCGAACCAGGGCGTCACCGATCCGGGCGAGCTGGCCCGGCACGCCACCGAGCTTCGTCAGCGCGGGCTCTACTCCTCGACCGTCGGGATCGGGGACGGCTACGAGACCGCCCAGCTGCAGGCGATCGCGGAGTCGGGCGGTGGGCGCCTGCACGATGCGGAGCTCCCGCACGAGATCGCGTCCGTGCTGCTGGGGGAGCTTGGTGAGATCCAGGCGACCGTGGCCGAGAACGTGGTGCTCAGTGTGAGCCACCCGGCGGAGTTCCGGGTCGAGGTGCTCGGTCCCTATCCGGTGGAGCGGGGCGAGGCGCGCACGGTGGTGCCGCTCGGGCCGCTGACGGGCGGGTCGCGACGCACTGCGGTGCTGCGGATCACCTGCCCCGCCGGCGCGGAGGGCGAGAGCCGCAGCTTCGAGGCGGTGCTCGGCTGGCGCGCCCCGGGGACAGGGGAGTTGCACACGGGGCCGGCGCAGGCGGTCTCGCTGCGATTCGGTGGACGGGCGGAGCTGGAGGCCCAGACGGTGGAGCCCCGGATCGCCGAGACCGTGGTGCGGCAGTGGCACGCGGACGTCGTGTTGCGGGTGAGCGATCTGAACCGGGCCGGTGCCTACACCGAGGCGGCGAAGCTGCTCGACGAGCAGTTGCACCACCTCGGGCGGTACTGCCGGGACCTCCCCGCGTGCGAGCCGTTGCTGCGCGAGCTCGGGGAGCTTCGTCACCGGGCGGACCGGGACTGGGGTGAGCGCACCCGCAAGGAGATGCACCGCAGCAGCTACGTCAC
>CALMKJ010000174.1 GCA_937867305.1 uncultured Ectothiorhodospiraceae bacterium | reverse complement strand
GAGAGGAGCGGCCTGCCCCCCAGGGGGTGCAGGACCTTCGGCAGGTCGGAGTACATCCGCTTGCCCTGGCCGGCCGCCAGGACGACGACAGAGAGGTCGCTCATGTCGGATATCGAGCCCCGGCAGGTGCCGGGGCTGAGTCGCTGCTAACGCCCCTTCTTGCGCAGGCGCCGGATGGCCGCGAGCTGGGCGATGGCCTCGGCCAGCTCGGCCTGCGCCTTCGCGTAGTCGATCTTGGTCGTCCGGTCCTTCAGGGTGCGCTCGGCGGTGGCCTTGGCCTCCAGGGCCTTGGCCTCGTCCAGGTCCTTGGCCCGCAGTCCGGTATCGGAGAGCACGGTCACGAGGTGAGGCTGCACCTCGAGGAATCCCCCGGAGACGTAGAAGGACTCCTCCTCGCCTTCGGGCAGCTTGACGCGGACCTCGCCGGGCCTGAGCTCGGAGAGGAACTGGGCGTGCCGCGGCAGGATACCCACGTCCCCCAGCACCGCAGGGGCGATGACCATCTCCGCGATACCGGAGAAGACCTCCGCCTCGGCACTGACGATCTCGACCCGGATGGTCATGGCCATAGGAAAATCACTCCGCCGCTCAGAGCCGCTTCGCCTTTTCCACCGCCTCCTCCAGCGACCCGATCATGTAGAAGGCCTGCTCGGGCAACTGGTCCATCTCTCCTTCCACGATCGCCTTGAAGCCCCGGATGGTCTCCCGGAGGGGCACGTACTTGCCCGGCGTCCCGGTGAAGTTCTCCGCCACGAAGAACGGCTGCGACAGGAAGCGCTGGATCTTGCGGGCCCGGGACACGGTGAGCTTGTCTTCCTCGGACAACTCGTCCATGCCCAGGATCGCGATGATGTCCTTCAGCTCCTTGTAGCGCTGCAGGGTCTTCTGAACGCCCCGCGCCACGTCGTAGTGCTCGTTGCCGACGACCAGCGGGTCAAGCTGCCGGCTGGTCGAGTCGAGCGGGTCCACCGCGGGGTAGATGCCGAGCTCGGCGATCTGCCGCGAGAGCACGAGGGTCGCGTCCAGGTGCGCGAAGGTGGTCGCAGGCGAGGGGTCCGTCAGGTCGTCCGCGGGAACGTAGACGGCCTGGATGGACGTGATCGAGCCCGTGCGGGTCGAGGTGATGCGCTCCTGCAGCGCGCCCATCTCCTCGGCGAGGGTCGGCTGGTAGCCCACCGCCGACGGCATGCGCCCGAGCAGCGCCGACACCTCGGTACCGGCCAGCGTGTAACGGTAGATGTTGTCGATGAAGAGCAGGACGTCCCGGCCTTCGTCCCGGAAGTACTCGGCGATGGTGAGGCCCGTGAGGCCGACGCGCAGGCGGTTGCCCGGCGGCTCGTTCATCTGTCCGTAGACCAGCGCCACCTTGTCGAGGACGCCGCCGTCCTTCATCTCGTGGTAGAAGTCGTTGCCCTCGCGGGTGCGCTCGCCGACGCCCGCGAACACCGAGTAGCCACTGTGCTCCACGGCGATGTTGCGGATGAGCTCCATCAGGGTGACGGTCTTGCCCACCCCGGCGCCCCCGAACAGACCCACCTTGCCGCCCTTCGCGAACGGGACGATGAGGTCGATGACCTTGATCCCGGTCTCCAGCAGCTCCACCGTCGACGCCTGGTCCGCGAAGGCGGGGGCGCTGCGGTGGATCGGCCAACGCTCGGGCGCCTCCACGGGGCCCTTCTCGTCGACTGGCTCGCCGAGCACGTTCATGATCCGTCCGAGCGTCGCGGTACCCACGGGAACCGAGATCGGCCCGCCGGTGTTCCGCACGGGAAGCCCGCGCTGGAGACCGTCACTCGAGCCCATGGCGATCGTGCGCACGATTCCGTCCCCGAGCTGCTGCTGCACCTCCAGCGTCAGCCGCCCATCCTCCAGGACCAGCGCGTCGTACACCTTCGGCACGGACTCGCGCGGGAACTCCACGTCGACCACGGCGCCGATGACCTGAACGATCTTCCCCGAGCTCATCTTCTCTTACCCCTTGTGCCCCGACGAGAGGGCTCGAATCGGTTCCGGGTGCGCGTCAGCGCGACCCCATCCTCAGACCGCTGCCGCCCCGCCCACGATCTCCGAGATTTCCTGCGTGATCGCGGCCTGGCGCGCCTTGTTGTAGGCAAGCTGCAGCTCGTCGATCAGTTCGCCTGCATTGTCCGATGCG
The DNA here is from genome assembly GCA_937867305.1 of uncultured Ectothiorhodospiraceae bacterium. Taxonomy (GTDB): domain Bacteria; phylum Pseudomonadota; class Gammaproteobacteria; order JAABTG01; family JAABTG01; genus JAGNLM01. Next base: position 104 of record CALMKJ010000174.1, on the reverse strand, counting down.
GACTTCATGGCCACCATACGGGCCGCCATCTCGGAAGCGATGTTCTCCACCACCCCCTGGTAGACGAGCGACTCGATGTAGCGCGTGAGCAGCACGTCCAGAAC
>CALMKJ010000173.1 GCA_937867305.1 uncultured Ectothiorhodospiraceae bacterium | reverse complement strand
AGCAGCACCCGCTCGATCCCCCCGCTCTTCACGCGCTCCAGGAACCGCTCCTGCCAGTCCTCGCCGAGGCGGTAGCGGGCGAGCTCGGTGACGATGTAGTCGGGCTCGAGGTCCACCTCGTCCCGGTAGCGCGACAGCCCCTGCAGGCAGCCCGGACAGGTCGTGAGGACCTTGAGCCGGCCGGTCTGGCCCTGCTGGTCGAGGCGGGCGATGCCCTTCTCGATCTCCTCCTGCTTGCGGAAGCGCACCTGGGTGGCGATGTCGGGACGGGAGATCGCGAAGCTGCCCGCCTCGCCGCAGCAGCGGTCCGTGAGCACCACCGGCTGGCCCATCAGCTTGCTCGCCAGCGCGACGGCGTTCTGGGTCGTGATCGGGGTGTGGCAGGGGTCGTGGTAGAGGTAGCGCACCCCCTTCACCCCGTCGAGCGCCACGCCCTTCTCGGCCAGGTACTCGTGGACGTCGAGCAGCCGGGAGCCCGGGAAGATCTGCTGCAGCTGGTAGGTCTGCAGCTGCCCGAGGCAGGTCCCGCAGGAGACCAGGACGGTCTTGATGTCCAGGTAGTTGAGCGTGTTGGCCACGCGGTGGAAGAGCACCTGGTTGCCGGTCGACACGCGGGTCGCGGTCGCCTTGTCGCCCCCCGCCGCCTGGGGGTAGCCGCAGCAGAGGTAGCCCGGCGCGAGCACGGTCTCGACCCCGAGCTCGTAGAGCATCGCGAGCGAGGCGAGGCCCACCTGGCTGAAGAGCCGGTCGGAGCCGCAGCCCGGGAAGTAGAAAACGCCCCCCGACTCCTCGCTCGCCCGGGCCGGGTCGCGCAGGATGGCGACGTAACGCTCGTCCTCCACCCCGAGGAGCGCGCGCATGGGCTGGCTCGGGACACTCGCCGGCATGGGGCGCTTGACGAGGTGCACGACCTGCTCCCGGAGGCCGGGGGCACCGGTGGTCGCGGGCGGCAGAGCGCCTTTGCCGGTCCCCGGGAGCTTCGAGGCCAGGGTCGTGGCGAGGCGCTGGCTCGCGTACCCCCACTCGATGAGCCCCTTGCGCAGCACCTTCACCGCGCCGGGGGTGCTCGCGTTCAGGAACTTCATCGAGACCCAGCTTCCGGGGCTGAACCGCTTCTGCCCGCGGGCCTTGAGGATCTCCCGCATGCGCACGGTGACCTCGCCGAAATTGATGTCGACGGGGCAGGGCTTCTCGCACTTGTGGCAGATGGTGCAGTGCTCGGCCACGTCGTTCATGGCGGCGAAGTGGTGCAGCGAGATCCCCCTGCGGGTCTGCTCCTCGTAGAGGAAGGCCTCGATGATCTGGCCGGTGGCGAGCACCTTGTTGCGCGGCGAATAGAGCAGGTTCGCCCGCGGCACGTGGGTGGTGCAGACCGGCTTGCACTTCCCGCAGCGCAGGCAGTTGCGGACCATGTCGTTCAGCTCCCCGAGCTCGCTCGCCTCGAGCAGCAGGGCCTCCTGCTGCACCAGGCGCAGGCTGGGGGTGTAGGCGTTGGCGAGCCCCGAGCCCACGGCGAGCTTGCCCCGATTGAAGCGGCCCTCGGGGTCGACCTCGGCCTTGTAGCGGGCGAAGGCCGCCAGCACCCCGGGGTCGGCGTAGGCCATCTTGGTGAGACCGATCCCGTGCTCGCCGGAGATCACGCCCCCGAGGGAGCTGGCGAGCTCCATCACCCGGTCGACGATCCGGTCGGCCTCGCGCAGCATCTCGTAGTCGTTCGAGAAGACCGGGATGTTCGTGTGCACGTTGCCGTCGCCGGCGTGCATGTGGGTCGCGACGAACAGGCGGCTCGAACGGATCTCCCCGTGGATCGCGTCCAGGCGCCGGCGCACGCCGTCGAACTCCCGCCCCTGGAACACCTCCTTCAGGGGGCGCTCCACCTCCTGGCGATAGGAGACCCGGAGGTCCCGGCGCTGCAGGAGGTCGAAGAGCCGGTCGCCCTCGCGCATGCGCCCGCGCACCGGCGGCTCCAGCAGGTCGGAGAGCGAGGCCGCGGGCACGTCCAGGTGGTCGAGGAAGGTGCTCCAGCGCGTGCGGACCCGGGCCAGGGCCTCGCGGGCCGCGCCGCGCTTCGCCGCGAGGATCGCGTCGGCCTCGGCGCTGGCCTCGAGGTCGGGCGTCTCGCGCAGCTCGGGCATGTCGCCCGCCAGGTAGGCGTCGACGGCGTCCACCATGCGCAGCTTGTTGCGCACGGACTGCTGGATGTTGATGCGCTCGAGGCCGTCGCTGTAATCGCCGAGGCGCTCCAGCGGGATGACCACGTCCTCGTTGATCTTGAAGGCGTTGGTGTGCGCGGCGATGGCCGAGACGCGGGAGCGCTCGTGCCAGAAGCGGTGGCGCGCCTCGGCGCTCACCGCGACGAACCCCTCGGCGGCGCGGGCGTTGGCGAGCTTCACCACCTGGGAGGCGGCCCGCGCCACGGCGTCCTCGTCGTCACCAGCCACGTCGAGCAGCAGGACCATCTTCGGCCGGTCGGGCCGCGGGGCCTTCGTGGTGTAGCGCACCGCGCGCACGTAGCGCTCGTCCATGTGCTCCATGCCTGCGCAGAACACGCCCGGCTCCTGGTCGAGGAACCGCTTGGTCTCGACGATCGCCGGCACCGCGTCCTTGACCGTGCCGAAGAACTCGAGGCAGACCGTGCGCAGGTGCCTGGGCTTCGTGTGCAGGACGAACACTGCCGAGGTGATGAGCCCGTCGCAGCCTTCCTTCTGCACCCCGGGCAGCCCCCCGAGGAACTTGTTGGTGACGTCCTTGCCGAGGCCCGGGCGGCGGATCTCGGCCGCGGGGATGCGCAGCACCGTGGACTCGCCCTGGGGCACGCGCCCGTCGGGGCGGTAGCGGGTGACCCGGAACTCCCCGTACTCCAGGTCGTGGATCTTCCCGAGGTTGTGGTTCAGGCGCTCCACCTCGAGCCAGGCCCCGTCGGGCATCACCATGCGCCAGGAGACCAGGTTGTCGAGGGCGCAGCCCCAGGCCACGGCCTTCTTGCCCCCGGCGTTCAGCGAGATGTTCCCGCCGATGGTCGAGGAGTCCTGGGAGGTCGGGTCCACCGCGAAGACGTAACCCGCGGCGTCCGCCGCCTCGGCCACCCGCTTGGTGACCGCGCCGGCCCCGACCCGCACGACCGGCACGGGCCGATCGACGCCCGGGATGGGCCGCAGCTCCGGGCGGCCCACCGCGTCCAGCTTCTCGGTGTTCACGACGGCCGTCTCGGCGTACAGCGGCACCGCGCCGCCCGTGTAGCCCGTGCCGCCGCCGCGCGGGATGATGGTCAGCCCGCTCTCGACGCAGGCCGCGATCACTCGCGGGATCTCCTCTTCGGTATCTGGGGCCACGACCACGAACGGCAGCTCCACGCGCCAGTCGGTGGCATCCGTGACGTGGGACACGCGCGCGTAGCCGTCGAACTGGACGTTGTCCTTGCGGGTCACCCGGGACAGGCGGCGCAGGGTCTCCCGGCGCAACTCCTGCTGCCGGCCGAGCCAGGTCTCGAACCGGGCCACGGCCTCGCGGGCGCTCGCCGCGAGCTGGAGCGCGAGCGTGTTGCCGGCGGCCCGGGCCACGATCTGGTCGAGCCGGTGGTGCAGGGCGTGCACGAGCGAGGCCCGGCGCTTCGGGCTCTCCAGCATGTCGTCCTGGATGAACGGGTTACGCTGGATGACCCACATGTCACCCAGGACCTCGAAGAGCATCCGCGCCGACCGCCCGGTCCGGCGCTGGCCGCGGAGCTCGTTCAGCACCTCCCACATGGGCTCGCCGAGGATCCGGATGACGATCTCCCGGTCCGAAAACGACGTGTAGTTGTACGGGATCTCGCGAATGCGCGGAGCCTCGACGGTTTCGTTCATGGTCTCGATCTCGGAAAGGATGTGCGGGGCGCATGGCCCCAGGGGGCGGCAGGCCCGCGGGGTGCTCGCTTACCAGGGCGCGACCTGGTTCATGAAGTTCAGCGGCCGACCGACGTCACGCGAGAGCAGCCCCATGCTGATCGACATGCTCTTCATGTGCTCGCTCATGGCGGCCGTGTTGGCCACCATCGGGTCGAGCGCGTGCAGCCGGCCCGCCATCACGGCCATGTGGGCTTCCATGCGGTCCATCTCCGCGACCATGGCGCCGGTGTTACCCGCCATGACCCCCGTGTCGCCCTTCATGGCCGCCACCTGCCGGTCCATGGCGCGCAGGTCATTGGCCATGCCCGCGACGGTGGAGCTCATGCCCGAGATGGTCTGGACCAGCTCGTCGATGCTCCGGGAGACCGCCCCCAGATGCTGGCTCATCTGCTGGTCCACGCTGGCCGACAGCACGCGGATGTCCCGCACGAGGAGGTACACCAGGACCAGGCCGGAGGCGGCGAGCACGAAAAAGGAGATGAGGGACGCGTAGACCACGGGCTCCCGGCGGCCCGCCCCGGGCTCCAGGAGCCGGGCAAAGGACCTCGCGCGGGCCTCGGGGGGGTGACCCTGCGGCGCGGGAGACTCTGCCTCCGAATGCTTCATGTCGGTCTTGATGTCCGCCATGGGATACCCGGCTGGCGCCGCCAGCTGCCGCCTGCCGTCCCATCATGCCAACAGGCCCCGGCGACTACAAGGCAAGCCCCGCGCTTCGGCCCACGGGGAGAAATGTTGCCCCAGGTCAAAGACATGCTGGGGGACATCCTTCACGTTGCCGATGCCATTGGGACGACCGTGGGTCAGGGGGTCTTCGATGCTCAAAAGGAAGCTGTCTGGAGCGATCGCCGTGGGCGCACTCGTCGCGAGCGCCTCGGTCATGGCCGCCGTGAGCGACGGGACGGTGGTCTCCAACACCTGCAGCGGCTGCCACGGCACGAACGGCGCCAGCGTCGGCGCGACACCCAACATCGGCGGTCTCCCCGAGGCCTACCTGGCCTCGACCATGGCCGCTTACAAGGATGGCGCCCGGTTCGCCACGGTCATGAATCGCGTGGCCCGGGGCTACGACCAGGGGCAGCTCCTGGACATGGCGAAGTTCTTCGCGGCCAAGCCCTGGGTCCCGAGCAGCTTGACGGGCGACGTCAGGCTCGTGGAGCGGGGCAGGCAGGTCCATGGGGCCAGCGGCTGCGCGGGCTGCCACGGGGCGAGCGGGGTGGCGCCGGTGCCGACCTTCCCCCGCATCGCCGGACAGGCGGCGGATTATCTCCGCTTCCAGATGCGCGACTACAAGGACCCCGGCAAGCCGATCCCGCCCGCCGCCACACCCATGCGCGGGATGCTCGGCGCGGTGAGTGAGGAGGACATCGCGGCCCTCGCCGCCTTCTACGCCGGGTCCCGGTAGGCGCGGGCCGCGCCCCCGAGGGCGCCCCCCGGCCGGCGGCCGTCAGCCGCGGTCCGCCAGGGTCTGGGGGGCGACCTCGACCTCCGTCAGCTCGCCCTCGGGCACACCGGGGACCCGCAGCCGCAGGTAGTTCGTGGTGAGGCCCGTCCCGTCGGTCTCGGCGAGCACGCGGGCGCGCCTGCCGATCTGGGAGCGGACGAATGCCGCCCGGGTCCGTTCCCCCAGCCGGCGCAGCTCACCGGCCCGCGCCTTGCGGACCGCCACCGGTACCTGCCCGGGCATGCCCGCTGCCGGCGTACCCTCGCGCGCGGAGTACGGGAAGACGTGAAGCCGGGCGAAGCCGACCCCCTGCGCGAGCCGCAGGGTCTCGGCGTGCTCGCCGGGGGTCTCCCCGGGCAGTCCTGCGATCAGGTCCGCCGTGAGGGCCGCGTCGGGGCGCGTGCGCCGGGCCGCTTCCACCGCCGCGAGGACCTCCGGGACGCCGTGGCCGCGCTCCATCCGCGCCAGCACCGCCGGCGAGCCACTCTGCACGGACAGGTGCAGGTGGTCGCAGACCCGCGGGTCGGACCAGGCGTCGAAGAAGGCCGGCGTCAGGTACTGGGGGCCGAGCGAGGAGAGCCGGATGCGCGGGACGCCCGTCTCCCTGAGGAGCCGCTCGAGCAGTTCCGGCAGCCGCGTCCCGCCGGGCCGGCGCGTCGTCGCGCAGCCCCAGGCGCCCAGGTTCACGCCGGTGAGCACGACCTCGCTCACCCCGCGCGCCTCGGCCTCGGCGACCTGGCGCACCACCGCGGCCGCCGACAGGCTCACGTGCGGACCCCGCGCCACGCGGGTGATACAGAAGGCGCACCGCTCGTCGCAGCCGGTCTGCACCACCACGGGCAGGCGCGTGCGGGAGGTGAGCGGAAAGGGCAGGTCCTCGCCGCTCGCGCGGAAGTGGGCGAGGAGCTCCGCGTCGTCGGCGAAGACGAGCGCCTCCGGCATCGCCGCCCGCCAGCGCTCGGCGTCGACCCGGGCCGAGCAGCCCAGCACCACGAGCCCACGGCGGGCGCGGGCCACGGCGTGGGCCGCCTGCCGGGACTTGCGGTCCGACTCCCCGGTCACC
>CALMKJ010000172.1 GCA_937867305.1 uncultured Ectothiorhodospiraceae bacterium | reverse complement strand
CGTACACGGGGCTCTTCGAGGAGGTCTGGGGCCGGGGCTCGCTCGACTGCGAGCGTGACGCAGCCGGCTCCTACGAGCGGGTCGCGCGTGCCATCGCCGCCTACGAGCGCTCCCGGGAGTTGAGCCCGTTCACGTCGAAATACGACGCCTACCTCAAGGGACAGGTGACGCTCACCCGGCAGGAGGCGTGGGGGCTCGAGCTCTTCGAGGGCAAGGGTCTCTGCAACGCCTGCCACCTCAGCGCGCCGAGGGAGGGCGGGCTGCCACCGCTGTTCACGGATTTCACCTACGACAACCTCGGGATCCCGCGCAACCCCGCCAATCCCTTCTACCGGATGCCCGGGGAGTGGAACCCGGACGGCAAGGACTGGATCGACCCCGGGCTTGGCGGGTTTCTCGCGAAGACCGAGCACGCGGGTGTGGCGGAGGAGGAGTGGGGCAAGCACAAGGTCCCCACGCTGCGGAACGTGGACCAGCGTCCGTCACCGGAGTTCGTGAAGGTGTACGGGCACAACGGGTACTTCAAGAGCCTCGAGGAGATCGTGCACTTCTACAACACGCGGGACGTGGACCCGGCATGGCCCGAGCCCGAGATGGGGGAGAACGTCAACACCGAGGAGATGGGGGACCTCGGGCTGACGCCCGAAGAGGAGGCCGCGATCGTCGCATTCATGAAGACGCTCACCGACGGCACCGCAGCCCAGGCATTGACAACGCCTGGCGACGGTGCACGACAATGAGCGGTCGGGGCTGGGCGAGGGGGAGGCGGCCGGGCGCACCGCCAGCGGCCTCCTGGGGACCATGATTGGGAAGGGAGGGCATCGACCGTGAGAACGCTGTTCTCGTTACTGCTCTGCATCGTCTCCGCCGGCCTGCCGACGGCGCACGCGGCGGGCAAGCCGCTGGAGCTCAACTACTCGATCTTCTTCCCCGCGACCCACGGGCACACCTTGCTCGCCACCGAGTGGGCGCGGGAAGTGGAGAAGCGCACCGACGGTGCGGTCAAGATCAACATCTTCGCCGGCGCCACGCTCACTCCCGCCGACCAGACCTATGACGGGGTGGTCAAGGGGATCTCCGACCTCGGCATGTCGGTGCTGAGCTACTCGAAGGGGCGGTTCCCGCTCACGGAGGTCCTGGACCTCCCGGTCGGGTACACGAGCGGCCTGCAGGCGACCCGTCTGGCGAACGCGTATTACGCGAAGTTCCAGCCGAAGGAGCTCTCCGACGTCAAGATCATGTTCCTGATGGCCCACGGGCCGGGGATCCTTCACACGAAGAAACCGGTCGAGAAGCTCGAGGACCTCGCGGGCCTGAAGATCCGGGGAACCGGTACCAGCGCCAAGGTCGTCGCGGCCCTCGGCGCCACCCCCGTGGCCATGCCCCAGAACGAGGCCTACGACGCGCTCCAGAAGGGAGTCGTGGAAGGACTCGTCTCCCCGGTCGAGACCCTCAAGGGGTGGAAGTACGCCGAGGTGGTGAAGTACACGACGCGGAACCTCGGGTCCTCCTACTCGGTCGGCTTCTTCGTAGCCATGAACCGCGGGAAATGGGATTCCCTGCCGAAGGCCGCTCAGGAGGCCATCGAGGCGGTCAACCGCGAGTGGATCGACCGGGCGGGCAAGGCCTGGGACGATTTCGACAAGGTCGGCGCCGAATTCGCGCTCTCCAAGGGTGTGAAGACCATCGAGTTGTCGCCGGCGGAGGACGCCCGTTGGGCCGAGCGGGTCAAGCCGGTCCTGAACGACTACGTCGCCGCCGCGAAGGCGAAGGGCCTGCCCGGGGAGGAGGCGCTGAAGTTCGTATCGGACTGGCTCAAGGCGAATCCCTAGAGCCGGGCTGCGGACGGCCATGCTCGCTCTCGTTCGCCCGCTGGCCCGGGCGCTGCACTGGGCCGGAGCCGTCGCCCTGGCGTCGATGATGTTTCTCACCGTGGCCGACGTGGTGCTGCGCTCGTTCCGGCAGCCCATCGTCGGTACCTACGAGCTGGTGGGGTTCCTCGGCGCGCTCGCGATCGGTTTCTCGCTTCCCCAGACCTCGCTCGACCGCGGCCAGGTGCTCATGGACTTTCTCGCCCGGCACCTGCGGCCCGGCCCGGGCCGGGTCCTGCAGGTGTTGACGCGCGCGGTAGGGGTCGGGCTCTTCGCTGTCCTCGCCTGGAACCTGGCCGCGATGGGCTTCGACCTGAGGGCGAGCGGCGACGTGACGCCGCTGCTCAACCTGCCGCTGTGGCTGCTGGCCTTTGCCATCGCCCTGGCCTGTGCCCTGGAGGGCCTGGTGCTGGCCGCGACTGCCGCAGTGCGCACGGAGGAGGAGACATGAGCCCGGCGGAGGTCGGCGGTCTCGTCATCCTCCTGCTGTTCGTCCTGTTCGGACTCGGTGTGGAGGTGGGGTTCGCCATGGCGATCGCCGGCGGCACGGGCTTCGCCATCATGGTGAACACCGACGCGGCGCTGAACATGATGGCGAAGGACATCTTCAGCGTGTTCAGCTCGTACGGCTTCACGGTGATCCCGCTGTTCGTGTTGATGGGGCAGATCGGGGCGGTCGGCGGTATCGCCCGCAGCCTCTACGAGAGCGCCTACCGGTTCCTCGGGCACGTGCCCGGCGGGCTCGCGATGGGCACGGTGGCAGCCGCCACCGCGTTCAAGGCGATCTGCGGCTCCTCTCCCGCCACCGCGGCGACCTTCGCCACCGTCGCGGTCCCGGAGATGGAGCGCTACGGCTACGACCGGCGCCTCTCCACCGGAACGGTGGCCACGGTCGGGACTCTGGGGGTGCTGATACCGCCGAGCGTGACCCTGATCGTCTACGGGATCCTGACGGAGACCTCGATCGGCAAGTTGTTCCTCGCCGGCATCATCCCGGGCCTGATGATCGCGGTGTCCTTCGCGCTCACGATCTACGGCTGGTGCCGCCTCAACCCCGCCCTCGGGCCGGCGGGCGAGCGGTCCGGCTGGGGGGCGCGCCTGCGGTCGCTGCCGCCCATCTTCTGGGTGGCCGTCCTCTTCCTCCTGGTCATCGGTGGGCTGATGACGGGCTTCTTCACGCCCACCGAGGCGGGAAGTATCGGGAGCTTTGCGGTCCTGATGCTGACGCTGGCGCGCCGGGACATCAACGCCCGCCAGTTCGCCAAGTCACTGCTCGATTCCCTGCGCATCGCCACGATGGTCATCACCCTGATCGCAGGGGCGACCATCATGGGGCACTTCTTCGTGGTCACCCAGGTGCCGATGCGGGTCGCCGAGTGGCTCGGCTCCCTCGCGCTGCCGCCGCTGGCGGTGATGCTGGCGATCGTCGTGGTCTACCTGATCGGCGGCTCCTTCATCGAGGACCTGGCGTTCATGATCCTGGCCACGCCGATCTTCCTGCCGGTGGTCCTGGAGATGGGCTACGACCCGGTGTGGTTCGGGGTCATCGTGTCGGTGGTGACGATGATCGGGGTGGTGCTGCCGCCCGTGGCGATCAACGCCTTCGTCGTTTCGGGAGTCACCGGGACCCCGGTGGGCACGATCTACCGGGGCATCTATCCCCATCTCGCCGGGATGGCCCTGATCCTGCTCGTGCTGCTCCTGTTCCCACAGATCTCGCTCTGGCTGCCGGCGGTCTTCATGCCCTGAGGAGGCGCCCATGCTGCCCGAATACAAGAAGATCCTCTGCGCGACGGACCTGGGTCACACCGCCCCCCAGGTCCTGCGCCACGCCCTGAGCATCGCCAACCGCTTTGGCGGGGACGTCGTGGTCCTGCACGTCGTGGAGCCGCTCGGCCCCTCGGCCCAGCACATGTTCGAGCTCTACGCCGGAACGGAAGTGGCGCGCCAGGCGGAGGCCCGCTGGCAGAAGGTGCAGGACGAGGTGCGGGCGCTGGTGCGGCAATTCCTGGAGCGCGAGGGGCGGCCGGGCGCGGGCGGACGGAACCTGGTGGCAGACGCCCGGGTTCTGCGGGGAAGGCCGTTCGAGGTCATCGTCCAGGAGGCGGCGCGCCTCTCGGCCGATCTGATCGTCATGGGTGCGCACAGTCACACGACGGTGGGCGAGATCCTCCTCGGATCGACCGCCCACCGCGTTGCGCAGAATGCCTCCGCGCCGGTCATGCTCGTACGTCTGTCGGAGCCCGACGGGCCGGTGCCCTGAGCGAAGCTCTCCTTCCGAGACGTACAACCGACCCCGCGCAGGGCGTTGAGAGGGGCCCTGCCGGGTGCGCTGACCCTGCTAGGTGCGCTGACTGATCTTCGCGACCACGGTCCGCACGGACTGCACGGCCCAGTTCTGGAAGTCCCTCGCCCAGACCGGCTGCGGAAGGTTCCAGCCGATGAATACGCCGATTGCCAGGATGATGAGCGTGTACATTTCGTTCTCGTGGCTCCCGCCGCCGTTGCGTGCCGTTCCCGCCCAGTACGGGCGGCCCCTGAGGTGGCCGTCTCCCCCGGGCCGGGGTGCGCGCGCCGGGTGATCGCCCACGAAGTGGGCATGCTCGCGCTTGACGTGAATCAGATCAACCCCGGTGCGGCAATTCCCTCCCGGGCTTCCTGATCCCGGACGGGCCGATCCCTGCTACAGTGAGGGCACAGGACGGAAGCTGTGCCAGGACCTCCTGCAGGCCGGGGAGTCGCCAGTGTCCAGCAACGTCATAGATGCGGGGTCGAGACCCCGGGACCGAGCGTGAGGAGGAGCCCTGCCGTGCCTATCACCCCAGAAGAGCCGAAGGGGCTCTCGGTCGCCCAGGTCGCGTTGGCCGGCATCCTGCTGAGCGCGCTGGGTGGCGCCGGTCTTGGCATGGGACTCTTCATGTGGAGCATGGGAGGCGACATGACGAACATGACGCAGACCGTGGTCCAGATGGGGAAGGACGTGACCTCCATGTCCCAGGACATGGGGGCGATGACCGGAAGGACTCAGGTCATGCGCGGGGTCCTGGAGGACGGCACGGCCAAGATGAGTGGCGACCTGCACGCCGTCCGCGGCGGGATGGATTATACGACCGCGGCCATGGGCATCATGGGCCGGGACATGAACACCATGCACGGGAACGTGGGCACGATGACGGACGACGTGGGCGAGATGTCGCGGGCCATGCAGCAGATGGACGTCCTGATGGCCTCCATGAACGGCTCCATGGCCACGATCCGCGACACGATGAATCGGGTCAGCTACGACATGGGGAAGATGGTCCGTCCCGAGACCATCATGACGCCGTTCCGCTGAGGGCCTCCCGGCGCCCACGCGCCACGTCGATCCCCGCGAGCACCAGCAGGCCCACCAGGAAATAGCTCCCGGTGAGCAGGATCGCGAAGCGGTGGTCGCCGCCCGAGAGCCAGCTGGCGAGCCCGTAGGTCAGCGGGCCCAGGATCGAAGACAGCTTCACCGCGAATCCCCACAGGCCGAAGAACTCCGCGCGCCGCGCCCGCGGCGCGAGCCAGCCCACCAGGGCGCGGCCGGCCGACTGGCTCGCGCCCATGCAGAGCCCCGCCAGGTTGGCGGAGACCCAGAAGAGCGGCGGCGTGGTGGCCGCCCACGCGAGCAAGACCATCGCGATCCACCCGAGCAGTGTCAGCGCGAGCGTGCGAACGTGCCCCAGGCGGTCCTGCAGATGGCCGAAGGCGAGGGCGCCGAGGACGGCGGTGACGTTGACCACGGCGATGAGGGTGATGATCTGGGGCAGCGTGAAGCCCATCGCCTGCTGCGCGTAGATCCCGGCGAGCGCCACGACCGCCTGGATCCCGGCCTGATAGAAAACGATGCAGACCAGGAATCGGCGCATGTCCACGTAGTGCCCGGTGTCGCGCAGGCCCTGGCGAAGCCGGGCGAGGGCCCCGGCGAGTGCCCGTCGCGCGACCGGACCGCCTCGTGGCGCGGCGCGCTCCCGCAGCAGCAGGAAGGTCGGAAGGGAGGCCGTGGCGAACAGGAGGGCGGTGATCACGAGCGTCACGGGCACGGCCGCCTCGTTGGCGACGCCGTGGGCCTCGGCCCAGGCGAGCCAGCCCAGAGAGAGCGCGAGACTCACGAGCCCACCGACGTAGCCGAGCGCCCAACCCCAGCCCGACACCCGGCCGAGCCCGTCCGCACTCGCGAGTTCCGGCAGGAACGCGGCGACGAGAGTCTCGCCGCTGCCGAAGAAGTAGTTGGAGACGACCACGAGGACGAGCGCGAGCACGACGTCGCCCGGCCCCGCGAGCGCGAGCGCGGCGGTGGCGGCGACGCACCCGACCGTGGTCGTGAGCAGGAGCCGTTTCTTCGCGGCGTGGGCGTCGGCCCAGGCGCCGAGCGCTGGGGCGGTCGCCATGATGAGGGCGTAGGAGACCGAGAGGGCGCTGGTCCAGGACAGGGTCGCCCATTGCGCATTGCGGGCGATGCCCGAGACGAACCAGGCGTTGAATACGGCCGTGATGACGATGGTCGTGTAGCCGGAGTTGGCGAAATCGTACATGGCCCAGGCCCAGACCTCCCGGCGGCGCACGCCGGGGGCAAGGGCAGGGGTGAGGCGCGAGTCAGAGGCGGGGCGCACCGGGGTCGGTTCCGGGTGGACCGGTCCCGCGGGCCGGGTGCCCGCGCCGGCCCGGGCCCCTAGGCTCCGAGCCTCTCGAGGCGGCGGCAGGCCTCGATCACGTTCTCCCGGTGGCCGAAGGCGGAGAACCGGATGAAGCCCTCGCCGGCGGGGCCGAAGCCCGAGCCCGGCGTCGTCACCACGTGGCAGTGGTCGAGGATCTCCGCGAACACCTCCCAGCTGGAGCGGCCGGGGAAGTGGGCCCAGATGTAGGGGGCGTTGTCGCCGCCGATGCAGGTGATTCCGAGCTGCTCGAGGGCGCGCCGGATGAGGGCCGCGTTGCCCAGATAGAAGTCGGTCAGGGTGCGCATCTCCGCCAGGCCCTCGGCCTCGAGGGCGGCGAGGCCGCCGTGCTGGCTCACGTTGCACGCGCCGTTGAAGACGGTAGTGCACACGCGGTTCCAGTCGGCGTGGATCGAGGCGCCGTCGGCGTACGCGAGATCCCGGGGCACCACCGTCCAGCCGAGGCGCACGCCCGTGAAGCCGATCGTCTTCGAGAAGGAGTTGACCTCGATGGCGCACGCGCGCGCCCCTTCCACCTCGTAGATCGAGCGGGGCAGGGCCGGGTCGCGGATGAATTCCGCGTAGGCCGCGTCGTAGACGATGAGCGAGCCCTTCGCGGTCGCGGCGCGCACGAGTGCCCCGAGCTGGGCCTTCGTCGCGACCGCCCCGGTGGGGTTGTTCGGCGAGCAGAAGTAGACGAGCCCGTTTTCCGGGAGCGCCTCGAGGTCGGGGAAATAGCCGTTGGCGGCAGTGCAGGGGAGATAGCGGATGCCCCGGTAGCCGGGGCGCCCGCCGCCCCTGCCGTCGTCGTAGGGTCCGGCGGCCCCGATGATGACCGAGCCGTCCACGTAGACGGGGTAGGAGGGGTCCTGCACCGCGACCTCCACGTCCCGGCCGAAGAGCAATTGCAAACGCCCGATGTCGCACTTCGCTCCGTCCGAGACGAAGACCTCCTGCGCTGCGACGCTCCCCGCGTAGAACACCTCGGCGATGCGCTCGCGTAGCGCGGTGAGTCCCTGCTCGTCGCCGTAGCCGGAATAGCCCTCGACGGTGCCCAGTCGCTGCGCGTATTCGGCCATCCGCCGGTCCACGTGCGGGGGGATCGGCTCGGTCGTGTCCCCGATGCCGAGGCTGATGAGCTTCGCGTCCGGGTGCGCGGCCAGGTAGGCCTTGCGGCGCCGGGCGATCTCGGGAAAGAGATAGCCTGCGGTGAGGTTCGAAAAGCCGGGATTGCGCCGAATCATCCTCGTCCCCTACGCGTCGAAGGCGGCGAGCGCCTCGAAGTCGATCGTCGCGAAGTAGTCTTCCATGGTCTCGCTGCGGCGGATGCGCATCAGGGTGCCGTCCGGGCGCAGCAGGACCTCCCCGCAGCGCAGCTTGCCGTTGTAGTTGAATCCCATGGCCCGGCCGTGCGCGCCGGCGTCGTGGATCACGACGAAGTCCCCCACGTCGATCCGCGGCAACTGGCGCTGCACCGCGAACTTGTCGTTGTTCTCGCAGAGGCTGCCGACGACGTCGTAGGTCTCCGTGCGCGGGGCGTCGTCCTTGCCGGGCACGCTGACGTGGTGATAGGCCCCGTACATGCCGGGACGCATCAGGTCCGACATGCACGAGTCCAGTCCGACGTATCTGCGGTAGATGGCCTTCTCGTGGATGGCCGTCGTCACCAGCCAGCCATAGGGGCCGGTGACGATGCGCCCCCATTCCAGGCGCAGCCCCAGGGGGTCGAGCCCCGCGGGCACGACGATCTCGTCGTAGGCCCTGCGCATTCCCCGGGCGACGTACTCGATGTCGAGCTCCTGCTCCTCCGGCCGGTAGGGGATCCCCGCGCCGCCGCCCGCGTTCACGAACTCGAGGCGGATACCGATCTTCCTCTTCAGATCCACCGCGAGCTCGAAAAGGATGCGCGCGGTCTCCACGTGGTAATCGCCCGAGAGCTCGTTGGACGCGACCATGGTGTGCAGGCCGAAGCGCCGCGCACCCTTCTCCCGCAGCCGCGCGTAGCCCTCGAAGAGCTGCTCGCGGGTGAATCCGTACTTCGCCTCCTCCGGCCGGCCGATGATGACGTTCCCGTCCTTCAGCGGACCCGGGTTGTAGCGGCAGGAGACGAGCTCCGGGACCCCGCAGGCCTTCTCGAGATAGTCAATGTGGGTGATGTCGTCCAGGTTGATGACCGCGCCCTGGGCCCGCGCGAACACGTACTCGTGCGCTGGCGTCTCGTTGGAGGTGAACATCACGTCCTCGCCCGACATCCCCGCCCTGCGGGCGAGCACCAGTTCCGGCAGGCTGGCGCAGTCGGCCCCGAAGCCTTCGTCGGCCAGGACCTTCAGCACGAACGGGTTCGGCAGGGCCTTGACCGCGAAGTGCTCCTTGAACCCCGGAAAGACCGAAAAGGCCCTGGCGATCCGCTTCGCGTTGGCGCGGATCGCGCCCTCGTCGTAGAGGTAGAAGGGCGTCGGGAAGCGCTCGACGATCTCGCTAAGCTGCTGCCTCGTAAAGGGAAAATGCTTGCTGCTCATGGGGCGATCCTACAGGGGCGCCGGCGGCTTGAGAAGGGCGGGCCGAGGCGGGTTGCGGGGGTGGCGATTCTGGTATTCTTTCCGCTCGTTTTACAACAACGATCCACATTGCGGGAGGCAAGCCATGAGACCGGGTGCATTCTTCTCTGCGTTCGTGGCCCTGATGGCGGCGCTGATGGCACCGGCGCGGGCCGAGACCATCACCCTTACCTACGCTAACTTCCCGCCGGCGGTCACCTTCCCCAGCGTCCAGATGGAGCGCTGGGCGAAAGAGGTGGAGAAGCGCACCCACGGCGCGGTGAAGGTGAAGACCTTTCCCGGGGGCACCCTGGTCGGTGCCAAGAACATGCTCGAAGGCGTCACCTCGGGGATCGCCGACATCGGCAACTTCGCCATGAGCTACCAGCCCGGGCGCTTCCCGGTCTCCGAGGCGGTGGACCTCTACCACGGCTTCACCAGCGCCCGGGTGGCGAGCCAGGTGCTGCTGGACCTGGTGCAGAAGCACCAGCCCAAGGAATTCGAAAAGGTGAAGATCCTCGCGCTCTTCACCTGTCCGCCCACCAACCTGATGACCAGGACCCCGGTGCAGTCGCTGAAGGACCTGAGTGGCATGGAGCTGCGCGTGGCCGGCACCAGCGCCGAGGTGCTGAAGCTCCTGGGTGGCGTGCCGGTGGCGATGCCCCAGTCCGACACCCCCGAGGCGATCCAGAAGGGGGTGGTCAAGGGGATCGTCTCCTCCCTCGAGATCCTCCAGGACTTCAAGTTCGCCGCCTACACGCCCAACGCGACGCTGGTGAATCTCCCGGTCGTGTCCTTCGCCGTGGTGATGAACAAGGCGAAGTGGAATTCGCTGTCCGCCGAGGTGCAGAAGGTCATGGATGACCTCGTGGCGGAGCAATCGGTGTGGACCGGCGAGTACGTGGACCAGCACGTCGAGGAGGCGCTCGCCTGGGCGACCAAGGAGCACGGGCTGCGTCAGTTCACCCTCCCGGCCGAGGAGCAGAAGGAGATCGGCGCGCGGCTCGCACCGCTCGCCGACGCGTATGTGCAGCGCGTGAGCGCCCAGGGACTGGATGGCCAGCAGATCCTCTCCGACGTGAGGGCCCTGAAGGCGAAGCACGAAAAGGGGAGCCGGGAAAAAGGGAAATAGTCCCGGCCCCGGGACCGGAGCCGTCACTCCGTGGAACGCTTCGTCAACTTCCTCTCGCGCGTGCTCCTGCTCGTGGGCGGCGTGGCGCTGGCGCTTCTGGTGCTGCTGGCCACCGCCAACGTTGCCTCGCGCATGCTCCAGATCCCTTTCGCCGGGACCTACGAGATCGTCTCCTTCCTCGGGGCGCTCGTGACCGCCTGCGCCCTTCCGTTCACGCAGCTGCGGCGTGACCACATCATGGTGGACATCCTCACCGAGCGTTTCCCGGTGCCGGTGAAGCGGGCGCTCGCGGCCGTGAGCGACCTGCTCGCCGCCCTGCTGTTCGGCATCCTGACCTGGCAGCTCGTTCTCTGGGGCGAGAACATCCGGCTCGCGGGCGAGAAGTCCGAGACCCTGCAGCTCGCCTTCCACCCCTTCATCTACGGTGTCGCGGTGGGCTTCGGTCTGCTGACGCTCGTGCTCGTCCTCCAGATGTTCCAGGCGCTCGGCCGGACGGGGGAGCCCGCGGAATGAGCGGCCCGCTGCTCGGTGTCACGGGCATCGCCGTGATGCTCCTGATGCTCTTCTTCCTGCGCATCCCGGCGGCGTTCGTGATGCTGCTGGTGGGCTTCGTCGGCTTCGCTCTGGCCACCTCGCCGGAGGCGGCCTTCACGATGCTGGGGAGCGAGATCTGGGGCAGCTTCTCCAACTACGGGCTCACGGTCATCCCGCTCTTCATCCTGGTGGGGGAGATCGTCCACTACGCCGGCTACAACGACGGCCTCTATCACGCGACCTACCGCTGGTTCGGCCACCGGCGGGGCGGTCTCGCCATGACGACGATCCTGGCCTCGGCGGCCTTCTCGGCCATCAGCGGCTCCAACACCGCGACCGCGGCCACGATGAGCGCGGTGGCGATCCCCGCGATGCGCGATTACAAGTACCACCCGCTGCTGAAGGCGGGATCGGTCGCGGCCGGCGCGACGCTCGGGGTGCTGATCCCGCCCAGCATCGTGCTGGTGGTCTACGGGCTCTACACCGGTCAGTCGATCGGCAAGCTCTTCTTCGGAAACATCATCCCGAGCATCATCCTGACCCTGCTCATCCTCGCCACGGTGGTCTTCATCACCCGGCGTCATCCCGACTGGGGCCCCGCCGGCCCGAGGAGCACCTGGCGGGAGCGCTTCCGGGCCCTGCCGGAGGCGCTGGACATCCTCGTGCTCTTCGGCGTCATCATGTACGCCCTCTTCACGGGGCTGGTGACCGCCACCGAGGCCGCGGCGGTGGCGAGCTTCCTCGCCGTCGTCATCAGCACCCTGCGGGGCAAGCTCTCCTGGAAGAAGCTCCAGGGGGCGATCCTGGCCACCCTGCGCATCTCCTGCATGGTCTTCATGATCGTCGCGGGCGCGCTCATCTTCGCCAAGTTCCTCACCGTCACCGGACTGCCCTCGGGCATCGCCGAGTGGATCAGCGCCCTCGAGCTGCCCTCCTGGGTGGTGCTCTGGGTCATCCTCGGCTTCTACATCCTCGGCGGCTGCATCATGGACGCGCTGGCCTTCCTGCTGGTGTCGCTGCCGATCTTCTATCCGCTCGCCATCCAGCTCGGCTACGACCCCATCTGGTTCGGGCAGGTCATCACGCTCGTCACCACCATGGGCTCCATCATGCCTCCGGTGGGCATCTGCTGTTACGTGGTGTCGGGGATGTCCGGGATCCCCCTGAAGACCGTATTCCGGAGCGCCTTCTACTATATTCCGGCGTATCTGCTCTCCATCGTCATCCTGATGGTCTTCCCCTACTGGACCGTGACGGTGCTTTCCGACATGGTCAAGTGAGGAGGGGCGTCGGGCACCACTGCACCGAGGTTCTGGCCGGCGATGAAAGAAGACTACCTGTTCTACGTGACGCTGCTGGGCCTGGCCCTGCTCGTGGTCGGCTGGCTCTGGATGGTGGTGGTAGCCTGGAGGCAGCGCGCCGCCTGGGGCGTGGCCGTCCTGCTCTTCCCGCCGGCGGGGCTCCTCTTCGCCGTCGGGCACTACGCCGTCTCCCGGGGGCCGCTCGTCCTCGGTCTGGTGGGCCTGCTGGCCGCGGCGGGTCCGCCGATCGTGAACCGCCTGCTGCCCGTGGACCTCGGGCCCCGCGACGCGCTCGTGGACGGTGAGCGCCACCTCACCCTGACCGGCTGGGACCGCAAGGACTACGGGATCCTCAGGGAGCGCAGGGACGTGGTCGTCCTGCAGATGGCGAATGCCGACGTGACCGACGAGACGCTGCGGGAGCTCCAAGGGCTCGACCGGGTCCGGGAGTTGGACCTGAACGACACGCAGGTTACCGACGCCGGGCTGGCGGTCCTTGCGGGTCTCCCGGCCCTCGAGCGCCTGCGGCTGGCCAACACCCGGGTGAGCGACGCGGGTTTCCGGCAGCACCTGGAGACGCACCCGGGGCTCGTCGAGCTCGACCTGCGCGGCACCGGTGTGACCCGGGAGGCGATCGCGGCCTGGAAGAGCTCCCGGAGCGGCCGCCGCGCGCTGCGGTGAGCCGCACCCCCGGCACTGCTTGACCCGCGGAGGACAGGAGGACAGACAAGCCATGCCCCTCGACAACTCGATCCCCGGACACCTGCCCAACGTGCGATTGCTGGCCAGGGCCTGCCAGTTCGCCTACCTCCCCGAGGCGGAAGGGGCGGCCGCCTTCCAGG
>CALMKJ010000171.1 GCA_937867305.1 uncultured Ectothiorhodospiraceae bacterium | reverse complement strand
GGGGGAGTTTGACCCGGCCACAGGTGGGGGAGTTTGAGGTGGCCATCCGGGTGCTCTTCGCCGCAGAATGCGATGATCCGGTGGCGTGAGGACCCGGGCGGCACGGTCACCTGTTCCCCGCCCAGCGTCACCATCGTCTGCACCGCTGGGTCAGCCGGTACGAGCAACATGCCCACGGGAACCTCAACGACGAAGTCAGAACCGGTCTCGTTCGTGAAGACGAGGTCGATGCTGGGGCCGTAATAAGCCCTGGTGCCGCGGACCTCAACGCTCAGCCCACCGCTCCTGTTGTCCATCACCTGGCCGAGCAGCGTCATTTCAGCGCCGAGCACGGGCGCCAGCGCCGAGACGACAAGCAGGACAGCGCAAGCGAGCAGCCTTCGGGCCAGCGCGCGAGCAACGAGAGAGCGCATGGTGGCAGTGTCCCCGAGGGTCACTCCAAAGTGTAGACGGGTACCCACGCCGGTGGGTCAACGACCGCCGGTGCACCGAGCGCGAGCCGGCGGCTGAAACGTACGGTATGGCCCGCGCGCCTCGGAAGGGGCGTTTCAGCCACCGCACCGCGGTACGCCGTCTGCGTACCGCCACGCGACCGGCAAGGGCATACTGTCAGGGGTCCGGCCCCGGTGATGGCGTTCCTCTGGGCCGGTCACCACTGGGGAGCTTGTCGTGATGCTTTCCTACCTGGTCGCGGCTCTGCTTGCACTTGCCACCCTCGCCTGTGGGATAGGCGCCGCCGCACTGGCCCGGGACAACACCGCGGCCAGCCTCCTCCTGGCCAGTTTCGGGCTCCTCGCCGGTCTCCTGGCAGCAGCCGTCGTGCGCGGGGCTCGAACGGGCGCGGCAGTGCCCCCTCCCGGGCGCTTTGTCCCCCACCGCTTCCTCATGAGCGCGCTGGTGCTGGCAGCGGTGCTCATCCTCGCCGCCATCGTCATTCCGCGGCTGCTGTTCTGAGCAGGCGTCCGCGGGCACGCGTTCCGAGTTGATCGGCTCGCCGAGCCTCGAGCGACACGCCTTCATCCGTCCAGGCGCAGGGCGTCCACTCCGAGCCGAGCCGCTCGCGCCCGCCAGTCCTCCGCGGCAAGTTGCCCGCTGGCAAGTCCCTGGACCACCTCGAAGGGATACACCTCAGCTCCGTCACGGCGTGCAGTGACCGGTGCCCCCGGCGGGGCGTCGAGCGTCCAGCCCGCCCGCTCAAGCGCCAGAGTCACGGCCGCCGCGAGGAGCCAGCGCAGGTGTCCCGCGCCCGCCTCGGCGCTCTCCTCCTCCCCCGCCGGCTCGGACAAGCGGCCAAGCCGCGCTGGCGCCTCGGCCAGGACCTCACCGAGGGCTCCCACGGTCGCCCCCTCCAGAGCTGCTCGATTGCTCGCCACCGCCTCGCGCCAACCGGGCAAGAACGCGGTGGCGAGTGCGTCCTCCCACGTGACGGAGCGCAGCTTCTCGACCTGCTCCGGCCCGGCAACCTGTGCGAGCCAGCGCCGCTCCACCTCGCCGAGATCCGAGAGAAGCGAGACCGCGCGCGGCTCGCCGGCCGGATCCGGACCGGCCGGGAGCCCAGCGACCGCCGCGATCCGCTCGGGCAGCGTGGGGTGGGTGTCGTAGGGATCGGTCTTCGCCTCCCCGAGGCTCTTCTCCAGCATCCCCTCCATGGCCTGCGCGATCCGTTCCTGCGCGGCGAAGCGCCGGAAGCCATCGGCCAGGGGCGGCAGGTAGCCCGCCTGCAGCACCGGCCTGACCTCCTGCGACCAGTAGGCGTCAAAGGCGGGCGCGGCGGTCTGCACCTTCTTCAGGCCCTCGACGAGCGGGCGCGCCCCGACCACCCGCGAGGCAAGCGCGTCGGCGCTGAACTCCTGCCGGCGCGAGACCGCCTGCGAGGTCCACAGGAAGAGCTTCCCGTACCAGAGGAACGGCTTCTGCAGAATGGAGTCGCTGAGCCCAGCGAGCGTGCGCCCGATGGCCGCCCGGGTCTTGTACACCCAGGGACCGAGCCGGGTGTCGCCACCGTAAAAGTGCCCGAACTCGTGCGCCAGTACCGCGCGCAGCTCCGAGACCGAGAGCACCTGGAGCAACGGCAGGCCGAGCCCCATGACCCGCTGGCTGAAGAGCCCCATGACCCCACCGCGCTGGGCGACCCAGGCGTTCACGTCGCCCACCAGAAACACCTCGGCGGGCATCGCCTGCCCGGTCGCCCGGGCGACACCCTCGATCTCGGCGAATAGCTTCGGGTGGCGCGTGGGCTCCAGCAGCGGCCCCGGTGCCTCGAAGCGATCCCACCGGGGCACGATGGACCAGAGGATCGTGCCGGCGCCGACCAGGCTGAAGATCGCAATGTTCAGATGCAACCGATGTGCGTACACCAGCTCGGCATAGGGCAGGAAGAGCAGCACGCCGGCAAGGCCGATCGCCAGGCCGTAGAACCCGATCATCAATCCGACCGCGAGCAGAGCGCGCCCGGCGAGGGAGCCGGAAGACTTCATGCGTGTGCCTCCTCCAGGAGCTACGTCTGGGGACATCCTACCGGGGAACTTCAGACGTGAGGGACCCGCCACCGCCCCGGGGCCGGGCAGCGCCCCTGCCTCGGTGCCTGCAACCGGAGCGACGGTGTCCCCTCCACTCCCACGGCGCCACCGGCGCCGCCTCCCGCCACAGCCCCGCCCTTCTCGCCCGGGCCACCGTTCCTCACGGCGCCAACCTCAGCCGACAGACCTCCCCTCAGCTCTGCCTCTTCACCGCCAAGGCGCGGGCCCGACCTCCCCGTCTTCGGAAATCTCAGGCGATTCACTCAGCGGTCAGGTCCCCCCTTTTCAGACTCCCTGAGCTTATGCTGGTAGCGGTCATACGGTTCGCGTTCCTCGCAGGCCTCGCCCATGGTCTTTCGGCACTGGGCTTGGCCATAGGACTCGAGGGTCTCGTAGCCCGTGCGCTGCCAGTCGTGCCCCGCGCAGGCAGAGAGCGTCGCGACCAGCTCGTCCACCGAGCGCGTCGAGACCCCCTGCACATAGGCCTCCTGGACCACCGCCGCCAGCGCCTTCTCGGCCGTGCGACGGGGCTCCAGAAAGGGTGGGAAGTAGCTCCCGGTGCGCAGCTTCGGGATCTTCACTGCGATCGAGCCTGCGCGGGTCTCCCACAGCCGTTCCCGGTAGCCGTTACGGCTGTTCTGGCGCTCCGGTGTACGCTGGCCATAGCCGGCGGCACACAGGTTCTCCACGTCGAACTGCATCACCTGCTCGACGATGTGGCTGATCATCTCCCGCAGCAGGTCAGCGTCCGCCCCCTTTTCCAGAAGGTCGGTCAATGCAATGCTGGGCTTGGTCATCGTGGTGTTCTCCGGTTCAGGGCCAGGTCTGGTAACCCCACCTTAAACCAAGACCCACGATGGCCGCCCTTCCGGCGGTCCGGCCGGCTAACAACCCGGCAACCATGCCGGACCCTCAGCCCGCCCTTCGTACACCACGTCCGGGGACGTCACCGCCCTAGGCGTAGTAAGACCGCTGCAGGCTGCGCGTCAGCGCGCTACTGTCGGGCCATTCTTCACAATGTTGCTCTGCGACGCTCGGACAAATACTCGCGCAGCGCGTCATTGACGGCCTTCGCATTGGGGAAGGCAGCGGTAAGATCCGAATCGATGACCACTACATTCGAACCCTCCCGATACCGCTTTGCGTACTTCCCCCGCTCGCCCGACTTTATCAAGTCAGGGGGGTACTCGGGCCGCATATCGTCTTCTTCATGGCTCTTCATAGGCTTTTCGCTCCCCAGGGGTCATGGTGCGGGCAGAAATTATTCGGATCGCATCTCCGCGATCTGTGTGAGAAACAACCACGGAGCGACCAGAAGCCGATACACCGAAAGTGAGATACCGCACCTCTTCTTCTGAATGATCTGGGTCACGGACGGTGGATGCAAACTCATCATTGAATACAGTGCACGCTTCCACGAAGGAGACGCCGTGCTTCTGCTCGTTGATCGCAGCTTTTCTTATATCCCATTCGAATTTCACCACCGTCTCCGTCGCCACCTCGCCATCAAGTCAGGGATAGCGATGTCCGAGATGACCCGGATATGGATGTCCCATATTCTCAGCATATCCCCAGCAACAAGACGCACGAAGTATAGACGAGGACCGCTTCGGGCTGTTCGGTAAGCGGGTGAGCTGTCGCCCACCGGCGGCGAGCGCAGACGTCTCCTACCTGGTCGTTAGCGGGCGTCCGCAGACCGGCCGGTCAACGACTGCTCTGGGTCGGAAGTGATCATTGCTTCCCCCGGGCCAGCCCGCTGGCGGGGTGTAAATCGGGCTGACACAGACCAGACGGTCTGGGTCCGATGCCTGGGTGTGGTGGCGGGGACACCACGCGGCCTTGGTTGCAGCAGACCCGGCCCGCGGAGGCGAAGGGCAGGTTCAACAGATCGGCCTGCTGGAAGCGCACCCCGGAGAGGCCGGCCTCGCGCACCCGCCGTTCAACGGCCCCTGGCGACCGCCGGCCGGGGTCGCGCGAGCCCTTTGCCAGCGGGGCCCTGACCGGCGTGGGCCGCGGGGAGCCCTTCCAGGGCGCCGAGCCAGGCGAGCCCGAGGCCCTGGCCTGGGTGAGTCCCGGTGAGTCCACTGGCCTATTTCGTAGCCGTGCCGTTTGCGGCTCTCCACCGACCGGGAGTGGTTCCGGACCAGCGGCGGAATGCACGAGTGAAGGCGGCGTCGGCATAGGCGAGCATGTGAGCAACAGCGCGAACCGGCATTTGGGTATGCCCCAAGAACTGGCGCGCGGTCTCGTAGCGCACCTCGTCGAGCAGGGTCTCAAACGTGGTGCCCTCGGACCGTAGCCGCCGGCTGAGCGTGCGGCGATGCATGTTGAGCTTCTGGGCAGTGGCTTCCACCGAGCATCTGCCGGTGATGACGGTGGCCCGCAGCGTGCGTTTCACCTGGCTAGTAAGACTCGCGCCGTATACGGAATCGAGGTGCGCGATCTGTTCCTGCAGGCGCCGTCGAAGATCTGGGTCGGCCCCCGGAAGCGGTTGTGAGAGCCATCGGGAAGGAAACTCCAGAGCGTTGGACTTGGCCTCGAAGCGCACGGGCGCCCGGAAGTGGCGTTCATAGGGCCGCACGTCGGCTGGGCGCCCGTGGGCGAGCAGCACCCTGCTCGCGGTCCAGTCCGGACCGCAGGGCGACTACTTTGCCGCGGACCGACAACGTGGGTATCCCGCCACGGTCGTGAGTGTGCAGGTGCGAAACCAGATGCCACAGGGCTGTGCCCACATCGGGCGAATGCATCATGAGCAGCCCGAGGGGGCCGAGCGAGGCGGGGCCGCCGTGCTGGCCCACCAGCAGGCCAAAGTGCTGGCAGCCGGTTCGGGCTACACAGACGCGAAGCAGCCGGCCCCCTGTGGCGAAAGCAATCAGACTGTCGGGACCATCGAGGAGAGCGGGATCGATGCCCACGTCGGTCGGGCGAGCCGCGGCCGCTCGGGCGGGGCGAGTCTCGCGCGTCGCGAGGCGAAGCCGACCGAGAGGGTGCGATACGCATTCCTGTGCCCGGGATCAAGGCCCGATACGAGGAGGTCCAAAGAGATGACGGATTCGATCGGAACGAGGGCGTGGGCGCGAAGGGGGGGCTTCGTCGCAGTCATCGTCGCCGGTCTGGTGCCCGCGCTGCCCGCAGCGGCGGGCGGGATCCTGCTCTACGAGGTCGGGACGGCCGATGTGGGGCTTGCCTCGGCGGGCTACTCGGCTGGTTTCCGGGCGGGAGCGCCTTCTTCACCCATAGCCTGTCGCCGGACCTCAACGTCGGGTTCGGCCTGGCGGGCAACTTCGGTATGGCGCTGGACTATGACCACAACTGGGTCGGCCGATACTACGTGCAGGAGGCTACCCTGCTCGGCGTCTCTCTGCTCCCGTCGGTCGCCTACCGGGTGAACGAGCGTCTCTCCGTCGGTGCGACCCTCAACGCCATGTACGGCATGCTGGAGGAGAAGGTCGCCATCAACAACCCGCTGAGCACGGCGGACGGGCAATTGAAGGTCGACGACCATGACTGGGGCTGGGGCGTCAACCTGGGACTGCTCTACGAGGTTGATGCGGGCACTCGCTTTGGCCTGGTCTACAACTCCCAGATCGTGCTCAACTTCCGCTCCGAGACCAGGTTCTCGGGCCTTGCTCCGGGTCTGGAGACGGTCCTGGGGAGCCGCGGGCTGCTCGGTGCACAGCTCGACCTGGGCATGCGGGTACCCCAGGGCGTGATGGGGAGCTTCTACCACCAGATGGATGATCGCTGGGCGCTCCTCGGCAGCGCCGGCTGGCAGGACTGGTCGAAATTCGGGCGGGTGGAGATCGGGATCTCGGACACCACCAACCCGACCAGCACGACCTTGGACCTCGACTTCAAGGACACTTGGCACACCGCGGTGGGTGCCCAGTACCGCGTGAGCGAGCCCTGGCTCGTCAGCTTTGGCGTCGCCTACGACTCGGAGTTGCAGCGCGGGGACGTATCGCCGGCGCTGCCCGCGAACTCCGCCTGGCGTTTCGGTGTCGGCGTGCAGAACGACGTGAGCAAGACCTTTAGCTGGGGCGTCTCTGGCGAGTACGCGTACGCAGGCACCCTGGACGTGGACAAAGAATCGCAGCTTCCGGTAGGGCTCGGCGGACGGGGCAACCTCGACGGTGCCTTCGAGCGCAGCGGCATGTTCTTCCTTGCCGCAACCTTCAACTGGAAGTTCTGATGGCCGAGGGCCCTGGTCCTCGGCGTCTCATGAAAGCCGCGCTCGGCCCGGCGCGACAAGCGCCCGACCGAGCATAGGAGCTCAGCAAGCCACGGAGACTGCCCCCATGACTCAGATGACACCGATCGCTGCCGCCCTCATGATCGCGCTGGGCCTTGGCACCCACCTCTCCGCGCATGCCAGGGACCCGCTCGACCGCACAGTGCTCCCGATAGCAGAGCCCGAGCGGCCGGTCAATCGTGAGCTCGACGCGCGCAACGTGCAGCCACCGCCTCACTTCGAGGTGAAGGCACCCGTCGGGGCACCGAACGTCATCATTGTGCTGATCGATGACCTGGGCTTCGGCGCATCGAGCACCTTCGGGGGCCCGATCCAGACCCCGACGCTGGACGGGCTTGCCGAGAACGGCCTGCGCTACACCAACTTCCACACCACGGCGCTGAGCTCACCGACGCGGGCGGCGATCAAGTCGGGTCGCAACCATCACACGGTGAACATGGGCTTCATCACCGAGATGGCGACCTCGCTTCCCGGTGCCACGGGGCAGATACCGAACGCCACGGCCCCCCTGGCGGAGACGCTGCGCCTGAACGGCTACAGCACGGCGGCGTTTGGCAAGTGGCACGAGACGGCCACGTGGGAGACGAGCGTCTCCGGCCCGTTCGACCGGTGGCCGACCCGCCAGGGCTTCGACAAGTTCTACGGCTTCATCGGCGGCGAAACGAACCAATGGGTACCCAGCCTTTTCGACGGCGTCGCTTCCGTCGAGTTGCCGCACGACCCGAACTACCACTTCATGACCGACATGACGGACAAGGCGGTGGCCTGGATCGGATACCAGAAGGCGATGACGCCCGACAAGCCTTTCTTCGTCTACTTCGCGCCGGGCGCCACCCATGCGCCCCATCATGTGCCCGAGGAATGGATTGCCCGCTGGAAGGGTAAGTTCGACCAGGGCTGGGACAGGATCCGCGAACAGACGCTGGCCCGCCAGGTCAAGATGGGCGTTGTTCCACCCGGTACGAAGCTGGCGCCAAAGCCGCCGGCGATCAAGGACTGGGACAAGCTCTCAGAGGACGAGAAGCGCTTGTTCGCCCGGCAGGCCGAAGTATTCGCGGCTTTTCTCGATTACACCGATCACGAGATCGGTCGGCTGCTCAAAGCCGTCGCGGGCACCGGACAGGCCCACAATACGCTCGTCTTCTACATCGCCGGCGACAACGGCGCGAGCGGCGAGGGTGGTGAGAATGGCATGTTCAACGAGTACACCTACTTCAACGGGGTGCAGGAGAATGTGCCCGACCTGTTGAAGTTGATCGACAAGTGGGGCAGTCCGGAAACCTACCCGCACATGGCCGCCGGCTGGTCGGTGGCCCTGAACGCACCGTTCGGCTGGATGAAACAGATGGCCTCGGACTTCGGCGGCACCCGCAACGGCGTGGTGGTGCACTGGCCTCAGGGGATCGCGGCGAAGAACGAGATCCGCACCCAGTTCAGCCATGTGATCGACCTGGCGCCGACCATCCTGGAAGCGGCGGGTCTTCCGGAGCCCCGGGTGGTCAATGGTACGCCGCAGATCCCGATCGAGGGCGTGAGCATGGCGTATACGTTCCATGACGCCAACGCCAGAGATCGGCACACCACGCAGTATTTCGAGATCGCCGGCAACCGCGCCATCTACCACGATGGCTGGTTGGCGCGCACCATCCACAGGGCGCCGTGGGAGCTCAATCCGCGCCGCCCGCTCAAGGACGATGTCTGGGAGCTGTACGATGTACGCTCGGACTTCAGCCTGGCCGACGATCTGGCCGCGAAGAACCCGACGAAGCTGGCGGAAATGCAGGTTCTTTTCATGCAGGAAGCGGAGAAGCACCATGTGCTGCCGATCGATGACCGAGTGTTCGAGCGCGCCCTGGCCGAGGCGGTCGGTCGCCCCGACCTGATGTCGGGACGGACGTCGCTGACGCTGGCCGAGGGCATGACCGGCATGATGGAGAACGTCTTCCTCAACGTGAAGAACAAGTCCAAGACCATCACCGCTGACATCGAGGTGCCGGCAGGCGGCGCGAACGGCACGATCATCGCGCAGGGTGGACGCTTCGGTGGGTGGTCGCTTTACGTGAAGGACGGCGTACCCGCGTACGACTACAACTTCCTCGGCATGGCGCGCGATTCCATCGTGGCCGCCAGGCCCCTGGCTCCCGGCAAGGCGACGATCCGCTTTGACTTCGATTACGACGGAGGCGGGCTGGGCAAGGGCGGCACCGGCAGGCTGTTCGTCAATGGCGAGAAGGTCGCGGAGGGGCGCATCCAGCACACGCAGGCCATGATATTTTCGGCGGACGAGTCGGCCGATGTCGGGGTCGACCTCGGCACACCGGTGGTCGAGGCAGTCGGCGCAGAAGGCAAGTCCCGATTCACCGGGCGCATACCGAAGGTCACGGTCGAGGTTCGCGACGGTGCCCGGCTCTGACCGGCTTACGCCTGACAAGTACCATATTCCCCAGTGGCTCGGGGACCGGGCGGTACGGCGTTTCCACGTCATGGCCAAGCCGGCGGGCTCGGCCTGCAATCTCGACTGCGCTTACTGCTTCTATCTGAGCAAGGAGACGCTGCCCGGCGGGCCTGGCGGTGGGCACATGGGCGACGAAGTGCTCGAGCGCTTCGTCCGGGACTATATCCAGGGCGTGACCGGGGACGAGGTGGTGTTCTCGTGGCAGGGGGGGGAGCCCACGCTGCTCGGCCTCGAGTTCTTTCGCAAGGTCGTGACCTTGCAGAAAAGGTATGCGAAGCCCGGGCAGCGGATCCAGAACGACCTGCAGACGAACGGCACGCTGCTCGACGAGGACTGGGCCGAGTTTCTCAAGGAGAACCGTTTCCTGGTCGGCCTCTCGATCGACGGCCCGCGCGACGTTCACGACCACTACCGCGTGACCAAGCGCGGCGCCCCGACCTTCGACGCAGTGTACGCCGCGGCCAGGATGCTGCAGCGTCACGGTGTCCGCTTCAACACGCTGACCTGCGTGCACCGCTTCAACGCCTCGCGGCCGCTCGACGTGTACCGCTTCCTGCGGCGCGAGCTGGGCGCCTCCTATCTGCAATTCATTCCGATCGTCGAGTTCAGGGGTTTCGAGACCACCCCGCCCCAGAACTGGGACCCGCAACGCCTGCCCGGCGTGGGCACCCCCCAGGCGAAGCCGGACCACCCGGACTCGGTCGTCACCCCCTGGTCCGTCGATGCAGAGGAGTACGGCCACTTCCTATCCCGGGTCTGGGACGAGTGGCTTGCCCGGGACGTGGGCAAGGTGCTGGTCAACTTCTGCGAGACCCTGGTCGCGCAGCACATGGGTGTGCCGTCGCAGATCTGCATCTACAGCGAGTTCTGCGGAAAGGCTGTGGCCATCGAGCACGACGGCAGCGTGTATGCCTGCGACCACTACGTCTATCCGGCGTACGGCCTGGGCAACATCAGCGAGCGCTCGCTCGGCGACATGGTGTTCTCGCCCGAACAGGTCAGGTTCGGGTATGCGAAGTCCGACGTGCTTCCCGCGTACTGCAGGCGCTGCGATTTTCTCTCCGACTGCTGGGGTGAGTGTCCGAAGAACCGGCTATTGCGCACGCCCGACGGCGAGCCGGGCCTGAACTACCTGTGCCCGGGACTCAAGCGCTTCTTCGCGCACGCCGTGCCGACGGCGAGGAGAATGGCCGAGAAGGCCCGCCCGTAGCCCCCGCCCGAAAGCGGGGGCTACCGACCCGGAGCGGTCCAGAAGCCAGGGGCTACTGGACGGTATACCCGCGCGCCGTCAGGCAGGAGCGATAGGCGCTGTCAAAGGCCTGTGAGCCGGCGGACGTCTGGGCTGCGGCCTGACGACGGTCCCGGCGTTGCGCGCTGCCACCGACCACCGCACCCGCGGCAGCCGCAGACTTCGCATCGTTCTGGCGGTACTCCTGCTTCACGTCGTCGTCGACCTTGTCGTAGGCCTCGTACTGCCGACCTCGCACCTCGGCGGCAGCGGCCCCTGCCGCCGCGCCTGTCGCCGCTCCCCGTGCCCGCCCCCCGGCGGCGGGCTGCGCCGCCTGGCTCGCGGCCGGGTCATAGCCCGAGCTCTGCACGGCGGCGCCGTAGCACTGCTGCTTGTCCGCTTCGACCTGCTGCGGCGACTGACCCTTCGTCGGCGTAACAGTCGCGGTCTGCGCACCTGCTGCGGCACCCATCGCAAGCAGGGTCAACCCCACCGTCAGCGAGAGACCGACGCGCGACCCGCGCAGGTAACCCGTTGCTCTGGCCATTCCAGTCACCTCCCCAACGCTCGTGCTCGAATTCGTGCGCCCGTCATTTCGTGAACGCTGCCGCCGGGACGCGCCGGCAAGCCCTACTTCTTCGCCGGAGCGGCGGCGGAGACCGCGAAGCCCTCGATGTATCTTGCACGAACGGTCTGACCGACCTTGATCTGCGAAAGGTCAACGTCCTTGGCGACGTTCAGGATCAGGCTGCGCTCGGGACCCCGCAGCGTGACGGCGCGGCCCTTCGCGTCGATGGCGGAGACGGTGCCGATGACGTCCACCGTCTTCTCCACCTGGCCGGCCGGCTTGGCACCGAGCGGCGCCCGCCCCACCTCCTCCCGCTCGACCCGCTCGCGAATCACGCTGGTGGTCGGCTCCAGTGCCACGGCAAGCAGCTCGTAGTACTCGAAGGTCACCACGTCGCCGACCTTCAACTGTGGCAGATTGCGTGCCTCCTCGCCCACCGTCAGCTTCACGAGGTTGCCACCCTCGCCCTTCAGCGTGACCTCGCGCGTGTCGAGGTTGACCGCGTCCACCGTGGCGGTCACGGTCGTCACCCCGGCGACCGCCGCGGCCGGCAACTCGGAAGAAGGGGCAGCTGGCGGTTCCGCTCGAGCGGCGAGCGGCGCAGTCAGAGCCAGGGCAACGGCGAAGGCAACGGCGTCGCTTCGTGGCATCGGTCTCTTGCTCCTCGAACTCAGGCCAGTGTCCAAAGCATTGTGCCCGACCTCGCGACGCCCCGCCCCCGTATTTTTCCGAGTGCGCCGCGTGCGAGCCGCGGGGGTCGAGCCGCTCCGGCCCCTCGAGGGCCAGGGCAGGCTGCGTTCACCGCAAGCGCGCCCAAGGGGGGCTAAAGCGGGGTATGTCGTGTACGATGTCCGCCGGGTCCTGCGGCCGAGGGGTCCACCGCGGATCGGGCTCGTGCGGTCACGGCCGCGTGTACGGAGGGCACCCACATGGCGATTCGGCAAGGACGATGGCCTGCCCGACGCCCCTCCTCGGGGGCGGGCGAGAGGCCCCAAGGGCGCAGGGGATAGAAGTCCCGCGCTCGCCCGCGCGCCGGCTGCCGCGCTGACGTGAAGACCGACCGCATGGGTTCCGCCCGCTACGTCTTGCCTGCCATGGTCGCATCGTGGCTCGCAGCTACCGGGTCTGTCGCCCGCGCCCAGAGCATCGAGCCACGGGCCTACTCCAACAGCCCCGTGGGCGTGAACTTCCTCGTCGCGGGCTACGCCTACACCCACGGCGGCGCGTCCTTCGATACCGCCCTGCCGCTGTCTGATCCCGACCTCACCACCTCCAGCCTCGTCCTCGCGTACGTGAGGGCAGTGGACCTCTGGGGCATGTCGGGCAAGTTCGACGTCATCGTGCCGTACAGCTGGCTCTCGGGCTCGGCGGATTACCAGGGCGCCCGTATGGAACGAGAGATCGACGGCCTCGCCGACCCGCTGTTCCGACTGTCGGTGAATTTCCACGGGGCGCCGGCGTTGACACTCCCGGAGTTCCAGCGCTACAAGCAGGACCTGATCGTGGGCGCCAGCCTGCAGGTGTCCGCGCCCGCGGGGCAGTACGACGAGACCAAGCTCGTCAACCTTGGCAGCAACCGCTGGTCGTTCAAGCCGGAGGTCGGGATCTCGAAGGCGCTGGGCGCGTGGACCCTGGAGTTGAAGGCCGGCACGACATTCTTTACCGACAACGACGACTTCTACAACGGCAAGAGGCGCTCACAGGACCCGCTGCACTCCTTTGGCGCGCACGCCATCTACAACCTGGCCTCCGGCGTCTGGGCATCCCTGGACGGGACCTACTTCACGGGCGGCCGCACCACGGTCAACGGCGACCTCAACGACGACCTGCAGCGGAACTGGCGGGTGGGCGGCACGCTGGCCTTTCCCCTCGACGCCCACCACTCCGTGAAGCTCTACGCGAGTAACGGCGTCTCCGCCCGCACCGGCAATAGCTACGACCTCTACGGCATCGCCTGGCAGTACCGGTGGGGCGGAGGGCTCTGACGCCCCCGCCGCGCGTCGCACGACTCGCCAGCGCCCTGGCCGAGCTCAGCTTCTGGGCACGCTCACCCGCCGTGCCTGAGGGTCCCCACGGTGCCATAGCGCCCGCCCCCTGTAGCCGAGCGCTGCATGCAGGCGTTGCTCATTGTCTAATACGAGCTACGCCGCCTCGACGACCGCCTCCAGTCTCCCTCCTCTGACTGCCTTCACGAAGGCCCGGTAGTCGCGCTGATTCTGGTCACTGTACTCCACTGCGAACTCGCAGCTCGCATCGTCGAAGCTGGTATTCGAACCCATGTAGCCGGAGATCAGCGCCTGGGTCGCGCGCTTCGTGCACTGCTACAACGAGGAACATCGCCACAGCAAAGGCGCCCTGTGGCGTGCGGTGCGTGGAGCACGCTCAGCGGTCCGACGCGGGACGCGCCGGCTGTGGGCCCATAGCGTCGCACAAAGGGCGCCGCCAAATCCCATAACGTGCACAGACGGCAGGACACGGAACGGCTCTTCGCCGAGCGAAACGAAGAGGGTGGTGCCGGCAGCGATCTCAAAGATGGCCTTGACGCCGATCAGCGCGAGGAGCGATAGCCAGATGGCGCCATTCGAGCCGCCGTCGCGGAGTCTGTGCAGACAGAGATAAGCCATCGCCCCAGTCGAGAGTCCAGAAAGCCCACCATAGCGAGCGACCTCCGGGCACGCCGCCACGTATGTGATGCTGGGTAAGAGCGCGGCGAGAGCGCACACCGCCAGAAAGCCCTTCCGATCCTCTGTTTCGACCGACAGCCCCGCCACCGCAAAGACCAACAGATTCCAGAAGAGGTGGCTCCCGGAAAAGTGGACAAGAGAGGCGGTTGCCAGACGCCACAGTTCTGCGTTCAAGACCGCTTGCCGGTCGTACACCAGCAATTCCGACCAACGCGGTGAGAAAAACGCCGCGACGGAGACGCACGCGACGAGAAGGGTCGCCCAAGGCACGGGCGGTCTTAACCTTTTCTGGTGCGCCACAATGCAAGACCGGCTGCGGTGGCCAGCAGGATGCCGAATGTAGCGCCTGTGCTTCCACCGCCCGTGTAACCGGGTCTATGCACCACCGTGTATTCCTGCGGCATCTCCTTGACCTTGGCCTTGAAGAGTTCCAACTGCGCCTGCAGGTTTACAATAAGATCTTCCGATGCGTTCCGGAACCCCTCCAAAGAATCACCCCGCAGCTGCTCCGAGAGATTGATCGGAGTTGCCGATCCCTTGATTTGACTCGTTCCGGGAGCGCGGAACAACATCTTCCGGCTCGCAATGTCATACACCGTCGCATCCATCATTGTGATCGTGTCGTTTTTTTCGCCCTCGATCAGGTAAGCGCCCACAAGCGTCCAATACAACAGGGAAAGCAGTCCCTCGTCGGTATGCTGCACCTGGTCGTAAGCGAGCAGGGCGATGACGTCAATGCCGTACATGGTTCGGATCTGGTCCAGATTGGTAAAACCGCCGCCGGGCGTAAGATAGGTAGATGGGACGAGCTCGATGTCCTTGAGGAACGGTAGCGTGCGGAACTCCGCCGCGATGCGAGCCATGAGATCCATCTTGTCCTTTTCGCTCAGCTTGCTGGGCCCGGATCCAGGTACGAACGCCACTCCCGCGCGCAACGGCAGCGACAGGCGAGGGATCGTCGGGCGCTCGACCACTTGGGTCGTGGGATAGAGGTATTCCACGACACTGCTTTTCTGGTGGGTCCCCCCACCTTCCCGAAGGTATGCACAGCCGGCTGCGGTCATGACGAGTGCAACGGAAGCGATGACCGTTAGCCGATAACAAAAGTCCTTCATGGTTGAGCCCCTGTTGTGTCACCTGGGAAATGCTGGCGCATGACCCCTGACTCGATCTCAGCACAGAACAGCACGGTCGCGCGCCCCGGTACGGAATGCTGCCCCAGCAGGAC
>CALMKJ010000170.1 GCA_937867305.1 uncultured Ectothiorhodospiraceae bacterium | reverse complement strand
CCCAGTTCGGGATGTTCTTCGGGACCGGCGCCATCGTCCGGGGGATCGAGTTCTGCCACCGGAGGGTTCACAGCCGGGGTCTGCGGGACAGCCTCGCCCCAGCCCTCTGCACCCTGCGGGTTCTCTGGGCGATGGCCCGCGGCGACGAGCGGTATGCGGCGCCCCGGCCGACGACGGTCACGGGCCGCGTGGGCGAGGGACGGGCGGGCGGCGGGGAGGAAGAGCAGGATTACCTGCTGGTCCTCGCGAGCTCCCTCGAGCGCCTTTTCGCGGGGCTTCGCCCCTACTGGGGAGATGCGGACGGTGCCTTCTACCACAGCCGACTGAGGGCGCGACCCGGCCATGCGCTGCGCACGCTGCCCCCCCTCTTCTGGGGGCGGGCGGGGCGGTTCGCCACGCCGGGGCACGGCTACTACAGTGGGAAGCTCGACAGTCTCAGCCTGGAGATGGACGGTCCCGTGACCGTCGACGGCGAGGTCTACCAGGCGTCACGGCGGGCGGGACCGGTGCGGGTGTCGGTGGGTGGAAGGGTCGGTTTCCTCCGCTTCTAGCCCGGCGGTGCCGGGCGCGGGCCTGATCGCCGCGCTCGACCGGCTGGCCTCGCGGCATGTGCCCGGGGCGGAGCTCGGCGCCCTGCGCGAGGAGCTCCGGCGCAGGTACGGCCCGGCGCTGCGCGGCATCCTCTTCTACGGCTCCTGCCTGCGCTCGGGCAATGCCCTGGACGGGCTCGTGGACCTGTATGTGGTGGTGGACCGCTACCGCTCCGCGTACCGCAACCCCCTCACGGCCCTCGCGAACGCGCTGCTGCCCCCGAACGTGTTCTACCTCGAGCTCCCGGTCCCGGGCGGGCGGGTGCGCTGCAAGTACGCCGTGTTCTCGAGGCGCCACCTGCTTCGGGGCACGTCCGGGCGCTGGTTCCAGTCGTACCTGTGGGGTCGGTTGGCCCAGCCGACAGCGGTCCTCTACGCCGCGGACGAGCAGGCGGCAGGCGACCTCCTGCAGGCCCTGGGGCAGGCCGTGGTCACCCTGGTTCGGAGGGCCCTGCCGGCGCTCCCCGAGCGCTTCACGCAGACGGACCTCTGGGAAGGGGCACTTGCGCTCAGCTATGCCACGGAGCTGCGGGCCGAGAAGGGCCAGCGCAGTGCCCACATCGTCGAGAGCGACCCGGAGTATTACGGGGCGGTCACCGCGCCCGCCCTGGGCGAGCTGGCCTGGCCCGTGCGCAGCGTCACCGGAGAGACCGGCTCGATGGAGACCGGCTCGACGGGCGAGGCCGACATTCCGGCCCGGACTCGGTGGCTGAGCCGGCTTGCCTGGTCCGCGCGGCGGGTCCAGGGCAAGACCCTGTCGGTGCTGAGGCTCGTGAAGTCAGCATTCACCTTCCAGGGTGGGGTCGACTACCTCCTGTGGAAGCTCGAGCGTCACTCGGGCGTGCGGGTCGAGGCCACGGAGCGCGAGCGCCGTCACCCGCTGATCTACGGCTGGGGCCTCGCCTGGCGCCTCTATCGGCGGGGTGCCTTCCGGTAGGGAGGTGTTCAGGGGTGGGGAGTGCCCCCCATTCAGCCGGCCCGGCGCAACAGCCAGAAGGCCCCTGCGAAGACGAGCAGCACCGGCCCGAGGGTGACCACTGGCGCCGGGATCGAGAACACCAGCCCGGCGTTCGCCGCGAGCTGACTGACGACCTGGAAGCCGAGGCCCACGGCCACCGCGAGGAGGACGAGCTTGCCGGTGTCCGACGAGCGGGGACGGCCGAAGCCCGCGGGCAGCGCGAGCAGCACCATGGCACCGGTGACCAGCGGCAGGGTTGCCCGCTGCCAGAATGCCATGTCGTAGCGGGACGGGTTCTGAGCGGTCTGTCTCAGATACCTCGCATAACCGAAGAGCTGCGCCGGCGACATCACATGGGGCTCCAGTTGCAGCATCTCCACCTGCTTCAGCGAGAGGTAGGAGTCCCAGGGGAGCTCCTCGACCCGCTCGGAGAGGGGCGCCCCGGGGCCGAGGTGCTTCACCATGACGTCCCGCAGCAGCCAGCACCTGGGGTTTGCGATGTCGGCCTCGCGCGCGTGGACGAACCGCTGCAGGTGGCCGTCCTCTCCCTCTTCGAGAATATCGATCTCCTGGGGCAGGCGGCCGTGGAGTACCTGGCCGATGCTGACGAACCGGGAGCC
Organism: uncultured Ectothiorhodospiraceae bacterium; assembly: GCA_937867305.1. Classification (GTDB taxonomy): domain Bacteria; phylum Pseudomonadota; class Gammaproteobacteria; order JAABTG01; family JAABTG01; genus JAGNLM01. The sequence goes on along the minus strand of CALMKJ010000170.1, from coordinate 11,640 downwards.
GGCATGCATCCAGAAGCCGTCCTCGCTGAGCAGCACCTCCCGACCCTCCAGCGCCACCGCCCGCTCCCGGGTGGCCTGCCGATTCAGGGGCGAGGCGAGAAACTCGTCGGAGACGGCGGCCAATACCACGAGCGCGAGGCCGACCTTCACTACCGCGAGCCCGAGCCGGCGCCGCGAGACGCCGCAGGAGCGCATGGCCATCGTCTCGCCGAAGTGCGAAAGGACCGCGAGGCCGATCGTGGTGGACGTGAGGACGATGAACGGCAGGAGGTCGAGCGCCCGCCTCGGGAGCACCATCAGCTCGTAGCGAAGCGCGTCGACGAAGCCGTAGTCGCCCTTGCCCACGTCGTCGAGCTGCTGGACCAGGTCGAGGATCGTGAAGAGTGGGAGGAGGGCGAGCAACACCAGCACGAGCGCGCCGAGGACCGTTCGGCCGACGTAGCGGTCGATCAGGGTCACGCGCGGCATGGACCAGGCCCCGTCAGCCATAGGCGGGTGAGGCAGACCGCGGGCGCCAGCGGCGGCGGACCCAGGGCCAGGCAAACAGGGCGAGGACCGTCAGGGCGAGGAGCGCGATGGGCCACCACAGGCCCGGCACCGGGCCCACCAGCCGGTCGTGGACCAGGTTCTTGGCGCTGAGGAGCAGGGCGTAGAAGATGGCAAAGGCGAGCATCGCGATCACCAGGCCAAGGAAACGGCCGCGGCGCGGCGGAGCGCGGCTGAGGGGCACCGAGAGGGCCGCAAGGAGGAGCGTCAACACCGGGGTGGAGAGGCGCCACTGGAACTCGGCGAGTCCCTTGCCTTCCACGGCGCGACTCAACTCCCTGGTGCTCTGCATCTTGATCTTGTAGCCGATCTCCGGGGGCTCCGGTGCCTCGAGTCTTACGGTGAGCACCCTGAAATCCATGGTGGTGTCGCGGGTGCCGTAGCGGTCGATGCGGAAGGCCCGGCCCTGGGAAAACTCGAATACCGGGTTCTCCTCGAGACGGTGCGGAGGCTGGTGGAGGCCCTCGGCCTCGATCACGAGGAGGCGCCCCTCGTGGCGCATCTGGGCGACCACGTCGCGGGCGTTGCGTGCCGCGTGGTCCACCGACGTGGCATAGACGGCAAAGCGCGAATCGGGGCTGACGAACAACTGCCTGGCCTCCAGGTCCTCGATGTCGAATTCGGCATCGGCCACGGCTTTCAACACATAGAGCTGGTGGAAGGCCCAGGGGCGGACGTACACGGAGAGTGCGGCTGAGACCAGGGCGACGGCGAACGCCGGAAGCAGGACCGTCCTGAGCACCCGGGGCTCTCCGACCCCGCAGGCGGCGAGCGCCAGCATCTCCGAGGTTGAATGCAGGCGCCCCTGCCCGATGACGGCGCTGAAGTAGAACGCCACGGGCAGCAGGACCTCCAGCGCGATCAGCGACTTGATCAGCACGAGGCGCAGGACGACGTGGGCGGGAAGCGCGCCCGCCACCACGTCGTTCAGGACGATGGCCGTGGTGTACACGGCGAAGACCACCAGCAGCACCGTCACCACGGCCAGGAACGGCTGATAGATCTCGCGGGCGATGTACCGGGTAGCGATCAACGCAGGCTCAAGAGGACGTGGTCGGGTGTCCGGGATACGGTATGCTACCGCCCGGTCGCGGTGAAGGGGCCCCTGCCATGAAGCTATTCGAGAAATTCCAGCCGCTCGCGGCCACTCGGGCGCAGCTCGCGGCCTTCGGTACCCTGCCCATCGGCGTGGTGACCGAGCGGATCGTCTCCGCCACCGAGGGGCTCATCGAAGGCCGGCAGGTGATCCTGGCCGGCACCAACAATTACCTCGGACTGACCTTCGACCCCGAGTGCATCGAGGCGGCCCAGCGGGCCGTGGCGGAGCAGGGCACCGGAACCACCGGCTCGCGCATGGCGAACGGCACGTACGGTGGTCACCTGGCGCTCGAGCGCGAGCTCGCGGAATTCTACGGGGTGCCCTCGGCCGTGGTGTTCTCCACCGGCTTCCTGGCGACGATGGGGGTCGTCAGCACGCTCGCGGGACCGGGGGACACCATCCTGCTCGACGCCGACTGCCACGCGAGCATCTACGAGGGAACGCGCCTGAGCGGGGCCGACGTGGTCCGGTTCCGGCACAACGACCCGGCCGACCTCGAGAAGCGCCTGCGCCGGCTGGGCGAGGGGGCGGAGCGCACGCTCATCGTGGTGGAGGGCATCTACAGCATGCTCGGGGACTGCGCGCCGCTGGCCGAGATCGCGGCGGTCAAGCGGGAGCTGGGCGGCTGTCTGGTCGTCGACGAGGCCCACTCGCTCGGCGTGCTCGGGGCGACCGGGCGGGGTCTCTGCCAGGAGGGGGGAGTCGAGGACGACGTGGACCTCGTGGTCGGCACCTTCAGCAAGAGCCTGGGGTCGGTCGGGGGGTTCTGCGTCAGCCGGCACCCGGAGCTCGACCTGATGCGCTACGCGGTCCGCTCCTACATCTTCACCGCATCACCGGCCCCGTCGGTCATCGCCTCGACCCGCGTCGCCCTGCGCATCCTGCGCGAGCGCGCGGAACTGCGCGAGCGCCTCTGGCGCAACGTGCATCACCTCTACGACGGACTCGCGGCGGCCGGTTTTCGGCTGGGGCCGCAGCCGAGCCCCGTGGTGGCGGTGGAGGTCGGGAGCCAGGAGCAGGCGCTCGTCTGGTGGCACGACCTGCTGGCGCAAGGCGTCTACGTCAACCTCGTCCTTCCGCCGGCGACGCCCTCCGGGACGTGCCTCCTGCGCTGCAGCCTGAGTGCGGCCCACAGCCCCGAACAGGTCGCCGCGATCCTCGCCGCGTTCCTCGCCCTGCGGCCCATCGCGGGGGAGGCGCGCGGGACGAGTGTTCCCTAGACCCACCTGGCCACCATGAAATTCCTCCTCGAGATCGCCCGGGCCTACCCCCGGCGCACGCTGGTCACCCTGGTCGCCCTTCTGGTGGCGGGGGTGTTCGAGGGGATCAGCCTGTCGGCACTGTTCCCGATCCTCGACCTCGCGGCGAACGCCGAGGGCGGGGGACAGAGCGAGCGTGGGTTGGGGAAATTCCTCCACGGCCTCGGCATCGAGCCCTCCCTGGGGACGCTGCTGTTGATCATCGTCGTCGGCGTCAGCCTGAAGGCCGCGATGGTGCTGCTGGCCAACCGCCACGTCGGCTACACGGTGGCGCAGATCGGCACCGACCTGCGCCTGCGCCTGCTGCGCGCCCTCCTGCGCGCCCGCTGGGATTTCTTCCTGCACCAGCCGGTCGGGTCGCTCGCGAACGCGATGGCCACGGAGACGGTGCGCGCATCCAACGCCTATCTGAGCGGTGCCAAAGCGCTCGCGCACGCCATCGAGACGTTGGTGTACACGGTCGCAGCCCTCTTCGTGTCCTGGCAGGCCACGCTCGCGGCGGTGCTGGCGGGGGCGGCGATCACGTTCTCCCTGGGGCGGCTGGTGCGCAAGGCCCGGCGAGCCGGGCGCCGGCAAACGGACGTGCTCGTGTCGCTGTTGCGGCGCATGGCGGACACGCTCCAGTCCGTGAAGGCGCTCAAGACCATGGGGCTCGCGGGCGGGGCCAACGTGGTGCTGGAGGCGGAGACGCGGCGCCTGAACAAGGCGATGCGCAAGGAGGTCCTGAGCGTCGAGGGTCTGCGGGCGATCTACGAGCCCGTCGCGATCGCCTTCGTGGCCGGCGCCGCCTACCTGGTGGTCAACTTCTGGGGGCTGCCGCTCGCAAGCGTCGTGGTCCTGATGCTGCTTCTGCTCCGGGTTCTGAAGCTCGCGGGCAAGCTGCAGCAGGAATATCAGAAGATGTCGGTCAACGAGAGCGCCTACTGGTCGCTGCGCGGCACCATCGAGCGCGCGGAGGCGGCGCCCGAACCCGAGCCCCATGGCTGCACACCGGTCTTCGAGCGCGAGTTGGCGCTCGAGGACGTGCACTTCGCGTTTGGCGACCGGCCCATCCTGCGAGGCCTGACCCTGCGGCTTCCGGCGCGCTCCTTCACCACAATCATCGGGCCTTCGGGTGCGGGCAAGACGACCATCCTCGACCTGATCGCGGGTCTCCTCGAGCCCACGTCCGGACGGGTGCTGCTGGACGGGGTGCCTCTCGGCGAGTGCAATCTCCAGGCGTGGCGCCGGATGATTGGCTACGTGCCCCAGGAGACGCTGCTCCTGCACGAGAGCGTGCTGCACAACGTCACCCTGAGCGATCCGGACCTCACCGAGGCCGACGCCGAGCGTGCGTTGCGCGCAGCCGGGGCGTGGGAGTTCGTGAGCTCGATGCCGGAGGGGATGCAGACCGTGGTGGGCGAGCGGGGGAGCAAGCTCTCCGGCGGGCAACGCCAGCGGGTGTCCATCGCCCGCGCGCTGGTGCGCCGCCCGAAGCTCCTGATCCTGGACGAGGCGACCAGCGCACTGGACCCGGCGAGCGAGGCGGCGCTCTGCGAGACGCTGGCCCGCTTTCGGGGCGAGGTCACGGTCCTGGCGGTGTCGCACCAGACGGGACTGGCCGAGATCGCGGACCGGGTGATGCGGTTGGATGCCGGGGTTCTGATGCCAGCCAATTCAACTGCAACCTTCCCTTGAAGTGGATGCAGGGTCGCGGCTGAGGTTCCTGCCGAGATGCATTGAGATACACGCAAGCCCCGCTCAGCATGACGTAGGACGATACCCTACTCAGGCAATCAACTTTTCGAGCGTCCGTTGCAACGAAGCCTGGACGTCTTCCGGGCCCTGCGTGGCATCTACGCTGCTGACGATGAACCCTTTGGGCAGCATGGCAACGAGCTCGTCGTGATAGCCGAGCCATTTGGGGAAGTCAGTGCGTTGGTCTGGCCCCGCGTGAAGCGAGAAGCGGGATGGGGCGGACCGCGAGAACGCGCGCTCCGCAAGGCGCACACCGTCACAGCTCATTGTGACGCCTCTGGCCTCAGAGTCCCTCGCATAGGCCGCCAGGGCGATACGAACCAGTCTCGCGCCCCGCAACCGCGGCGCCCCGACGGTCATCGACCAGAGGATATTCACGACACCCTCGTCGATCAACACCACGTCAAAGCTTGCCTCACGTCGGAGGCGCACGAGCATGCCGAGTTGCCCCAGCGCACGAGTGCCGTAATAGAAGCGTGTTCCGAAAGGGGGTCCGAGCATTATCCCCGCCAGGTAGACACACGCCGCAAAGACGGGTCGCTGTGCAGCAAGCCTCAGAATGCGAACGATGCGGGGCAAGGCGGAGGACTTCTGCAGGTACCGCCCCCCGCGGCGCAGGTCCTCCTTCCGGAAATCTTCATGAGCAAGAATATTGAGACCCTTCTGCTGCAGTCGTTGAGCGACCGCCCCGGCTGCAGACGTTTTTCCGGAACCGGCCGGCCCGATCAACTCGACGAGCAGGGGAAATGCGCTCCCTTCCGAAGGTTTGCGTGGCTCAGGCACGGCTAGGCCGCACGAGATAAATCTTGCTATTACATAGCTTGTCCAGGCCTTTTGCGTCCGTGGCCCAGTGCTCCAATCGGGCCAGCAGGGAATATGGAAGGAAGGCGCGTTTCTCCTTCAGGACAGGCGCCACGCCGAGATGATGGGTCTCGACAGTGCTGAGCCCATGTCTCTCAAGCAAGTGTTCTGCCTCAGTGTCGCTCATGCAATGCAGAGCGCGCCCACGAAAGCGATGACCGAAACGCTGCAGAAGCCGACGCACGCGCATGGTGGTTCCGCTGCAGCGAAGATGGTTATTGAAAACCAATATGCCGCCCGGGGCCAGCAAGGCAGCGAGCTTCTCGAGTGCCGCCTCCCGGAGCTCGGGCTCGGCATTGGGAAAGAACCGAAATGCCGTGATCAGGTCGAAGCGGCGGCTGTCGAAGTCGCTGGGTTGAGTGATGTCTCTTAGAAGCAATTCTGAATGTGAGAGGGCCTCACGGGCCACCTGAAGCATCGAGTCGGCGACGTCGACCCCGGTGGATGTTCCAACCCTTTTTTCGAGCAGCCCCAAAATCCGGCCTGTTCCGCACGCGAAATCCAGAAGGCGCACTTGTTCCGGTGCAGGGAATCGCGCAGCAAGAATGTTGAGAAGAAGCCGCTGTTCGATCTCCCATGCGACACTCCGATGGGGATATTGAAAGAACTTCGCATGGTAGTCGGGCCCTTTCCCCTCATGCGAACTGCGGTAATCTTCATACGGGAGAGAGTCTTGCATCACCTGATTCTCCGGGTCCCACTGCAATGCTGCCTCATGGAAACTGACGTCATGCGTTACATGAGTCCTTTCGTTCTTGCCACAGAGCGATATACGTCGACGTGTCGATCGATGCTTTGAGATAGGGGCATCGTCCGACGAATGAAGTCGAGTGCGTTCTTCCCCACCTCGGCCCTCATGGATTCGGAGGAGAGCAGAAGATCGATGGCGTTCGCCAGACTGTCGCTGTCTCTGTCCGTCAGCACGTAATCGTGGTCTTTACGGCCCATTTCCTCGGAATATCCCCGATAATACGTCATGACCGTAGGCAGCCCTGTTGCCATGGCCTCAAGAACCGCGTTCGGCATTCCCTCTCTCTCGCTCGGAAAAGCAAAGATGTCGGACGCCTTGAGATATGTTGGAACCTTGTCAGAGTGACCGAGCATGTGAATGCGGGCTGGTGCATCGCCGCGGTTCAGCAGGGTCTCCATTTTTCTTCCGTATGCCGCAAGCTCGGGCACGAAGAGGTCGCGGCGTCGCCCCAGCCATACGACGTGGAGGTTCGGATACTTGTCGGCCAGCTTGTGCCAGGCCTCGAGGAGCAGGTCGCATCCCTTCCGGGGATAGACCGTTCCCACGCCGCATACGAGTTGGCAGTCGAGTGGGAGGCCCAAGTCCCGGCGCGCCTCGAGTTTTTCGTCGGGTGTCTGCGGTGGTCTGTAGCGCTCGATGTTGACGCCGTTTGGGATTATCGCGATCTCCGTGCTGACGCCCAGGGACCTGAGCATGGTCTTCAAGGCGTGTGTCGCCACGATGATGACGTCGAAATGGTTGTACGCGTGCTTCAGGAAATATCGTTTGACCAATCCCTTGACCAATTTCTGAGGCGGCCAGATGGGGGCTTTGTGGGCGATGGCATAGGTAAAAACGAGGCCTTTCCCGCGGGCCTTCAAGGCCTTCAGCAAGGGGATCGTGAAGTTTGGCTTCGTGGATAGACTGTGGACCACATGAGGTACGATCAGTCCGCTGTCGAGGAGCTCGATAATCTTTTCTCCAAAAAAAACGATCCGCTCTTTGTCCATGTTGTCGCCGAGACGGATGCGATGGATCGGTACGTTGTCGACCATCTCGGGAGGAAAAATGTGTCCGATGGGCAGACTCCGCCATTCGGAGTCCGTGTCGTGTTCGGTGAGTTTCCCCAGGGTAGGCGTTCCGGCGATTACCTCGACGTGGACACCACGTTCGGTGAAGCCCTTGAGGTACCTGTTGATACGCATTTCCACGCCGCCAGGCGTGGGGAATGACGATGAAGAGGTGATACAGACTCTCAGAGGATTCGTTGGCATGGTGTGTAGGCGATTTCGCGCTGCCGGGGATGGATGCCTGGGACGGGGACGGGTCAGCCTTTCGGCCACACCGCCCGCAGATGCTCCACCAGCGCGGCCTGGACGCCCGGCTCGGTCGGGGTCGCGAAGGAGAGGTCCGGCAGGGCGGGCCAACCGGGGTCCGGGAAGGTGATGCCGGCGAAGGTCCTCGGGCTGTCGTAGCGGGGGATGACGTGCCAGTGGACGTGCGGGTCGACCATCATCAACATCAGGTAGTTGATGCGCTGGCAGTCGAATTCGGCACGCAGGGTCGTCTCCACGTCGACCGCCACCTGCTTCAGCCCGGCGAAGGCGTCGAGGGGCAGGTCGGAGAGCCGCAGGACTTCGTCCTTGCAGGCGACCAGGAGGGCCCCCAGGGTGGCCTGGCGGGGACGCAGGAGGACGACCCAGTCGGGGTACTCGCGAATGAGGGTCGCGGGGTAGCCGAAGCGGCGAATGGTCTCGTTCATGTCTCCGTCTCCGTTCCCCTCTCGCTCTCTTTGTCCCTCTCCCGGGGCCCGGGCAACTCCACCTCCCACGCGTCCACCGGGGCGAAGCGGTGCTCGTCGGGCACGTATTCCCGCACCGAAAGGCGTACGTTCCAGGCTCCTCCCCGGTCCGAGATACGGAACAGATGGTACTGGGCGCGCCGTGCCGCGTCCTCCCCGTGCATCGATGCGGATCGCACGCCGATGACCGGCGCCCTTCCTGCGGGGGTCGGGAGCCAGAGCCGGGAGTCGCGGTGGGCGTGACCGTGCAGCACGAGCTCGACGCCCCGTTCGGCGAGCACCGCGGCCAGCGCGGGCGCGTCGGTGAGCCGTTTGCGCCAGCGGATGCTGCCCGGGACCGCGGGATGGTGGATCAACAGCACCCGGAAGAGCCCCTGTTCCCCGGTCGTGCGGAGCAGGTCCCCAAGGGCCTCGAGCTGGCCCCGTCCGATCCGGCCGGTGGCCATGAACGGAGGGGAGGGCCGCGCGGTGCTGAGGCCGATCAAGGCCACGCCGTTGCGCACGCGCAGGGTCGGCAGGGGGTCGCGGCCGTCGGTCGAGGCTGCCGGGGCCCCGGGGTCGGAGGCGAGGTAGGGGGCCCAGAGCGCGAACGTTTCCGACCAGGGGGCCCACCGGTAGGCGTCGTGGTTTCCCGGAATGACGAACACGCGGTCCGGTGCGCCGATGCGGGGCAGCCAGGCCGCGGCCTGACGGAACTCGTGGGGCAGCCCGATGTGAGTAAGGTCCCCGGTGATGACGACCTGGTCAGGCGCGACGCCGCGCAGGTCGGTGAGGAGCGTGTCCAGGACCTCCGAACGGTGGACGTGCCGGCGGTGGGTGCGCCAGGACAGGTACCCGAGTATCCGTTTGCTCAGGAGCTCCCGGCCGCGCACCCCGCCCAGGTCGGTCAGGTGCGGGTCGGAGAGGTGGGCGAGCACCAGTTCCGTCACGTCAGGCGTCCGCCGCCTCAGATCGACATCCGGTAGACGCGCGAGCGGCGGAAGTAATCCTGCTCGAAATTGAGCCAGATCCGGTTGACGGTGGTGTTGTCCTCGAGCTCGCGGTTGGTCTCCATGAAGCGCACGCCGCGCCGGCGCAGCGTGTCGTACATCTCGATGAGCGTGACGGCGGTGACGACGGCGGAGGGCTCGCCCGGCTTCACCCCCGCCAGCAGGAACTCCACGGTTTCCGGGCGGCGATAGTCGCGCAGGATCGGCACGAAACCGAAGGGCAGCAGATGTCCCCGGGCGCGTTGCAGGGCCCGACTCAGGCCGGGCATGCCGATGAAGAATCCCACCAGCTCTCCCTCGCGGGAGAAGGGCAGCTTCACCAGCTCGGGGTCGAGGTAGTGGAAGTACTTTCTCGTGTAGTACTCGCGCTGGGCGTCGGTGAGGGGTACCACCCCGTAGAGCGGGGCGAAGGCGGCCTCCAGCAACTCCCAGATGGCCGGCGCGTGTCCGAGCAGCTCGCGGCGGCTCCGGCAGGTCACCACCCGGTAGCGGTCGCCCCCCCCGTAGCGCTTGCGCAGGCGCTCGAGCAGGGGCGATTCGTCCGGGACGCGCAGGCGATACTCGATGTAGTCGGCGTCCCGGGTGAGTCCGAAGCCCTCGAGGAGCTGCCGGTAGTACGGCGGGTTGTAGCTTCCGCTGATGGTGGGCAGGCGCTCGAAGCCCTCGATCAGGAGTCCTTCCGGATCCAGGTCCGCAAGCCCCTGAGGCCCCGTCATCTCCGTGCACCGTTGCCCCCGCAGCCAATCGCGGGCGGCCTCCAGGAGACGCCCGGCCACCTCCGGGTCGTCCATGGACTCGAACCACCCGAAGCGCCCCCGGTGGTGGCCCAACTTGCCGGCCTCGAGCTCGTTGACGCTGGCGCAGACCCGCCCGACGGTGCGGCCCCCCGACTGCGCGAGGAATCGCCGAACCTGGCTCACCTCGAAGGCGGGATTTCGATCCGGGTCGAAGTAGGCCAGGTCGTCGGAGATGATCGGCGGGACCCAGTACGGGTCGCCGCGGTAGTGTTCGAAGGCGAAGCGCACCCATTCCTTTCGGTCGGCCCGCGTCTCGACTTCGCGTATCCTGATCGCCATGGGAAAGGTGCCAGAGGTCTGTCGCCGTAGGAGCGTCGAATGATGGTGATGGCAGCCGCGAGGGTCAACTGCCGTGACCCACGATAGCACCGGTGACCAGGCGCCGCGTTTCACGGCGGTCGTGCTCGCGGGCGACCGCACGCCCGGCGACCCCCTGGCGCTCTCTGCCGGGGTTCGCTACAAGTCCCTCGTCCCGGTCGGCGGGCGGGCCATGCTGTTGCGTGTCCTCGACGCCCTCGCGGGCAGTCCCCAGGTGGGCCGTTGCGTGCTCTGCGGGCCCCCGCGCGAGGCCCTGGAGCAGGATGCCGAGTTGCGGTCGGGTGTGGCCACGGGCGCGTGGGACTGGCAGCCCCCCGGCCCGACGCCGAGCACGAGCGCGCTGGCGGCCCTGCAGGGCCTGCCCGAGTCGGAGCCGGTGCTGCTCACCACGGGGGACCACGCACTGCTGCGCCCCGAGGTGGTGGAGTACTTCTGCGGACAAGCGCGAAGCAGCGGCTCGGAGCTGGTCGTGGGGCTTGCCCGGTACGCGGAGGTCATGGCCGCCTTTCCCGGTATGCGCCGCACGGGCCTGCGTTTTCGGGACGACGTCTACAGCGGCTGCAACCTCTATGCCTTCCTCTCACCCGCGGCCCGGGGCGTGGCGGACTTCTGGCGGCGCGTGGAGGGGGAGCGCAAACACCCCTGGCGCATGCTGCGGGCGCTCGGTTGGGGAACGGTCCTGCGTTACCTAGCGGGGCGCTTGACGCTCCGCCAGGCCCTGGAGCGGCTTTCGCTCCAGTTGGGTGTGCGGATCGGGACCGTGCTCCTGCCGTATCCCGAAGCCGCCGTGGACGTCGACAAGGTCTCCGATCGGGACTACGCCGAGCGCATCCTCGCCCGGCGTAGCGATTAGCGCGACCGGGCCGGCCCTGCCGTCCGGGAGGTGCGCTCTCCCGCCGCCCGCTTCCAGCCGGCCGCGAGCTTGGAGGCGCGAACGAGGTCGAGCGGATAGTCGATCTCGCTCCACTCGAGCCCGGAGATGTCCTGCGTCCAGACGTGGCCCGCGCGCGCGAGCTCGGCGATGACCGAGAGGTAGTACTGCTTCTTGGACTCCTTGCGCTGCACGGCGCGGCCGAGGGCCTCGCGGAACAGCGCCGGCCCCTGGCCACGGAAGACCATCATGCCGATGGACTCGCCGTCCACCTGGTCCAGGGGCAGGTCCTTGCCGACTTTGAGCAGCCGGTCACCCGAGCGCTCCACCTTCATGTCATCGTCGTCGTAGTGCGCCTTGCGGTTGACCGCGAGCGTCACAGGATGAGCGGGGGACTCGAGCAGGCGCTCGAGGATCGCCGGCTCGAAGACCGTATCCCCGTTGAGAAGCAGGAAATCCTCGGTCATCTCCCCGCGCGCCATCCAGCAGCTGAAGAGATTGTCCGCCACCGCGAAGTCCGGGTTGTACAGGGTACGCACGTGACCGGAGCCCGCACGGCGGGCGACCAGGGCGTCCACATACTCCGCGCCGAAGCCCACCACCACGGTGACGTCCTCGACCCCGCACTGGGC
>CALMKJ010000169.1 GCA_937867305.1 uncultured Ectothiorhodospiraceae bacterium | reverse complement strand
GCACGCCGGGCTGTTTCGCCGAGCGCAGCCAGAGGCGGGTCTTGTAGAAGAGCTGCGTCGGTGGGTCGCGCCCCGACCACCACCCGCCGTAGCCGTCGCCGATGCCAATCCCGATCCCCACACCGGTGGAGCCGCGGCCGCCGCCGATCCCGATGCCAATCCCCACGTCGGAGAGGACACCCACGCCGGTCCCGAGGCTGATGCCGACCGCCGCAAGCTGGACCGGCTGACTCATCCCCCAGTCGCTGCTCGGGCTGACGGACCGGCCCACCCGCCAGACCTCGAACACGTCCGGTTCCACGGTCTGGGGCGACTCGGACACGGTCACGATCTCGAATTCGCAGTACGGGTCCATCTCCCCCGAACCCACGGCCTGGACGTCGGCGTGGGCCTGGTTGGCGGGGATCCGCAGGGGCTCGTGCAGGGTCAGCGTCCACCCCGGGGCGACCTGCTGGTAGGCCAGGCTGGCGTAGGGGCTGGAGGGGGGGGTGGCGCAGCCGACGAGGGTCAGGCCCAGGCCGGCAGCGAGGGAGGCGAGCGAAGTACCGCGCATGGCCGTCACCTGCAGAGCCGTGTGCCGCTGGATGAGGGCACCATAAGCGTGACGGAAGCGCGCTTCAAGCGGACTTTCCGGAGTCCAACTCGCGGTGGGGGAGGGGCGGGTTGCCCGGATGCGGGTGCGCAGGAAATCCGGGGGCTTGCAATGTGTTATCGTTCGCCCCCCACGTGCGGCCCCAGGGCAGGCAGGAGCAGGCCCGGGCAGCTTTCTTTCGAAGGGCTGACGAAGCCACAGTGCTTGAGCTTCCTCGAGCTGTGAGGGACTGGAATGAGCTCCACCGACGTTGAGACCATCTCCGAGCCAGACCACGACAGTGTCGTGACGGTGACGCTCACGCCTTCGGCCATCATGGACGCGGTCTTCGCCACTGCCGACCAGGTGCACACCGGCTGGGACTCCTGCGTGGACCCCGCACTCGTCGTCTCCGACATGACCGTGGCGGACGACTCCAGCGGCAATTACTGCCGGCTGGTGGAACAGGCCTACACCGAGGACGAGCAGCCCGACGTGAGCTGGCACGACTGGGCGGTGGAACTGCGTCTGGGGGAGGTCTACGTCACCGCCCACTGGCGGAGCGAGGAGGACGCGAGCCCCTCGGACTGGGAGTGGTGCGCCATCCAGGCGGAGGAGGCGTTCTCCCGCGCCTGCGTGCTGCTCGGCAAGCGGGTGCGCCGGGGTCTCGTGGTCGACGAGCCCGTGCGGGCGCCGAAGCCGGCAAGGACGCATCACTGAGGGGTTGGCCCAGGGGGCTGGCGCCGCCGGTCTGACGCGGGACTGTCGACTGGGGCACGTTTTGGCCTGTCGAAGCCCTTTACAGGGACACGGGGATGGAAGCCTCGTGTGGGCTCGTTCGTGCGTAATCGATTGAAAAGGCTCTAGAGGCACGGTTCTTGCTGTGGTAGTTCCTGCCGTGCAAACGGCCGGCTGCAAACGGTGGGTTCGGTGCCATGAGGCTGCCAGGTCTGCTCCTGTTCGGGGCCCTTCTCCAGGCCTCGCTCGCGGCATCTTTGCCCGCCCGCGCGGACACGATTTCGTTCGACGTGCCGAATCCCGTTCCCCTGGACGGCCTGACTGCAGGCGGCGTCACCTTCGGGTACCGGAACTCGGTCTGGGGGTCAGCGGTGAACGCCCGGGCCGGGGTGCCGTGGCCTCCGGGCTTCGAGCCCTCGGTGTTCTCGGGGGGAGTCCTCTACGCCGATGCCCGGGGTGTGCTGACCCTGGACTTCGCCCGTCCCGTGGACCGCCTGGGCTTCGACCTCGCAGTGAGCACGTACCGGTGGGTGAGCGAGGTGGGCGGGTTCGAGCTCTTCGGTCCCGACCTCGCGCAGAGTTGGACATCGGTCATCGCCGTGGAGCCGGTGCCGGGCGCCTGGGCGGTCTCGGGGCATTTCGAGTACTCCGGGGCACCGGTCTCCCGGCTCGTCGTCCAGGTCGACGGGATGGCGCTCCGGTGGCTGCTCGCGTGGGGTGCGGCGCCACCGCTGCTGGTGATGGATAACCTGGACTACGGTGTCGCGGAGGCCACTGGCCGGGCCCGGGCCTCTTTCCACACGCCGCTTCCGCCTGCCGGGGTGTCTCTCGCGGGGGCGCTGGCTGCACTCCTGGCATTGAGCCGCCGCCCCCGGGGCCGCTGAGCCACGGTCTCCTGCGTGACCGTCTTTCCCGGGGGGGCTACCGGGGCGTTGCCTTGCGCCCCGCTGCAGGCGCCTGCGCCCTGGTGCGGGAGGGGGCGCTACCCGCCAGCTTCCGGACCAGTTCGACGTGCCGGGGCAGGCAGTGGGCAAGCGAGTAACGCTCCTCGACGGTCTGCCTCGCCCGCTCGCACAAGGTGTCCCGCCCGGCGTGAAGGTCGAGCGCCTCGGCGATACGTCCGGCGATCTCCTCCGGCGAGAAGAAATCCGCGAGGAAGCCATTGCGCCCGTCCTCGATGACCTCTTCCACGGGAGCCGTGCGTGACCCTACGACCAGGCAGCCCGCGGCCATGGCCTCGAGCATCGACCAGGAAAGGACGAAGGGGTAGCTCAGATACACGTGGGCCCGGGACACCTGCAGGACCTTCAGATAGCGCTCGTAGGGGACTCGCCCGAGGAAGTGAGCCCGGGACCGGTCCAGGTCCACCTCTTCCAGCAGGTGCTCGCGCCAGCTGCGCCCGTCGACCGGACGGCTGCCGTAGCTCACCCCGTCGCCTCCGACGATGACGGCGTGACAGCGTGGCCTGCGCTTCAGGAGGATCGCGAGGGCTCGCATGAAGGAGGGAAACCCCCGGTACGGCTCGAGGTTCCGGGCGACGTAGGTCACCACCTCGTCTTGCGCGGACAACGTCAGGCCGGAGTCGACGTCCAGCCTCGCGGACGGGTCGGGCCCAACGGTCGTCGTGTCGATGCCTTCGTGGAGCACCGTGAGCTTGTCGCGATACTCCGGGGGATGCAGCGTCCATTGCCAGCGGGTCGGGGTGACCCCCTGGTCGGCGATGGAGAGATTGAGGAGATGGAGCGCGTTCTTGGTGCGGATCCGGCAGACGTCGTCCAGGCCGACCTCGCGTCCCGGCTCGAAATCCACGTCCGTTCCGAACGCGTGATAGAAATACTCGAAATACCCGAGGAGGGCCGCCCGGGGCCACACGTCCTTCAGGTACAGGGCCTCGCCCCATCCCATGTGGGCGCAGACGACGTCGGGCTGGAAACCCTCCTTCTTCAGGGCCTGGGCGGCGCGCGCCACCTCCTGGCCGTTCAGCACACCCTCTTCGAAATTCCGCAGGTACCGGTGCGTGGATGAGGAGGGGGCGCGCCTCGGCACCCACTCGATCTTGCGCACACGGGGCAGCTCGGGGCGCTTCGGCTTCGAGAAGAAGACGACCTGATTGTCCGGGTCGGCCGCGAGCCTCGGGGCCAGGTGCTTGTATTGCCCCGGGCAGTTGTTGTGTACGAAGGCGATCCTCATCCGTCCGTGACGGCCCGCCGGAAGCTGTCGAGGATGGGCTTCAGCACATAGCTCAGGGCGGTGCGCTGGCTGGTCGCGATGTGGACCTC
>CALMKJ010000168.1 GCA_937867305.1 uncultured Ectothiorhodospiraceae bacterium | reverse complement strand
CGCGTTGTACTGCCGGGGGTAAGCTTGCGGAGTCGGAGACGTCTGTGGACACTACAATACCCCAGCGCCCGACGGACCCACCCCTCATGAAGGTCCTGTTTCTAACCCGCACCTTCCCCCCGATAACGGGCGGGATGGAAAACCAGAACTACGAGCTCTCGCGCTGGTTGCCCAGGGCTGGGGTCGCACTCACCACGGTCGCCAACCACCGCGGCAAGCGGTTCCTGCCCCTGTTCCTGCCGTACGTGCTGCTGCGCGCTCTTTTCCTGGCACCCCGTCACGACGCAGTCCTTCTCGGCGATGGGGTCATGGCTGTCGTCGGCTGGGCAATCAAGGTCGTCTACCCTTCAAAGCCTGTCCTATGCGTCATCCACGGGCTGGACGTCCGTTACCCCAACGCGATCTACCAGAGCCTCTGGGTCCGTCGATTCCTGCCGAGACTCGACCGACTCATTGCCGTCGGAGCAGGCACCATCGACGAGGCAGAGGCCCACGGAATTCCCCGCGCCAACTGCGTCTTCATCCCGAATGGCGTCGACCCTGACGCGTTCTATGACCCCACCTCCAGCCGCGCCGACCTGGCCGGGCTGCTGGGCCTCAACCTTGAGAACCGCAAGGTCCTTCTCTCCACGGGCCGCCTGGCACCCCACAAGGGCGTGGACTGGTTCGTCGCAGAGGTGCTCCCGAAGCTGCCCAGCGACGTCCTGCTCGTCGTCGCCGGCGACGGCGAGAAGATGCAGGATATTCGCTCCATCTTAACCCGCGACGGCCTCTCCGCCCGAGTCGTCCTTCTCGGGAAGGTCAGTGCTCAAACCCTCAAACTCCTCTACAACACTGCCGACCTCTATGTGAAACCCAACGTTCCCGTGCCAGGACTTCTCGAGGGGTTCGGTCTGGTATCGCTGGAAGCTGCCTCCTGTGCCCTCACCGTCATCGCCGCGGACATCGAGGGAAACCGATACGCCATCAGTTCCGGGGAGAACGGCTTCCTTGTGCCGTCACGCGACCCAGAGGCCTGGGCCGCCAAGATCAACGACGTGCTCTCCGACCGATTCGACCGTCACGCGTTTGGGATGCGCGCCCGCGACTTCGTGACCCGCAACTTGGCGTGGTCCGTCATCGCCACGGCCTACAAACAACAACTCCATCGCGGGACGACCTCCTAGCAAAGGCCTTCTACACTCCCAACTCTCCCCGTACCGCATGACCATGTGAACCGTCACTCTCTCTTCTTCGGGCCACCACTTCCAAGATCACCTTCGCAAACCTCCTGGCCGATGCCGCCCAGGAGTAATCCCCTTCCACCAACGAACCGCCCGGTTCCGTTCCTTGCGCCAATGCTCTGCGAAGCCCTTCCTTTATCCCTGCGACGGACGGCTCAATCACAATCGCCCCCTCGCCACCTGCCTCCCTCAGCTCAGGCACATCCGAAACCACAACCCGCGTCCCACAAACCCGCCCCTCGAGAGCGGGCATACCAAAACCCTCATAGACCGACGGCACAATCAGCGCTTCGGCCCCCCGGTACAAGAACGGCATCAAAGCGTCCGGAACGTATCCCAGCAATACCACGCCGTCCCCCGTTGCCGAACGCAACCTTTCCCTGAGAGACCCAGTCCCCCACCCGCCGGCGCCTGCCAACACGAGCGAAACCCCTGGCAAGTCTCCTTCCGCTCGCATTTCAAGAAACGCATCGAGCAACGCCCCGACATTTTTTCGGGGCTCCAGAGTGGCAACGGAAAGCACGTAGGGCCTGTAAACCCTCAACCGGGCAAGTTCCTCCGCAAGAGCTTCATTAGCCACGTCCCGCACCGTGCAGAACGCTTCCGCGACTCCAGGGCGAACGACATCGACAACGTCAACACCCAACATCTCCTTCACCCGATACGCAGTGCCGCAGGAGTTCGCCACTACCCGATCCGCCCGCCTCAGATCCCCACGCAGCCAGAGCCGATGCGACCACCGATTCACCAACGGCATCGTTTCAGGCACGACAAGAACATTCAAATCATGAACGGTAGCCACAGTCGACACAGACGACGGCAGGTGCGGCAACAGCGTACGACCAGCCCAGAACACGTCCAACCCATCCACAGCACAGAGCCTTCCACAGCGGCTCTTCACCCACACGTTAGACGGCATTCTTCTGAGGAACGTATTGGGCTCCGAGCGGACGTGCCATCGCCCTGAAGGTACGGAAAGCGCGTCCACGGTCATTCGCGAATAAGCGATAAACTCCGCATCAGGCAGCAACTTTCCCAACTCCGAGCAAAGGCTATAAACATACGTTCCAATCCCAGTCAGTGGCCTCCGGAGAGAGTCGCCGTCGATTCCCACGCGGAACCCACTCATCCGCGCATGCTCGAAAACATCATGGTTGTTTCCCACTCACCCGACCAACAATGACGGACAGCACTCCAGCAGTCACCTATCGCGAGTGACTTGACGCGTCTGCTGCTCCCACCCGCCTGCTCGTCAGCCACCGGCGACAACTCGGTCTCTTCTCTCGCCGTCAGCCGCGCCCCTCGCCCCTGCTCCAAGGAACGGACCAATCCTTCGGTCCACCCCGGCGACCAGCCATCCTGCCCACCCCGCCACGCTCATGATGGCCTCCGAGGCATAGACGCTCACAACCGCACCTTGCCAGCCCAGCCTCGGGATCAAAACGAGATTCGCGGTCACATTCACCACCGCGCCCGTGACCTGAAGACCCGTTGCGATCTGCGGGCGAGTGGACGTCAGCCACATCAGTAGCGCCACGTGCCGCAGGAGCATGAACGCCGGAAGAGCACAGAGGTACCGGACGATCTCCGCTGATGCAGCGAAATCCTCTCCAAGAAGCCACGGCAAGATGTCCGCGACGGCCCACAGCAGAGGAGCCCCAAGAACGGCATACACTGCCGGTACCGGAAGAATTCTCCTCGCAAGACTCACCATCGCGCTCGCACCCGTGACTCCGGCCCGAAAGAACCGGGTCACCGCCGCTTCGAGAAGGGCGAGAACGGGAAGCATGACGACATCGACGAGTCGTCCAGCCGCAGAGTACTCCCCGGCGCTCGCCGGACTCGCCAGGCGCGCCAACAGGGCCTTGTCCAACTCTGCATGTGCGCGTCCCGCACTGGCCCCAATCGCGAATACACCCCCCTCCCAGAAACGCGCCCCCTCCTTCTTCCCTGTGGGCGTCCCGAACTCACGAACCCCCAGGGCAAGGGCGGGCGCTGCTGCGAGCGCCGTGGCCAGAAAGTACCAGAACGCCCAGTCCAGCGACGTGGGCTCGCTCACCGCAGCGAGCATTGCACCTGCACTGCTTACGCGCAGGGCCACGAGGCCTGCGGAGAGGGCTGCCATCCTTCCGGTTCGGTCCAGCGCCTGATTGAGCCGCCCGACCAGGTCGACCCCTGGGGCA
>CALMKJ010000167.1 GCA_937867305.1 uncultured Ectothiorhodospiraceae bacterium | reverse complement strand
GCGCGGCACTCATAATGCTGAGGTCGGTGGTTCGATCCCACCCGTAGCCACCACCCCGAGCTCCGAGAAAGTCCGAAGAGGTCCGCAAGCCCGCATAAAAGCGGGCTTTTTCATGTCGAATTGGCCGGGGAGGTCCGTCGAGGGCCGTTGCCTTCCGGGGGTAACGGGGGGTAATTTCGGGGGTAAGTCGCTACCCCTCGCAAGGTGTTACCCCAATGCCGCTCACCGACGTCGCCATCCGAAACGCGAAGCCTGCCGCCCGTCCGCTGAAGCTCTTTGACGGCGGCGGCCTGTTCCTGCTCGTGACCCCCAAGGGCTCCAAGTGGTGGCGCTTCAAGTACCGGGTCAACGGGAAGGAGAAGCTCCTGTCGCTGGGCGTCTACCCCGAGGTCAGCCTGAAGGACGCTCGGGAGGCCCGCGACGCGCACCGCAAGCTGATGAAGAGCGGGCTCGACCCCGCCGTCCACCGCAAGGTCCAGAAGGCTGCCGCCGTCGCGCGGGCCGCCAACAGCTTCGAGGCCGTGGCGAGGGAGTGGTGGACGAAGCATTCACCCCGATGGGCAAAGAGCCACTCCGACCGGACCCTGCGTCGGCTGGAAAGGGACGTCTTCCCCTGGGTCGGGGGGCGCCCGATAGCGGAGATCACGCCCCCCGAGCTGCTCACGGTCCTGCGCAGGACGGAGGCCCGGGGGGCGCTGGAAACGGCGCACCGGGTCCGTCGGACCTGCAGCGACGTGTTCCGCTACGGGATCGCCACTGGTCGGACCGAGCGCGACCCCGCTGCCGACCTGCTGGGGGCCCTTCCGCCGGTGAGGTCCGGGCGCTTCCCCGCCATCACCGACCCGGCTGCCATCGGCGACCTGTTGCGGGCCCTGGATGGCTACCAGGGGTCCGTCGTCACGCGTTGCGCCCTGCGCCTCGCCCCCCTCGTCTTCGTGCGCCCGGGGGAGTTGCGGGGTGCCGAGTGGGCAGAGTTCGACCTGGACTGTGCCATGTGGCGGATCCCGGGCAAGCGGATGAAGTCGCGCAACGAGCACCTGGTGCCTCTCTCGCGCCAGGCCGTGGAGGTGCTGCGGGAACTGCACCCCCTGACCGGACGCCGCCGGCACGTCTTCCCCGGTGTCCGGTCGACCGACCGGGCCATGAGCTCGAATACCCTGAACGCGGCCCTGCGACGGCTCGGCTACGAGAAGGACGTGATGGTTGCCCACGGCTTCCGCAGCATGGCCAGCACCTTGCTCAACGAGCAGGGCTGGAACCGCGACGCCATCGAGCGCCAGCTGGCCCACGCGGAGCGAGACGAGACGCGGGCGGCCTATCACCGGGCCCAGTACCTGGAGGAGCGGCGGCGGATGATGCAGGCGTGGGCGGACTACCTGGAAGGATTGCGCGAGCGGGCGTCTTCCAGTGCCTCCCCCCGTGCGAGCGGAAGACAAGCAAGGACTTGACCAGGCCCCAGGTTTTACAGGCTCACATAGTGAGCCACTGATCGGCGCACAGTGGGTCGCGAGGCCTGCGCTGCCGTGCGGAGCCCTGCTCACGCCACCGCCGCGCGGACGTGTGCACCCGCTGGCTGACGTACCTGTCTGATCAAGAGAGACCATGCTCAACACGTTGCCGGAGCACGAAGACCGCAACTGCCACGCGGACACGAAGCCTTACTACACCATCGCCGAGGCCGCCGTTCGCTGGTGCAACATCAGGGGGCGCAACATCCAGCTGGACGAGAAGGGCATGCCGGTCCAGGACGTGCTGAACCCCTGCCTGCGCGCGCGGGCGGAGCACATCTTCGCGGCCATCCAGGACGGCGCCCTGGCGTACGGCCGCGACGGCGTCGCAGTGCCACCGGGCGAGCACGTCGCTCGCCCGCGCATCACGATCCGCCACGCCGACCTCAAGCGCTGGATGGCCGAGCACTTCCCGGGTGACAAGCCGGCCTTCCTGTTCGACGCGATGGAGCGCGCCACCCACAGCGCGATCAACGCGGACTCCTTTCGGGCGCTGCAAGCGGACCGCGACGCACTCAAGCGCCAGCTGGAGACCGCCGAGGAGCGGGCCCGGCGTCTGGAGCTCGACCTGAACCGGGCCCGCGCGGAGCTGAAGCAACTGCAGGCCCTGGCGGACCAGGGCCGACCGATGGGCGAGCGGGAGCGGGCCACCTACCTGCACACCATCGGGGCGCTGCTCAGGCTGATGCTGGACCGCTCTCCGGCGGGCCAGCCGTACTCGGCCCTCAAGAGCCAGGCCGACGTCATCAGCAAGGTGCTCGCCCGACACCCCGACGTCGAGGGTCTGGCCGCTTCGACCCTGGAGCACACCTTTGCGGACGCGAACCGGGCGATCGCGACGGCCCGCTGACCGGCCGTTGTAGGTACAGCGGGCGGCCCTGTCGTTACAGTGCCGAGCTTCCCCTGCCTTGCCAGGATCCGGCTGTGTTCATCCGCCGAGGTCCGAACATGGCACGTACAGTCCTGCGCCGTCGCGAGGTCGAAGCCCGGGTCGGGCTGAAGAAGAGCGACCTCTACGCCCGCATGGCCGCGGGGGAGTTCCCCCGGCCGATCCCGCTGGGGGCCCGAGCCGTCGGCTGGCTCGAGGATGAGATCGACGCCTGGGTCACCGCCCGGGTCGCCGAGCGCGAGCGTCGGCAGGGGGCGGCGCGGTGAGCGCGCTCCGCTTCGTCGCCCACCCGGCTGGGAACCCCCGGTCTCCGGACGCCGCCGAGATCGCGGCCGCCCTCCAGGCCCGTCCCTCGGGCCCCGGGCGCTGGAGCGCGCGCTGCCCGGCGCACGAGGACCGCGACCCCTCGCTCGCGATCCGCCAGGCCGACGACGGTCGGGTGCTGGTGCACTGCCACGCCGGTTGCACCCAGGGCGAGGTGATCGAGGCCCTGCGCGGGCGCGGTCTCTGGCCGGCACCGGGCAGCCCGCGCGGTCCGTCCCGCTCCCGCCCGGCCCGGGCCGAGGTCGAATCCGCGCTGCTCTACGAGCTGGAGGTGCTGCGCCTTGCGCTCGGGCCCCGCGTGACCGGCCGGCCCCTGTCCCGGGACCCGGGATTCCGCGCCTCCCGCCCCGAGTGGCGGCCGCCACCGGACGAGCCGTGGGAGCGAGAGGTCGCCGCCGCCCGTCGGATCGCCGACTACGTGAGCGTGCTCTACGGGGAGCGCCGCCGTGGACAGTGAGGCCTCCGCCCGGATCCACGCCCGCCTGGTCGGTCTGCCGGTGGCCACCGAGCGGACCGGGCCGTGGCCGGACCCGCAACCGCTGCCGCGACTGCCGGTGGTGATGGATTTCGACCCGCTGCTCCTCCCGGAATCCCTCGTCGGCTGGGTCGGCGACATTGCCGAGCGCGTCCAGTGCCCGGTCGACTTCGTCGCGGTCGGGGCGATGGTCGCGCTCTCGGCCGTGGTCGGTCGGCAGATCGGGGTGCGCCCGCGTCGTCGCGACGACTGGCTGGTGGTGCCCAACCTGTGGGGCGCCGTCGTCGGCCGCCCCGGGGTCATGAAGTCGCCGGCGCTGAAGGAGACCACTCGGCCGCTCGAGCGCCTCGAGGCCGCGGCCCGGCGCGAGTACGAGGCGGGTCTGCACGACTGGGAGGCGCGGCGGCTGGTCTTCGACGCCACCCGCAAGGTCGGTGCCGACAAGGTCCGCAAGGCGATCCGGACCGGCAAGGGCGACGCCGCCGCCCTCGCCCGCCAGGCGCTCGGCGAGGACGACGACCCGGCCCCGGTTCGCCGGCGCTACCTGACCCAGGACGCCACGGTCGAGAAGCTCGGCGAGCTGCTGCGCGAGAACCCGCGAGGCCTGCTGGTCTCCCGCGACGAGCTGGTGGGGCTGCTCCGCACCCTCGACCGCGAGGATCGGGGCAGCGACCGCGCCTTCTACCTGGAGGCCTGGAACGGCACCGGTCGCTTCACCTGGGACCGCATCGGCCGCGGCACGGTCGAGGTCGAGGCGGCCTGCGTGGCGGTGCTCGGCAGCATCCAGCCGGGGCCGCTCGGCGAGTACCTGCGCGGCGCCGTCGACGGTGGGCGGGGCGACGACGGTCTCCTGCAGCGCTTCCAGCTGGTCGCCTGGCCCGACGTCCACGGCGAGTGGCAGGACGTCGACCGCTGGCCGGACGGCGAGGCGCGCACCCGCGCCTACGCGACCTTCGAGCGCTTGGACGGGCTCGACGCCGCCGGCCTCGGGGCCGAGCCCGGGCGGGAGGGGGACATCCCCTGCCTGCGGCTCGACGACGGGGCGCTGGAGGCCTTCGTCGAGTGGCGCACGCGGCTGGAGGCGCGCCTGCGCGCGGGCGAGGACCACCCGGCCCTGGAGGCGCACCTGGCCAAGTACCGCTCGCTCGTGCCGTCCCTGGCCCTGTTGACCCACCTGGCCGACGCCCCGCAAGGGGGCGCGGTCGGCGAGGCCGAGATGTTGCGGGCCCTCGCCTGGGCGGACTACCTGGAGAGTCACGCACGGCGGCTGTACGCCCCCGCGGTGCGCCCGGAGAGCGAGGGGGCGCGCGAGCTCGTCCGGCACATCCGCCGCGGGGACCTGCCCGACCCGTTCCTGGTGCGTGACGTCTACCGCAAGGGCTGGCGGGGGCTCGACCGCGACGGGGCCACGCGAGCGGCCGAGCTGCTCGAAGACCTCTCCTGGCTGCGCTCGGAGACGGTCGAGACCCCCGACCCCCTGGGGCGGGGCCGGCCGACGGTGCGTTACCACGTCAACCCGAAGGCTCGAGAGTTGGTGCCGTGAGCTACCTGGAGCGGCTGCGAACGCTGAAGAGGCCCCCGGCGGCGACCGACGAAAACGCCAGAAAGGGGTTTTCGTCGTTTCCGTCGGCGGCCGCCCCGCCGGTTCCGGAAAGAAACACGGGTGCGGCGCCGGGTTGCGCCCGTGACCGGCTGCTCGCCGGGGAGGCGGTGCGCGGACTCCCGCTCACCGCGCGCCAGCTCCTCAGCAGCCTGGCGCCCGCGGACTGGGAGGCCCTGAGGCGCGGCGAGCTGAGGGCGGACGCGTTGCGCGCCTGTGCCCTTCGCCTCTCGGAGCGGATCGCCCGGGACCGGGTCGAGCGCTTCTACCGGGATCTCTTCGCCGGCCAGGCGGGCCGGGCCCTGGTGTCACTCGACCGGGCGCAGCGGTCCCGGGCGGTCCGACTGGGGCTCCT
>CALMKJ010000166.1 GCA_937867305.1 uncultured Ectothiorhodospiraceae bacterium | reverse complement strand
CGCGCTCGCGAGCCTGTACCCCGCCTGGAGGGCCTCCCGCATGGTCATCGTCGACGCGCTTCGGCAGGCTCGCTGACCCTCGCAACCGAGCCATGCTGAAACTGGCCTTCCGCAACCTGCTCCGCCACAAGGGGCGCACCGCCCTGACCCTGGCGGCGATCCTGCTCGGCGTCGTGGGGCTCATCCTGAGCGGCGGTTTCGTGGAGGACATCTACGTGCAGCTCCGGGAGTGGACCATTCACTCCCGGCTCGGGCACCTGCAGGTCTATGCCGCGGGTCATTACCGCCACGGCCGTCGGGAGCCCTACCAGTACATGGTCGCGGAGCCGGAGCAGGTCGCGGAGGGCATCGCGCGGGCGCCACACGTGGTCGACGTGCTCCAGCGCGTCAGCTTCGACGCCCTGGTCAACAACGGCCGCGGGGACCTCCCGGTGCTCGGGGAGGGGGTGGAGCCCGACAAGGAGGCCCGGCTCGGCAGCGCCCTGCGGATCGTGAGCGGGCGTCAGCTCGCGGCATCGGACCGGCTGGGGATCCTGCTCGGGCAGGGGGTCGCCTCCTCGCTGCAGCTGCAGCCCGGGGACTACGTGACGCTGGTCGCCACGACCGCGGCCGGTTCCATGAACAGCCTGGAGCTCCAGGTGGTCGGGTCTTTCGCGTCCGTCTCGAAGGACTACGACGCGCGGGCCGTGCGCATCCCCCTCGAGGCGGCGCGCGAGCTCCTGGACACCGACGCCGTGCACGCCCTCGTCGTCTCGCTCGACGACACCCTCGCGACGGAAACGGTCCGCTCCGCCCTGTCCTCCGTGCTGCCCGTCGGGGCCTACGAGGTCAAGTCGTGGGAGGAGCTCGACGACTTCTACCGCAAGACGGTCGCCCTCTACCGCCGGCAGTTCGGGTTCTTCCAGGTGGTCATCCTGCTCATGGTCGTGCTGAGCGTGGCGAACAGCGTGAACATGAGCGCGTACGAGCGAACCGGCGAGTTCGGCACCCTGCGGGCCCTCGGGGAGCGCTCGAGCGGGGTCGTGCGCCTGATCGTCGCGGAAAACGTGATGCTCGGGTTGGCCGGGGCCCTGCTCGGAGCGGCACTGGGGCTCTCCCTTGCCTGGGCCATCTCGCTCGTGGGCATTCCCATGCCGCCCCCGCCGAACTCCGACCTGGGCTACACGGCGCTCATCCGCATCGAGCCCGTGCGCGTGCTGCTCGCCCTTGCCGTCGGCTTCGGCGCAACCGTGCTCTCCGCCCTGCTGGCGGCCTTCCGGGCCGCCCGCGTGCCGGTGGTCGACGGGCTGCGCTGGAACGTGTGAGCGCCCGGGCGGCGGGCTACTGCAGCTTCTTCAGGTAGTCCTTGGTGAAGACCTCGTCCGGCAGGTTGCGGCGCTGCATGTTCCGGTACTCCATGACCGAGCGGCTGCCCTTGCGCAGGGCGTCCTCCATCACGAGGCGCGCCGGCCGGGACTCGCCCTCCATGGCGCGGAAGTCCTCGTAGCGACAGGTCTTGAGGAGTCGATTCGAGAGCGTGTAGAACTCGGCCTTGTAGGGCCGGAAGGTGCCCTTTTCGACCCAGTAGGTCACCCTGGGGTAGGTCACCCCGCGCTGGGCGGCCTTGAGCTCGAGGACGTAGAGCTCCTTGCGCTCCAGGGTCTCCGTGCGCAGCAGCGTGGCGTCGTAGTCGCCGGAGAAGTTCGCGCGCGCGAGGTCGCCGTTCGCGACCTGGCCGGTCAACTTCTGGGACAGGGGGAGCCTCACCGGCTGGGAGACGCTGGGCAGGAAGACCCAGAGGTCCCGCTGGCGCATGAGCATCATCTGACCCTTTTCCGAGGCCGGCGCGGTGGTGAGGACGACCGTGCTCTCCTTGCCCTTGGAGAGGACGCGGTACTCGTGGACGTCGGTGGCGCTGTCGCCCGGGTTTGTCGTCGAGACGTGTACGTCGACCTGGAAGCCGTCCGCCGGGAAACGGATGCGGTCGGCCATGTCGACGATGTGGCCGGGGTCCGGGTCCGCCGCGGCCGCCGGCACGGGGAGAACGGTGACCGCTGCCAGAAGGCACAGGCCGAGAGGGAATGGGGAGGTGAGGAAGGCGCTGAAGCGGGTTCTCATGGTCTGCTCCTGACGATGCGTGTCGCCGCCGACGTACGGTGCCGCTCGGGGCTGGTCCTGTGGGCGCTGCGTGGCATTCGAAGGCCTATGTACCTATACTTCCCCGACGCGCACAAGGAGTTATCGAGGTTTTGCGAGATCGACTCGAGGGCCATCCCGACGCCCCCATGAGCGTCGTCCGTGTCGACCACGTCTCCAAGGACTACCGCCTGGGCCGGCAGACGTTCCGTGCCCTGCACGACGTCTCCCTGGCCGTTGCAAAGGGGCGGTTCCTCGCGATCGCCGGTCCGTCGGGGAGCGGCAAGTCCACCTTGCTCAATCTCATCGGTTGCATCGATACGCCCACGGAGGGCCAAGTCTATATCGGCAAGGAAGAGGTGGGCCGTAAGACCCCCGACGAGCTCGCTGACCTGCGGGCGAGCGCCCTCGGGTTCATCTTCCAGACCTTCAACCTCCTGCCCGTGCTCTCCGCGCGCGAGAACGTCGAGTATCCCCTGCTGCACCGGAAGGAGATCTCGCGCAAGGAACGCCGGGACCGGGTCGACCACTATCTGGGCGTCGTGGGTCTTTCGCGTTACGCCCACCATCGGCCGAACGAGCTCTCAGGCGGCCAGCGCCAGCGGGTCGCGATCGCCCGCGCGCTCGCGGGGAGCCCGGCCATCGTGCTGGCGGACGAGCCCACAGCGAACCTGGACTCGAAGACCGGCGAGGGGGTGCTCCGGCTCATGAAGAAGATCAACGAGTCGGAGGGCACGACCTTCATCTTCTCGACCCATGACTTCCGGGTCATGGAAATGGCGGACCGCGTGGTGAACATCAGCGACGGTCGGCTCGCAGGCACCGGAAAGGAGGAAACGGGGCATGGGTAGGATGCAACACGCGCTGCTGCCGCTCGCGCTCTCGTGCCTCGTCGCGAGCCCGGCCGGGGCCGAGGGCCCGGCGACCCGGGATGCCCTGTTCGGGCTACCGCCCGCGGGCGCGGCAGAGCCGGCGCCTGCGGCCGTTGGCGGCGCTCCCGCCGTCATCCCGCCGGGTGGAGACGAGAGCCGCGTGGCCGCCGGACTTGGCGGGGCCGGCGGGCCGAAGCTCTCCGGCTTCCTCCACAGCCAGCTCGCCTACACCTACGGGGGCACGGGGCACTGGTCCCTGTTCCAGAACATGGCCCAGGTCTCGGCCAGCGGACGGACCGAGGGGGGGATCGGCTGGAAGGTCGGGGCGCGGGCCCAGGTCGACCCGGTCTACGCGGGGAACGACTACTACCCCGGCGAGGTCCGGGACAACCAGAAGCACGATGCCTGGGTCTGGGAGAGCTACCTGGACTTCGCCACCGGCCCCGTCGAGTGGCGGGTGGGGCGCCAGCAGATCGTGTGGGGCGAGGTCGTCGCCTTCTATTTTGCCGACGTGGTCTCGGCCTTCGACCAGCGTCAGTTCATCCTGCCCGACTTCGAGCTGAGCCGGCTGCCCCAGTGGGCGGCGCGCGCCGAGTGGTTCCAGGGGGATTTCCACGCCGAGGCCGTGTGGGTCCCCGTGATGACCTATGACGAGATTGGCAAGCCCGGGGCGGACTTCTACCCGTTCCAGGTCGGGCCTGGGGTCCGGATCCTCGACGAGCGGTTCCCGGACGACGACCTCGGCCACTCGGGCTACGGGCTGCGAGCCAATTATCTGACCGACGGTTGGGACACCTCGCTGTTCTTCTGGAGCTCTCCGGACCGGTTCCCGGTCTTCGAGCGGGTTTCCGGCCCGGGACTGGCGTATCGCCCCATCCACGAGCGGATCCACCAGTACGGTGGTACCGTGGCCAAGGACCTGGGGCCGTTCGTGGTGAAGGGCGAGGCGATCTACACCCGGGGCCAGCTCTATGAGACCTCGGACCCGGCAGACTCGAATGGATTGCTGCGCAGCGACGCGCTCGATTGGATCGCGAGCGTGGAGTTCGCCTTCGAGCACGAGACGCGGCTCAACCTGCAGTACATCCAGGCCCGCGTCCTCGACCGTCGGCCCGGGGTGTTCCAGGACGCCCTGACCAACGTGGCTACGGTGCTGTTGAGCACGAAGGCGTTCCACCCCAAGGTCGAGCCCGAGCTCCTCTATGCCACGGCGCTCGGTGACACCGATTGGAATCTGCAGGCGCGCGTGACCTGGGAATTCCAGCCGAACTGGAGCCTCGTCGGGGGTGTCGACGTCTTTGGCGGAGGCTCGGGCGGTTACTTCGGTCGTTTCGAGGACCAGGACCGGGTCTACGGCGAGGTCTGGTATCGCTTCTGACCGCGCTCCCGTCGGACGGTGCCCTTCTTCGGGGCTTCGGTCTAACGGTTGGCGGAGGCGCGAGCGGTCTCCCGCGCCGAGAAGAGCCGCCCTTCGTCGCTGAGAAACGCCCAGATGCCCGGTTGCTCGGTACGCACCTGCTCCAGGAGCTCGATGCCGTCTCGATAACACGGCTGCCTGCGGCCGTGGTACTGCACCGGGGGGCCGGCGGGATGGAAATGGATCCCGAGGCGCCCGAGCAGGCGCAGCAGCGCCGGCATCATCACCGCGCACCAGTGGGTCACGCCCTGTTCGGCGCTCATGCGGGCGATCTCGCGCATCAGGCCGATGGCCATGGTGGGGATGAGGCGCTGGTCGGTGGGGCCCGAGGTGTCGTCGTGCGCGACGCTGTGCTCGTCCGGGTAGAGTCCGTCCGACTGCCGGCGGCGGAAGTCTTTGGAGATCGCGAAACGGGAGATCTCCGCGGTGCTGCCCGGCGGGAAGGGGGCCCGGTTCCGGCAGACGGAGTGAAACGGCAGGTCGGTCGGGCGGCCGCCATCCGGCAGGATCAGTCTCACGGTCCCGGCGACGTTGCCCGTGGGGCGGTGCACCAGCAGGGCGTGGACCGCTCGCCGGTCGTAGGCGTCGTACTCCATACGGTCGGGGAAATGGGAGGGGTCCTCGAAGGCGTTCTCGACGCAGTACACCTGGTAACGCAAGCGGAACGCGACTTCGCGCAAGGCCGGCGTATCCGCTCGGACCATGGTGAAGTACTGTTCGTACACCTCCGCGAGACTGGGGGGTGCGGGGCTCGGGTTCGTCGTCACGGCGTGCTCCGGTGCGGGACGGAAGCCTCTCAAGACCTGGAAGCCTCTCAAGACCTGTTTGCGTGCGGTTGTCGGCATTCTTTACAGGAATTCCGGCCCTTGCGAGTCGGGTGCCCGCACTCTGCGGCTTCGCCGGTTTGCCAAACTTGCCGCGAAGCGGTATAGTTAGGCCGTTTTGCTTAGTCTTGACTTCAGTAAATCCCGCGTCGGCTGGTCTTACGCTTGTCGGCAGTCCCTGGTGGTTTGCAGGGCCTGCGGCCTCAGAAGTCCCCCATCCGGCAGATAGCGCCGGGCCCCACAGACAGTGAGATAGGGCCATTCGCTGATGACCTGTCAAAGCTTTTGTGACGCATGGCGCATTTTTTGCCTGTATTCTCTTGCCAGGGGCCGGGGGGCGCGCGATCCGCGTCGTGGGAGGGCCTCGGACGCTGACCGGTACGTTGCGATGCGGTCACGGCCTGCGTGAGGCAGTGAGAGTCAGAGGCAAGAGGGGGGCGAATGGAGACAAGGCCAGCAGTGGGGGCATTGGCGCTGAATGCCCATCCCTACGAGGCGGTCATCGCGGACACCGAGCCCAGCAGGCGCATCGCATACCGCCTGCGCTATCAGGTCTATTGCCTCGAAACGGGCTTCGAAGACCCGCTGCACTTCGAGACCAAAGAGGAGTCGGACGAGTTCGACGCCCACTCCATCCACTTCCTGATCCGCTGTACCCATACGGGCGGGTGGCTCGCCAGCGCCCGTCTGGTGCCCCGACAGGAGGAAGGGGTTCTCCCCGTGGAGAGTCACTGCCGGATCGACCCGGCCCGCCTGGGCGCGCTGAGCCGCCCGGATGGCGAGGTCTCCCGGCTCCTGATCGTGCGTCGCGACCCCCTGATCGGACCGGTCAGCCGGTTCGAGAAGGAGGGGCTTCTGAGCGCCCGCACGGAGATGCTGCGCCGCCTGCTGATCGGACTCTGCTCTCGAGCGCGAGACCTGGGTCTTCAGAACCTGGGGTTCTTCCTGGCTCCATCCCTCAAGCGCGTCCTGACGCGGCTCGGGATCGAGGCCCACCTGATTGGGGACGCCTGTCATCACCGCGGGGTGCGCCATCCCTATCTCGGAAACGTCACCCAGGCCCTGGAGGCTCTCTACGCGCACGGTCCGGCGACACCCGGGATCGAAGAGGTGAACGAGCCCTATCGCCTGTATTCCGCGCTGGAGCTCCCGTTGGCCCCCGCTGTCCCCTTTGCGGACGCCGGTCCTGGGGGGCGGTGATCGCTCAGCAGTGGTTGCTC